>NZ_JAMYLQ010000002.1:0-505745 GCF_040318115.1 Mesorhizobium sp. M1312 | reverse complement strand
CCCTCGATCTTATCTAGGTCTTCCGGTCGGGGTGCTTATAGGTAGCGCTCGCCGTCTTCGCGGTGCTCGAAACAGAACCAGTGCGATGGCTGCCGCGGCTTGGCGAAACCCCATCCGGCATTCTTGCCGCAGTCGGGATGCTCACAGGAATGATGCTGGACGCCTGGCGCGGTGGCCTGCTCTGGTCTGGGAAGCCGAATTTCATCGCTCAAAATGGGCGCCTCCACCTGGTCGAATTTGTGGAAAGATTCCACAGCCCGTCTTGACGATCAAGGAAAATGTTCCTTATTCGTTCTCATGGCGCACGATCCGATCGACACGCTGGGCAAGGCGACCCGGCACAACATGCTCGTCAAGGCCGAGTGCAGCTGCGGCAACGTGCGCTACTGCCGTTCGGCGGACCTGATGATGGTCTACGGCGGCGGTGCCGATCCGCTGAAGCTGAACTTCGACTGCAGCCGTTGCAAGCCAACGGTGAAGATCACATTGCTTGAGGTTCATCCCGAGCACCTGCCAAAGCGCCTGATGATCCATAAGCCGATGAAGATCGGCGGCAAGATCCATTGGACCACGGAGCGGTTTCGGGGATGAGCGAGCGCCTCAAGGTGCGCCTCGCCTACCAGCGCGGCTTCCAGATCGTCGAAGGCAGCACCAACCGCCGCCGTTCGCCTGTTGACCGGCGAACGAGAACCCGTGCGCTTGGCGACAACGGCTAAGATCGCCCTCTATGGGCTGCAGACCATCGACAGCGTATTGGCGCAAGTGGGCGATCGGGTGCTGGTTAAGGACCAGCCGAATGCCGCGCAGAACGGCATCTATACGGCGAGCGAAGGCCACTGGTATCGGGCCGCCGACGCCCGCAGCGCGCACGCCTTGCAGAAGGGCACCACAGTGCGCGTGCAGCGGGGCAGGGTCTCGGCGCATTGCGTCTATGCCTTCGAAACGGCTGATCCAGTCATCGGCGCCGATGCCATTACACTCGCGTTCTACCTTTCCGACGACACGTTGGGCGACGCGATGGGCGCGGCAAGCGCCGCCGCGGCGACTGCGGCCGCGTGTCCCTTGCTCCTGAAATCGTCGCTGGGAATGGACCCAAGTCTGTAGTCGTTTCAAGGGCGATGAGAGCGACGGCCGCCTTTCTTACAACACAGGCTTGTGGTTCTGGCTTTGAAATTCCCAAACTGATGCGATCATTGGAACGGAAATCCACCTGGCCCATCCAGGCTTTTCAGATGAAGGACTGCCCCTATCTTGTTGCGCTTAGAGTCTTATCCGATGCTGGCAAGATTCGCCTTCCTGGTGACGTTGGCCGGGGTTCTCCTGCTTACTCTTCTGCCGGTGCGGTTCTTGCCGGATCTCGGCATGGCCGTCACGCTTCACGATGACAAGCTCCAACACGCTATCGCCTTCGCGGTGCTGGCGGCCCTGGGAAGCCTCGGCTGGCCGGAACACACGGCAAGGCTGGTTGTTCTCCTCGCCTTTACCGGCGCGGCGATCGAGGTTCTTCAGGGCGCGCAACTGATCGGGCGCGATCTGGATGGGTTCGACTGGGTTGCCGACTGCGCCGGCATGGCGTTCGGGCTGACAGTCGCCGGCTGGACAAAGAGGCGCGTTGGGAGGCGCGTTGGCGGATTGCCATAGGTCGCAGCGTTTTTGGGCTCCCTTTTTCTTTCGGGACCGAATAGCCCAGCCGCGCCGCCACCCTATGTGCGCCATGGGCCGCGTGTCCCGTAAGCGCACGCTGAAATCATAGAGCACTTTCAAGCCTCGCTTCGCGGGGCTTTTTTCATGGAGCAAGCCTGATGGCCCGACCTGCAACTGCCGCCGTTCGACTTCTGACCGGCGAACGCGAACCCGTGCGTCTGGCGACCACGGCCAACATCCTCCTTCATGGCCTGAAAACCATCGACGGCGTGCCATGCGAGGTTGGCGACCGCGTGCTGGTCAAGGACCAGTCCGACCCGACGCAGAACGGGATCTACACGGTGAGCGAAGGCGAATGGTTTCGCGCCGCCGATGCCCGTACCGCCCGCACCTTGCAGAAGGGAACGACGGTCCACACCCAGGTAGGGACAGTCAATGCCGACCGGGTGTTTCAGTTTACGGCCGAAGAGCCGGTCGTGGGCACCGACGCCATCGCCATTATCCCGTTTGTGCCGCCCGACGTTTCAGGTGTTGTCGATGAGGTGGAAGCGCTGCGCGATGAAACGCAGGTGCTGAAGGATGCCACTGAGGCCAGTGCCGGCCAGGCAGTTGCCAGCGCCTCCACCTCCGCCGCCAATGCCGGACAAACCGCCGCCGATGTCGTCACCACCGCGGCCAATCTGGCCAGCGCGCAGGCGGCACGCGACGCGTCCCTGTATGGCAAGGGCATCTTCCCGACGATCGCGGCGGCGATCGGCTTTGGTATCGTTGGCTACGGCGCGCTTGTGGGCGGTGCTGGCGGGACTGATGGGACGTTCGATCTCGCCATTACCGGCGGTGTTGGCTCTGGCGCTGCCGGTCGGTTCATCGTCGCTGGCGGCGTAGTCACTATGATCCTCATCACAGCGCCGGGTTCTTTTACTACCGCGCCTGCTTTTAGCTTTGGCGCGTCAGCCGGCCTCGCTGGTGCCAGCGCCCCACCGGTTCTTGCCCGGAATGTTGAGGTTGGTGAATACTTTTGGACCGAAATCGGCGCCGGTATCCTCGGAATGTACAACGTGGTGGCCGGGCCGGTTGCCATCGACACGGGCGTTCGCGCGTCAGCGGCGGAAGTCATCGCCTTGATCGGATCGCGGACAGTGGGTCCGGTTGCCATTACCGGCTCGGTCGGCGGCACGGCTATTACTAACACTTCTGTCTACTACTGGCCGGGGTCTCTGTCCGCGATAGATGAATATCTGTCGAGCGTAGAGCTCGGCTTCGGTGTGACAGGCGGGACCATTCATGTCGTCTTTGCCCACGTCGAGGACGATGGCACGCTGAGTCTCGTCTCTGAACAAACCATCCTTGTCGTTGCCGGCCCGTCCTCCGTCAACTCGGGGCTCTCGATCCTGAAACCGGCCGGCAGTGTCATGGGCCTCCAGCGCACCGGCTCCGGCACCTGGTACTACACGGCGGGGGCCATTCCGAACAGCGAAGCCGAGTGGTTCACGGCCGCGGTTCCTACGTTGAACACCGCCAAGACCATCGGCTTTACCAATGGCCCGCAATGGAAGGCAACTTTCACGGGCGAAATCGGCGTCAAGGCGCGTGCTGCCTATGCTACCGCAAACGAACTGGCCGATATTGTCGGATCAGAGCAGGTGGTTGGCTGGCCGTCACTGGTCAACACAGGCACGAATACCCCGTCGAACTACAGCGTTGTCATGCAAACGCCAGCGCCGTCCGATGGTTACATTACCGAAGTTGATGCCGGGGCAAGCGGTTCCGGCGCGGCCAACATTCACGTTATCCAGTACAACGGCGACCTGACCGTCAACGTGATCAGCACACATCAGATCACGCTGGCCAATGGTGTGACCGAAATTCCCCTAAGCATCCGGATTGCAGCGGGGCAATATCCTGCGATCAGCGGCGGCGGCTACAAATTTCAGAACAGCCTCAATCCGCAGGGCATTCCCGCATGGATCAAGGCCGGCGTGCTGTCGAACGGCACCACTGTGGCATCATCGACCCAGCACCGCTATGAGGTCGCGTTCACGATCAAAACTGGCCTCATCGCCGATGCTTCGCGGGCTTTGACCGGCGGTGCGCAAAACACCGGCATGAACCTGCTGGCGGACGCCGACCCGAATGGGGTCGTTGACGCGACCGCAATCTTTACTTCGGCCGGGGCCGCTCATCCAAATCCCTATGTGCCGCCCGGCAGCTTCGCGCTGACGGCCATGCCCAAGTCAGGCGACGGCTTTTGGGGGCCTGGAAAGCCGTTCGTCGGCGGCCGGAGGTTTTTCGTTCCGGCTCGCCCGTCGCTGTTCAATCTTTATGATGGCTTCCGGGCCAAGATGGCAGAGCATATCGCCAACAACGACGTGCTCTGCCTGATCGCCGACAGCATCGGTCATTGGGCGCTGGCCAGCAACGGCCCCGCACACTGGTTCAATCGCGTCACGCAGTTCGCAAATGTCGGTATTGCTGACGATGAACCGGGCATGACGGCGCTGCGGCCAAGCTCTACCTACACGCCCGCCTTCTATGGCGTCACGACCAGCGGAATCGTGTCAACGGGAACGCGCGGGCCGCTCGGCGAAAGCATCATCCTTGCGGATGGCGCGTCCCTGGCGTTCACGGGCGCCTATGAACAGGTCGACGTTCACTACACCCAGGACGCCGGTCAAGGCTCGCTCGCCTTCGCCTTCAACGGCGGTGCGGCGTACAAGACTGTGAACGCTGCCGGTGCTCTGGCACTCGATCAATATTCCGGCCCGTCCCTGACAGGGCAGGCGGCGAGCGGAAACTATACCCTCACGGTGGCAGGCGGACCTGTGGAGATCACTGGGCTTATCCGTCTCGGCATAAAGGCGGCCGGCTCGCGCCCGCGCCTGCGGACGCTGCGCGCCGCGCACGGAAGCTATACGTTCGCGTCCTTCAATGCGCCGCGCCTTGCTTCTGCGGTCGCACAATGCGGCTATGCTGGTGGCAAGATCGTGCCGGTCCTCGCCCTGGGCATCAACGACAGCTTTGGCACGCCGCCGGGGACGATTTCAACGAACATCACGTCGATCATCAACACGCTGGAAGCGGCCCTGGCGCCCCGCATCATTGTGATGCCGCCAACGCGCCCGTCCTCGTCTTGGGATGGCAGCTATACGGGCGGCCGAACATACGACGCAGCGCTTGGCGCGATCCGCCAAACCTACCGGTCGCGCAATGTGCTGACGATCCCGATCGACGGGTTCGATTACATCAACTCGGGGGCCTATCAAGAGGGCCTGCACTTCAACGACGCCGGCCACGACGGCAATGCGTTGCGCTTCATCGAATATGTCGCGGAAAGGGGATAAGGCCACGCCATCCGCAATTCAGTGCAAGGGTAAAGTGATCGCGACGCTCGAAAAGGGGAGGAACGGGTGATCGTCAGCAAGGAGATCCTGATCACGAAGCCAATGACCCGACTTATAGTCGAAAAATCACAGTGCCTAAGGACGATGCCTAAGGACGATGCCGAAGGACTCTTCGAAGTGTGGCTGGGAGGCGTCTAGTCCGCACTGGACGCGGTTCGCGCGCTGTGGCACGGTTGGCTTGGCGGGGGCGATCCTTCGCCGACAGCATTATAGCGATCTATGATGACTACTACGCAGATGGCAAAGTAGCCGCGAAACGCGAAATTGCTTCGCAGCAATCAGTTGGTCACATAGAAGCGATCCTCCCGGGGGAGACCTTCGAAAAGGTCCTTGATATGGGGCCGGTGAAGGGGCTGTGCTGGACAAGCTCAACAAGCGAAACCTGGCAAAGACACTCGGAGCCGTCGAGATTTCGACCTCGGGTATTGAGGCCATCAAGGCACGGAAAATCCCTGGTCTGAAGAGACTCGATGTTTTTGATGGCTCCCACATTCCGCACTCCGACAAGTCGTTCGATCTGGGGTTGGCCATCGTCGAGCACGAACGGATGTTTTTGATGGAGGCGGCGAGGGTGTGCAAGAAGCTCTACATCGAAGTGCCGCTGGAGCATACGAGAAACCTCAGTCGCCATTCGGATGTCCGGGCCGTATGGGCATATCAATTTCTACACGCCGCTGACGTTCGAAAATCTGCTCAAAACTTCCGGGCTCAAGGTCGATAGGCTGATGACGTTTGCTCACGATCTCGCTTATGAACAGCACCTGGCCGGGCGGTCCAAAGGATGGGTGAAATACAAGTTGCGGACCGAATTTCTCAAGGTCGCGCCCAAGATTGCGGTGCGGAACATGGCGTACATGGCCGGAGCGCTCTGCAGCACTAAGTACTTGATTCTGACAGGTTGCGGACCTTTTTAGCCGGAACTCCGGCAACGACCGTGAAGGGCTCTACGTCCTTCGTGACGACAGACGCTGCGCCGACGACCGCGCCCTTGCCGATCGTGACGCCTTTCAAGATTGTCACGCCAAAGCCGATCCAGACATTCTCATCGATTGTGACCGGCGCGATGCTGACACCCGACCAGTTCTTTTTGCCTTGATGCCACTCGGCGACATCGCTTGTTCGCTGCTTCCAATCCAGCGAGTGCGAGTTATGGTCAACGATCGTCGTACCCCATGAGATAACGACATCATCGCCAATAGTGATGTGTTCTGCAGCGACTAGGTGGCTCTTGCCGATGTAGCAGCGCCGTCCGATCGTGATCCGCGCTTCTGGTCGATCAAACGAGAAGTAGCAGTTGATGATCCCGTCCTCGCCGACCGAGTGATGGCCACGGCGGGCGGTGCGGACGCTCTGAATGGCCATCTTCGTGCCGGCGCCGACATTGACGCCCGCTAGGCGTTGCAGGAAGGGCGGCACAAAAGGCATGTCAGTGTCTTCCGTATCGTGTTTGTTGCTGCCTCTCGGCGATAACCTGCAAACCGTTGCAGAGCATGAGGTGCCGTGGTGGCATTCGCGTACCAAGTTCCTTTAATGCTGCCGCGCATCGTGCTCGTCGTCGGCTTCCATCATTGAGGCTGGGATGTGCCGGCCATCAATTGCTTGGACCGAAAAGCGCTTGAGGATTTGTGCGCCACCGGCATTTGCGGCAAGCACCTCCGAACTAGCTCGTCGGTCACAGCGGCGCCCCGGAGCTTAGAGCACTCAAGATGCACAAAAAAAGGCGCGCGCTACCGACCTGACCGCCTAAGCAGCTGCAGCGGCCTCTCTCCACCCGTGAGGGTTGCCTACCGCTTTGCTGACGCCGGCTATTGCGCGGAGGTCCCATTTACGCGGCGGCTTGGAGCCGTCCTTCCGGTAGATGCAAACGCCGACAATGCCGAAGTCCATCGCATCGGAAAAGTGTGGCTCTCGGACCAACTCATTCCAGCCGTCGCGCATATCCTGCGACCAAGAGATGTCATCGAACACGACAACCGCCCCATCGCTAAGTTTGGGACGGATGCGCTGCCAATAATGGATCGTTGCAATCTTTTCGTGGTGTCCGTCAATGAAGAGGAAGTCAATTGGGTCGATCGTTGGAAGGATATCGTCCAAAGCGTCATCAAAGAGTGCGTTAATCACGGTCGGGTTTTTGACTGTTAGCGGCAGCACCGATCTAGCGAGTTCGGCCAGGGCCGGGGAGCCTTCAATAGTCCTAAGCTGCCCGCAATGCGGTGATGATCCAATGTAGGAGCCGGAGATACCCGCACACGTTCCCAATTCGAGAATGTTGGCGGATCGATGCTCGCGGGCAAGAAGGTGCATGAACAGTCCCCAACGCCTCGTTTTCCCCGTCCTCGCAACCTGCTCCATGCTAAACTGCATTACCTCGCCGTGTGACGGGCGAAGATCAGCTGTAACTGTCGATCCAGCTGACCCGGGTTTTGGTGAATACAGAATATCCACCTTCTGGCTTCCGAACGAGGCTAGCCGATCCCTCTCTGCCTCGATGCGGTCTGCGATCTTTTCAGCCCTGTCGTCGGCCTTTTCAGAGACCAGATAAGTGGCAGCGGGAAGAGCAGTTTGTGGGAACCCGTTACTGGGCAAGCTTCGCAGCTTCGATTTGGCCACAATTTTTCGTGCACCGCGCACAAGTGGCCGAACGGCATTCAACATGATTCCTCCCCAGGATCGTTTTGGCGGCTGTTCAAATATCAGGACAAGTTCACAAAGACCAGTGCTTCTAATTCGCGTCCGGTTTCTGCTTTCCCGGCCACCAGATGAAGTAGATCGATCCAACCTTCCAAACCGGCACGTGCCGGTCGCGTTCGCGGGTTCTCAACTCGCGATAGGTCTTCATCTTCAGGTGCCGCCCGGCAATTTGATACGCACTGCCATCGGTTCAAACTCCCGCCGGCTGGGCAATGATGATGTGCAATGCAGCAAGTAGAGAACTTCCCCAAGGGAAGAGTCAACAGCCGATGGGCGCGTTTCCGACTGTTTCCGGAAGGATTGAGCGCAGGCGCCCGATAACGGGTTTTCAGGGCGTCAAACGCGTTGCCTGGTGTTGGTCAGAATCGTCCGGTGTACCCGGCTGGCCATCTAAAGGACGCTGGCGGTTCGACCACCAGGTGAAATACAGCGAACCCATCTTCAGAACCGGTATGCGGCGGTTGCGTTCGCGCCCCCGCAATTCCCGATACACCTTCATCTTCAAGGTGCCGCCCGGCAACTTGATACGAACGCCATCAGCCCAACCCCCATTGTGCAGCGCAGCAACTAGAGAGCTTCCGTTGCGGAAGAGTCAATGGCCGGTCATCGACTTTTTCTGGGGCTATCTTCTGGAATTTTTTCCGGAAGGGTCGGTGCGGCTCGGGATCATCGTTTTGGCGGGCGTCCGGACGGACGATCCGATATACTGCTCGGCCACCAGACGATGAAGTAATTTCCGACCTGCCAGACCGGAACTTCGCGCTTCTGTTCGCGGCGGCGCAGCTCGTCCCTCGTCTTGATCTTCAAGGTCCCGCCCGGAAGCCTGATCCTTATTGTCACGTGCCCTCCCGCACCCTGTGTCCCACAAGCTACGAACGGTTCATGGGAGCAGTTTCATCCCGGCTAAGCAATTTCGGATCGGGTGGCAAGACGGATAGAGCTGTTCTCAAATGGTCAACACCGTCACTTGAAGAAATCCGCCATGCCCTGGATGGCCAGGAACGCATAGAGGATCGGCCCGGCGACCAGCCCGCAATAGAGGCACAGGATCGCTGCCAGCGCCACAAGCAGGGGCCTGTCGCGGCCGACCGCGCATAGCTCGGCCTTCACCGTCCAGCGCGCCGTTCCTTCATCTTGCGACATGGGCCGCTGTCCTCCCCTTTGGGGCTCATTTCACACAATCGCTTGCAAACATCAACCTGCCCGCGAGGGCGGAAAGGACACGAACATGGACATGTCATTCAAGGGCGCCGCAAGGCGCCTGGACGACCTCGATCTGCCAAAACTTGGCGCCAGGATCGGCGTCGGCGAGGACGAGATCCACGCCTTTCTCGATGTCGAGACCAGCGGGCATGGCTTCGACGCCCATGGCCGGCCGATCATCCTGTTCGAGCCGCATGTCTTTTTCCGCAACCTGTCGGGGGCGAAGCGGGCGCAAGCTGTCGCGGCCGGACTTGCCTATGTCAGGTGGGGCGAAAAGCCTTATCCCCGGGACAGCTATCCGCGCCTGAAAGCCGCTATCGCGATCGACGAGACGGCGGCGCTCAGATCGGCATCGTGGGGCCTCGGCCAGGTCCTCGGCGAGAATTTCAAGGCGGCCGGCTTCCTCACCGTGCAGGCCATGGTCGAAGCCATGATGGAGGACGAGGCGCTGCAGCTGGCGGCGGCGGTCAATTTCATCGCCGCCAACCGGCTCGACGGCAAATTGCGCAAGCATGATTGGGCCGGCTTTGCCAAGGGCTACAACGGCGCGTCCTTTGGGAAAAACGCCTACGATATCAGGCTTGCCGATGCGTTCCGCAAATGGTCTGGGATCAAGGACACGCCGTGGCCGCCCGCTGCCCCAGCGCAGCCTCCAGCGCCTGTACCGATCCCGCAGACTCCGCAACTGAACGGTCCTCCGACTTCGGCCCCGGAGGCAGAGCCGGGCCAGGCTGGAGTGCGGCCCGGACTCTGGCCCGGACTCTGGGCCGCAGTCCTAGCCCCGTTGGTCGCCGCAATCCTCTCCTTATTTCGAAAGGTAAAGCCATGACGTGGTTCAATGCCAATGCCGCGCACAATCTGATCAATGTGCTGATCCTGTTGCTCACCGGCCTGGTCGGCTTCGACTGGACGCTGTTCGGCATCGACGCGGCCCTGGCGCTCAAGATCACCGGGATGCTGAGCCTGCTCAAGATCCTGATGAATGTCGTCCGCGACGGCGTCGCCGGCCTCGTCAGAAGACAGCCCGCCGTGGAGGGCAATTGAGATGTGGGTGCTTTCCATGCTGAGCGCGCTCGCCGGCAATACGACGATCATGGCGATCCTCGCCGCGCTGGTCGGCGGCATCGGCCTCTTTGTCGCCGGCGGCATCGGCCGGGCCAACAAGGATACGGCCAGGCGAGCGGCGGAAAAACTCGCCGCCGCGCAGGATCGCCTCGAGATGGACCGCGAGGCGACCGATGCCGAACGCGCGGCGCGCGACCTGCCGGACAAAGCGGCACGGCGGGAGGCGATGCGATGGGCAAAGCACTGATGATCGGTCTGCTGCTGGGGGGTCTGTTGCTCGCCGGATGCACAACGCCGGTTTCGCCGGCGCGCCAGGTCTGGTGCGACCACAACCAGGCGCGCCGTCCCTCCACCCTCGTCGTCGCCGCCATGACGCGGCCCGAGCTCGATGAGGTGAACGCCTACAACGCGAAGGGCGCCAGATGGTGCGGGTGGAAGCCATGATACAGGAATTTCTCGATGCTCTCGGCATCAAGGCGCCGGTGGTGGTCGCCGGCCTTTCCGGCGGCATTTTGCGCGCCTTGTCGCGCCACCGCTACAAGGTTCGCGAGATGGTGGCGTCGCCGATCTGCGGCGCGCTTGCGGCGGCCTACCTGACGCTTCCCGTGGTGCATTACTTCCGCGCTACCGGGGTGTCGATACCGGCGCCCGACGACGGCACCACGACGCTGGCCGCGGCGTTCCTCATCGGCGTCTCGGCGATGTGGATCTCGGACATCGTCTTCGAGGTGGTCGTGAGGCGGTTCAAGCCGGAGAAGGACGAGTGAGATCGCGCCTGTCTCGCGCCGCAGAAACAGCCTCTTGCGGGCGATGCCGCTCCGGGTGAAGGTTGCGGGAACCACGGGCGAAGGTGCGCGTTGGGCACGACCCTTGAGAGGATCTACCATGCCAGCTCGCCCAATCGTCTCGACAGCCGCAGCGATCCTGCTCGCCGCCACAAGCATGGCTTACGGCCGGCCGGATGCGCGCACCATGACATGCGAACAGACACAGCAGCTGATCCAGAGCCGGCGCGCGATCGTCCTGACCACCGGCCGCAATACCTATGATCGATATGTCCGCCAATATGGCAATGAGTGCGACTGGCCCGAAGTGCCTGTCACCTCCTATATCAGGACGCTTGACGGTCAATGTCGGGTCCATCGATGCGAGGAGCCGGTTTTCGATTTCCCGGACTGAGAGGCAGGCGACGCCTGATCCAAGGTCTCTTCGTGACACCGAGGCCGCCGATGCGCTAGAAACCGAAGAATTGCCGGCCTATCAAATATCCAACCGCAACGACCGCCAGGGGAAACAAGGCCGGCGCCAGCCGGCTGAGGACGGAACGCCTTGCCGGCTCCTTTGCGGCGCTCCTTTCGGCGTTTCCGAGGTTCTTGGTCATGGTCCAATATAGTAGCAATCGCTGATTAACGATTCCCCAACATGCTGCGCCCGCTCCGGAAACGGCGCGGTTTTTTCGCGTCTTCCACGGGGTTCGTCGCCATTGCCCCTCAAAACTGTCGTGCCGGTCGATTGAACCAGCATGGAGCCGGGCGCGTCGCAGTATACGGGAACCAATCGCTGCCCACCTGCTTTGGCAAGGAGGTGATCCTTCGCGGGAAAGGAGTTCGACATGAAACCTTTCGCATTCCTGCCGAGCGCGTTGATGATGGGCGTGCTCGGCGCATTGGCGTTAGCGGCGCCGGCTGCCGCCCAGACGGATAACCAGACACAAGACCAGGCGCCTGCCGGCCCCTGCCAGGCCCAGCCGCAGAACGGCCAGCAGCAGAAGCCGCCAGTCAACAACGGTGCCAGCGACAGCCTGACCGACGCGCTTGATCCCTGCGACGGCGTGCTGCAGCCGCCGCCGACCGGCGATCAGGGCATGGCCGCACCGCCGCCGGACCAGGGCAGGACACCGGTGCTCAAGCCCGGCGAGGTGCCGGCGCAGCCGCCGAAGCAATAGGAAGCAATAGGTTGGAGCCTTTGCTGTCCAGCCCCCTGACGCGTGCCCCGACGCCGGCAGGCTTTTTTGCCGCTGGGCGGAACATTAGCTCTCGCTAAATGTTCCTCTCGAAGCAGTCGATATCACCCCCTCCGGTATCGCTGCTGATCGGGCAAACCGATCGGCCCGCGTGCCTGCAACAGGAACGCGGGCCATTGCGGTCGGTCGCAGCAACGCACCCGGGCGGCGCCACTGCGGCGCCAATTAGCCCACGGAACAAGAAGGTTGCGCGAGCGTTTTTAAAGCAGGACCCGCCGATTCCCGACCGTGATGTGCTGTTGCCCCCCGTGGAAGGCGACGTCCGCCAACAAGAACAGGAGAAGACGATGAAGATCCACCTTGTTCCTGCCGCCGCCGGGCTGCTTCTGCTCACCGGTATCGGCGTGGCCACTGCAGACCAGGTGATTGTCACGCCAGAGCAGCAGACAGTCATCCGCGAATATGTGGACAGGCACCCGCTGGCCTCGATCAGCCTTCTGGGAGTGGAGCTCAACATCGGTTCCACTTTGCCCGACACGGTTGAACTTCACCCGATCGAGGTTCCCGACGTGCAATACAGATACGTAGTTGTCGACGATCGCACCGTGCTGGTCGATCCCGGCACGCGCAGGATCGTGCAGGTCATCGACTGACCTTCACCCGCCGCTCTCTCGGGAAGACGCGAGAGGAGCGGCGGCTCGCCGGCAGGCAGCCGGCTGTTGATCGTCTTGTCGCGGGAAGGAGCCATTTCCATGTTGCCGCATGTCGAGTCACGCAATGTGGCCGCATCCGTCGACAAGCTGCTTGCTGAACGGGGCACTGCCCTGTTGTCGATGAAGGAGTTGATTGCAGCGGTGCGTGAGCGAACCGGAACGGAGCGCTCGGACGCCGATCTGGCGGGGCTGATCACCAAAAAGGCGGCACTTCTCGGTGTCGCGGTTCTGTCCGACTAGGGCTGAAGCCGCTCAAGACGCCGACCGAAATTTCAGCTAAAAGTTGTCGCTCACGGATTTGAGCCGATGGAGGCAACAGGTGACGGACGACAGGCAGGAACGCATTCGCCGGCGGGCCCACGCAATCTGGGAGCAGACCGGCCGCCCCGACGGCGCGCATCAGCAGCACTGGGACCAAGCCTCAGCCGAAATCGACGGTGAGGAGAACCTGCCGAAAGCCAAGGCGGCTCGACCGAAGGAACCGGCGGCCGCCAAAGCCAAGCCCAAGGACAGTAAGCCAAAGACTGCTCGGCCGCGCAAAGGTTCGGCGAGCTAGAACAATAACGCTTCGGCCACGGGACGAAGCTCCGTACCGCGGCCGAAAGCGTAAGTCCCGAAATCGATCTCGGCTACTTGCCGCAATGGTTGTCGTTGACGGTCGGTGAAACCGTGCCGGGAGCCTTGTGCGTTGCATCAGGCATCGCACCCTGCGGGCCGACAGGGCAATTCTGATCGGCATTGGAATTCATGCCGTCAGGGTCCGCAATAATGCTACCGGTAATCCCGGGATCGACAGCATCCGGCTCGGCCAGGTTCGGATCGATCGGGGCCGGGTCCGTTACGACGCTTCTGTCGCTGCCGGTACCCATGTCAGCGTCTGGGTCGCTGGCATTCTGGGCCATCGCAGAGGTGGCCAGACCGGCGGCGAGTACGGACGCTGCGAGAATCTTCGTAAGCATGATTTGCCTCCATTTGTCTCCATTTTTTCGATTGTTGCCGCATCGCGACTACAGAAAAAACCGCTCGGGGGTGGTGAAGGTTCCCATAAATTCCAGCCTGCGACGAACCGTCGTGATCAGCAGGGCAATCTTGCCCGGATGCCGGGAACTCAAAAGCGTGCTCGGCACGAGCCGTTGACATGACTGCCATGGCACGATATTGAACAGGATTATACAGGTTTACTGAACAGGTATTCCATGGCGCGTCGCAGAACTCTGTCGTCTCCCGGAACGGGCAAGCCCGAACGGATCGCCACCGTCCTCGAACACGAGATCCGCTCCGGCGTGCTCGGCTTCGGCGACCGCCTGCAGAGCGAGAACGAGCTCGTCCAGCGTTTTTCCGTCAGCCGCAACACCATACGCAAGGGTCTCGAGGAGTTGTCCAGCCGCGGGCTGATCACCACCAAAGTCGGCATCGGCTCGTTCGTCACCTTCGACGGCATGCCGGTCGACGACGCCGTCGGCTGGTCGCGGGCGCTGGCCAATGCCGGCGCCAATGCCGAGACCCGCACGCTCAGGCTCGAAGTGATGCAGGATGCCAAGCTCGCTGGCAGGCTCGGCATCGAAAGCCCGTTCTTCATCGCCGTTGACCGGGTGCGCTCCAACGCCGATGACGGCCATGCCATCTCGATCGAGCGGAGCCGCTTGCCGCTGTCGCCCGAGCTGGAGGACGTGCCGCTGCGCGGACTGCGCGAGGGCTCGTTGCACCAGACGCTGCGAGAGGCGGGGCTTGTCCCCGATCACGGCGAGGAGTGGGTCGATATCGAAATGCTGAGCGCCGAGGACGCGGCCATTCTCGATTGCGCGCCCGGCTCGCCGTTCCTGCGCACGCGGCGGTTGACGCGCGCCGCCGACGGCCGCGCCATCGAATTTGTCACCAGCCTGCTCAATCCGGCGCATTTCGCGCTGCACCTGGAGTTCTGAGCATGGACACGGCCGAGGCGATCGACCGGGCGATGGGTGCGCTTATCGGCGGTGCGCTGGGCGATGCGCTCGGCATGCCGACGCAGCTGCTGTCGCCGGCCCGCATCGCCGAGCTCTACGGCCGTGTCGAGCATTTCGTCGCGCCAGTCGCCGACCATCCGGTGTCGAAAGGCTTGGCCGCCGGCACTGTTACCGACGATACTGAACAGGCGCTGCTGCTCGGCCGCATCCTGGTTGTTTCAGGCGACGGCTTCGACCACACGCGCTGGGTCAAGGCGCTGCTCGACTGGGAGCGCGAGGTCAAGGCGCGCGGCAGCTACGATCTGCTCGGACCTTCTACCAAGCGCGCCATCGACGCCATCAATGACGGCGTGCCGGCCGAGGAAGCAGGGCGCAGCGGCGACACCAATGGCGCGGCGATGCGCATCGCGCCGGTCGGCATCATGATGCCGCTGGAGCCGCTCGACGGGCTGGTCGCCAAGGTGGCGGAAACCTGCCGGGCGACGCACAACACCTCGATTGCTATCGCCTCGGCCGCAGCCGTAGCCGCCGCAGTCAGCTGCGGCGTTGTTGGCGGCGACTGGCGCGTCGCTTCGGCTTGCGCGGTTGTGGCGGCGGGGCGAGGCGCGGCGCTCGGCCACTGGACCACCGGCGGCGACATCGCCGCGCGTATCGACTGGGCGAGGGGCCTGGTTCGCGGCAAGGCTGTCGCTGACGGAATCCGGCTGATCGTCGATCTGGTCGGCACCGGCGTCGCCAGCCAAGAATCGGTTCCTGCGGCCTTCGCGGTGCTGGAAATCGCCGGCGGCGATCCCTGGCAAGCGGCCATCATCAGCGCCAATCTTGGCGGCGACACCGATACGATCGGCGCCATTGCCACCGGCATGGCCGGCGCCTGCGCCGGTTTTTCCCGATTGCCACAGGAAAACATCGCCCGGCTCAAAGGCCTCGACATTGCTCAAGTGCGCGCGCTCGCCGCCGACCTGGTCGCCGTGCGGATGGCGAAAGGCAGTTCCGGCAAGGATGCGCCGGCATGAGCGGGCGTCTCGTCCATATCGGCAGCGCGGTGGTCGACTATGTCTACCGCATCGACGCCTTGCCGGCGCTCGGCACCGAAAAGACGGCATCGAGCTTTGCCCAGGTCGCCGGCGGCGGCTTCAACATGATGGTCGCGGCCAGCCGCACCGGCATGAAGGTCGTCTTCGGCGGCCAGCTCGGCAGCGGACCCAATGGCGATTTCCTGCGTGCCGCTTTTGCCGCCGAAAGGATCGCAACGCTGACGCCGCCATCACCCGTGATGGACAGCGGCAATTGCGTCGCCATGATCAGTGGCGACGCCGAGCGCACCTTCGTGTCATGGCCTGGCGCCGAGAGTGTGCTCAGCCTCGGCATGATGGCGCCGGTCCGGGTTGCACCGGGGGATTGGGTGTTCGCCTCCGGCTATACGCTGAGCTATGTCGGGAGCCGCGACGCGCTGGCCGACTGGATCGAGGCGCTGCCGGCGGAAATTCCCTTCGTCTTCGATCCGACGCCTGTCGTCTCGGACATTCCGCGCGACATTCTCGACCGGGTGCTGGCGCGCACGAGCTGGCTGAGCTGCAACATAATGGAGGCGGCCGAGATCGCCGGCCACGGCGACGTCGAGGCCATTGCTGCCAGGCTTCTTTCCAATCACTGCCCGAGCGCCGAGGGGGTCATCATCCGCGCCGGGGCGAAAGGCTGCTTCGTGCGGCTGGCTGACGGCACCGCGCAGGCTGTGCCCGGTCTTAAGGTCGCCGCCGTCGATACCAACGGCGCCGGCGACACCCATATCGGCGCCTTCGTCAGCGCGCTGTCGCGCGGCGTGCCGCCCTTCGAAGCGGCGCGCTACGCCAATGCGGCGGCGGCGCTCTCGGTCACCCGCCATGGCGGGTCGTCGGCGCCGACCGACCAGGAGATCCAGACATTTTTCAGCCATGACGATCGATCCGCGCACGGCCGGAATCAAGAGGCCCATTTGTGAAAGCCTAAATGACGCAACAAGCCCGCCAACCGGGCAGAACAATGAGAGGAACGAACATGCGCATGCCCAAACTGACTGCTTTCCTGACGGCGACTGCCGTCGTCACCTCCGCGCTCACGCTGGCCGCCAGGGCCGCCGAAGTGCATGTGCTCAACTGGAAGGGCTACGGGGCCGACGAGCCCTGGGCCATTGCCGCCTTCGAGAAGGCGACCGGCAACAAGGTCGTCAACGACTTCTTCAATTCCGAACAGGAAATGCTGACAAAGCTCAGGACCAATCCCGGCCTCTACGACGTCGTCATGATCAACGCCGCCTTCAACGACCAAGCCATGGCGGAAAAGCTGATCCAGCCGATCGATGTCTCGAAGATCTCCAACTATGCCGACATCAGCCCGGACAAGGCAGGCTCGCCGATGCTCGCCCGCGACGGCAAGGTCTATGGCGTGCCATGGGTGTGGGGCTTGACCGCGCTCGCAATCAACGAAAAGGCCTTCGAGACGCCGCCGACCAGCGTCACCGAAATGTGGAACGAGGCCCATAAGGGCCGCGTGGTCATTCGCGACGACGCGGTCGAAGCGGTTCAGTTCGGCGCCATCGCGACCGGCCAGAACATTAACGACATCAAGGACATGGAAGCGGTCAAGGCGAAGCTGACCTCGCTGATGCCGCAGATCAAGACGTTCTGGAGCTCCGAGAACGACTGGAATCAGATGGTCGCCTCCAACCAGATCGACATCGGCACCTATTGGAGCGGCTCGGCCGACCGCGCCAAGACGCATTTCAAGCTGCCGGTCTCGCTGGTCATCCCAAGGGAAGGCGCCGTCGCTTGGCTCGACGCCTTTTCCATCCCGGTCGGTGCTAAGAATGTCGCAGGCGCCGAGGCCTTCATCAACTACATGATCGATCCCGGCTTCTACGTTGAATGGGTCACTAAGGTCGGTGCGCCGGTGTCGGCCAATACCAAGGCAGTCGCCGCGCTCCCGGAAGATGCCTTCAATCGCAAGGTGATGGGCGATCCTGATGTCGCCAAGCGCATCCAGTTCCAGGCGCCGATCACCGACGCGCAGCGCGAGGCTTATCTGGCGCTGTGGCAAGAGCTCAAGGTCAACGTGAAGTAACGGCGGGCTTTTCGGGGAGGAGGAGCATATGGCTGGACAGGTCGCGACCGGTTCGAGGAGCGGATTGCGATCGGCTTTGCCCCTGCTCCTGCCTGCCTATCTCTGGCTGACGGTGGCGATCTTCCTGCCGCTGTCGGCCATGGTGTTCTTCTCGTTTATGACCGAATTGCCCCTGGCAGGGAAGGTGTGGGCGTTCACGCTCGACAACTACGCCACCTTCTTCTCAGAGCGGCTGTATTTGACGCTGCTGCTGGCGTCGCTCAGGCTCGGGCTCGAGGTGACGCTGTGGTGCGTCGTCATCGGCTATCCCGCGGCCTATGTGCTGGCCAAGGTGCTGAAGGGGCGCAGCCGCGAGGCGATCTTCCTGCTCGTCATCCTGCCGTTCTGGTCGAACGGGCTGGTGCGCATCTTCTCCTGGGCGATGGTGCTGCGCGAAGGCGGCATTCTCGACACCGCGCTCAACGCCGTGCTGCCGTTCAAGATCAACATCGACCTGATGTATTCCTATCCGGCGGTCATCATCGGGCTGGTGCACTCCTACGTGCCCTACATGGTGCTGACCTGTTATCTCACGCTGCAGGCGATCGACGATTCGCTGATCGAGGCAGGACGTTCGCTCGGCGCCTCGCGGCTGCAAATGCTGAGACGGGTGATCATCCCGCTGTCCATGCCGGGGCTGGTCGCCGGAGCGGCGCTGATCTTCGTGCCCGTCGTCGGCTCGTTCATGGAGCCGCGTATCCTCGGCGGGCGCACCGGCACCTTCTACGGCACGGTTATCGAGGACCAGTTCGTTGCCGTCTTCAACTGGCCGCTGGGTGCAGCACTCTCCTTCATCCTGCTGGCCGTCGTGCTGGTCATCCTGGCATTGGCGTCGCCGGTACTGCGGAGGGCTGCGTGATGGCGACGACGCGTATCCTGGAATGGCTCGGCCGGCTCTACATCTGGCTGCTGCTCGCCTTCCTCTATCTCCCGATCGTCATCATGGCGCTGATGTCGTTCAACGTCTCGCCCTTCTACCAATTGCCGTTCGAATGGACGACTGAATGGTACGCGTCGCTGTGGCAGAACGACCAGTTGATCTCCGCAACCTGGAACAGCATAGAGATCGCGATCATCACCACCATCATCTGCGTCGTGCTCGGCTCGGCGGCGTCGCTAGCGCTTTTCCGCTACGAATTTCGCGGCAAGAAATTCCTGCAGGCGCTGCTGTTTCCGCCGATCGCCATTCCGTGGCTGATCACCGGCACGGCGATGCTGATCTTCTTCTTCGGCGTCGGTATCGGGCGTGGTCTGTTTGCAATCCTGCTCGGACATGTGGCGCTGGCGCTGCCCTATGTCATCGTCGTCGTCTCGGCCCGGCTGCAGACGTTTGCGCCGGAACTGGAGGAGGCGGCGCGTTCGCTCGGCGCCAACCAGTGGCAGGTGACTTCGCGCGTGACGCTGCCGTGGATCATGCCGGGCGTCATCGCCGGCGGGCTGTTCGCCTTCGCCGTGTCGTTCGACCAGTTCGTGGTGTCCTACTTCCTGTCGACGCCGGGCCAGACGACGCTGCCGGTCGAAATCTATGCGGCGATCCGCAAGGGTTTTACGCCAGAGATCAACGCCGTCTCGACGATCATCATCGTCGTCTCGATGGCGCTGATGCTGCTTACGGCACGGTTCTTCAAATTCGGCGGAGAGAAATAATGGCCGGCGTGCAGGTATCGAGTTTGTCGCGCAGCTTCGGCGCGCATAAGGCGCTGGACGACGTCTCCATCGATTTCGCCGACGGCGGTTTCTATGCACTGCTCGGGCCATCGGGCAGCGGCAAGACCACGTTGCTGCGGCAGATCGCGGGCTTCGATTTTCCCGACTCCGGCCGCATCGCGATCGGCGGCGAGAGCGTCGAGCGGGTGCCGGTCGAGAAGCGGCGCATCGGCATGGTGTTCCAGAACTATGCGCTGTTTCCCAATATGAGCGTGGCCGACAATGTCGCCTTCGGCCTTTCGGTGCGTGGCGAACCCAAGGCAACGATCGCAAGCGAGGTGCAGCGTGCGCTCGACCTGGTGCAACTCGGCAAGCTCGGTGGCCGCCGACCGCATCAGCTGTCCGGCGGCCAGCGCCAGCGCGTCGCGCTGGCGCGCGCCATAGTCACCAAGCCGCGCGTGCTTTTGCTCGACGAGCCGCTGGGCGCGCTCGACAAAGCGCTGCGCGTCGACATGCAGATCGAGCTGAAACGCATCCAGCGCGAGATCGGTATCACCACCATCTTTGTTACCCACGACCAGGAAGAGGCGCTGACGATGAGCGATCGCATCGGCATCCTGCGCGACGGCCGGCTGGTGCAGGAAGGACCGCCGGAGGACATCTACGACAGCCCGAAGAGCGAATTCGCCGCCACCTTCCTCGGTGACGCCAACATCTTGCGCGGCGAGACCACCGGCACCGGCATCCGCTTGCCCGACGGGACGGCGATCGCCGCCGGGGCTGGCGCGACGCTTGCCGCTGGCGCCAAAGCGAGCTGCGCGGTGCGGCCCGAACGCATCCGCATCGCCGCCGATTCCGGAGGCGCGGACCAGGCCAATGGCAATGTGCTCCGTGGCCAAGTCTCCAAGCGTATCTTCGCCGGCAACAACAGCACCTATTTCGTCGAACGCGACGGGCAAACGCTCAAGGTCATCGTGCAGAACACAGGCATTGAAAGGTTGGCGGAAGGACAAGAGGTGGTGCTGCGCTGGTCGCCGGAGAGTACGGTGCTGATCGCCGCGAACTGATCTTGCCAGGCGGACCACAATCAGTGAGAGCATGGTCGAGCATAGTGCGGGAAATCGGAGCACCCGATGACGCTTGAACTCAGTGCGGGCGACCAGTCGATGCTGCAGGGCGAGCACGGCCCGGCCGTGGCCGCAGCGATGAGGATCCTGGTCGCCTTTTCGAAGGCGGTCGGCGCGCGCAAGCTGCTGGATATTGCCGGTGCCCATATCGACGGCTGCCTCTATCACGGCCAGGCCAGTCTCGATTTCGTCGAGAGACTGGTCGAAGGCGGTGGCCACGTTCGGGTACCGACCACGCTGAATGTCGGCTCGTTCGACCTCATCCATCCCGGCCTAGTGAAGATGCCGCCGTCGCAAGAGGCGCCGGCGCGGCGGCTGATGAAGGCGCATCTGGAGCTCGGCTGCCAGGCGACCTTCACCTGCGCGCCCTATCAGACGCGGTTTCGCCCGGCTTTCGGCGACCAGATCGCCTGGGGCGAGTCCAACGCCATCGTCTTCGCCAATTCGGTGATTGGAGCGCGGACCAACCGCTATGGCGATTTCATCGACCTGTGCTGCGCGATGACCGGGCGGGCGCCGGCTTGGGGACTGCATTTGAGCGATAACCGACGCGGCCAAATCCTGTTCGAGCTGACCGGTTCTTTCGAGGCCGCCGACGCCCTGTTCGTCGGCGTCGGGCTGATCGTCGGAAAAGCGAGTGGCGACCGCATTCCTGTAATATCGGGGCTGCCGCAGCCGCGCGACGAAGACCAGCTGAAGGCGCTGGGTGCGGCGGCGGCAACGACGGGCGCGGTGGCGCTGTTTCATGCCGTCGGCATCACGCCGGAAGCAAAGACGCTCGACGAGGCATTTCACGGCATGGCGCCGGAGGAGACGATCCGGATCTCTCGCGCCGACATCGACCACGCGCTGGCCAGGCTGTCGAGTGTCCCCGACGGCGCGCCGCTTGCAGCAGTGTCGCTCGGCACGCCGCATTTTTCCCATGACGAGTGGATGCGCCTGCTGCCGATGCTGCGCCATATCGCGCCAGGCAGAGGCATCCCAATCTACGTCAACACCGGACGCGCGACGCTGACGCGGCTTCACGGCGAGGGCGAACTGGACGATGCGGAGGAGTTCAACCTTATTCCGGTGACCGATACCTGCACCTATGTCACCGCGATTCTGGAACGCCTCGACGGCGTGGTGATGACCAATTCCGGTAAATGGGCGCATTACGCGCCCGGCAACATCGGCGTGTCGGTGGCGTTCGGCGACATGGAAGACTGCGTTCGCTCGGCCGCTGCCGGTCGCGTCGTGCGAGGTGCGCGGTGAGCGAACAGGAAAGTCGAGCCCTGAACAGAGTTGGCACCTTCCAGCTTGCCGGTGAAGCGCAAGGAGCGGCGCTGGTACTTTCGCAAGCGCTCAGCTTCTGGGGCGGGATCGACGCCGAGACCGGCGACATAACAGATCATTCGCATCCGGATCTCGGCAATAATGTCGCCGGCAAGATCCTGGTCATGGCATCCGGGCGCGGCTCGTCGTCCTCGTCTTCGGTTCTGGCCGAGGCGATCCGCCGGGGCACGGCGCCGGCCGGCATTATCCTGGAGCGGCCCGATCCGATCCTGGCCGTCGGCGCCATCGTCGCCGAGTTCCTCTACGAAATCAGCATGCCGCTGGTCGTCTGCGACATATCAGGCATTGTCTCCGGCGACCGGATCACGATCGGCCTCGGCGAGGGTGCGCAAGCGACAGTGAGCAGGATCTAGCCGGCCATCAGTCCAGCCGCGCCACGTTGCCAATAGGCCGCAGCCAGCGTCTCGTCGCGGCCGAGCCCGAGCGTGCCGCGCCAGTGTTCGCGAACGATCCTGGCGGCAGCCGCTTCCGCGGCGAACCAGCCGAATGCCGAACCGTTTGGCCATGCCATCGACAGGATGGCGCGCGCCAGCCTTTCGTCGAGCCCGGCCGGCACGCCGTTTCTCGGCAGCCAGTGCAGCTCTATGCCGGTCGCGTTGTCGATCACCTGCCGTTCGCCATCGTCGGCGATCTCGATGTAGGCCACGCCTTTCGACTCGGCGGGCAGCGTCTCCAGCATCCGCGCCAGTGCCGGCAGGCCGGTTTCGTCGGCGCCCATGAGATACCATGATGCCGGCCGCACCGGGCGGCCGACCGGTCCCATGATGCCGATTTTCATGCCGCAGTTGCGTGCATGGCCCAGTGCGCGCCGACGCTGTCGCCGGGATGGATCAGGAAGTCGACGTCGATGATGCCGTTGGCCACGTCGAGCGCGCGGATCGTGTAAACGCGCGCCACCGGGCGCCTGTCGTCCGAAGGCCAGACCGGCAGACCATTGCTGCCGAGCATGGGCCACAGGGGATCGGGCACTTCCCTGGTCGGGAACAGCATGCGGATGTGCATGCCGCCGAATTTCGCAAAACGCCCCAGATCCTCACCAGCGAAGCGGATGCGGCGCATATGCGGTGTGAGATCGCCAACTTGGGTGACGACCATCTCGCGGAACTGAGCGAGATGGGTTTCCCCGGCCAGGTCGCCGGTCCAGACGATCTCCGGATTTTCTTCCTTGGCATAGACCTCGACGGCGGTGGCCAGCAGGTCCTTGATGCGCGCCAGCCCATCGCGGTCGGCGGCATTGGCCCGCATCACCAGCCGGTCCATGTCGAAGGATGCGCCGCCGAAGGCGAAGCGGAAGTCGAGCCGCTGCCCCTCTTGCGAGGCATCGGCATCGAAACTCTGCAGCCGGTCGCTGATGCGGTCGATGTAAAGCGGCAGGTTGGGCACGTTCAAACGCGCTTCGCAGGCCAGTCCGCTCGCCGATGCTTCGCTCATGCTCAACCTCCGATCCTGCCGGTCAGCGCCACTTTGAAGGTGCGGCCCTTGCCCTGTTCAGTCGCCGCCCACGTCGACCATGCGCTTTGCGGGTCGGTGTAGGCGGTGTCAAACACGTTATCGACGGCGAAATCGAGCCTGGCGTGATCATTGATGCGCCAGTTGGCGAAGACATTGACGAGGTCGAAGCCGTCATTGATTTCGGGCGGCCGATCCGGATCGGTGCGGCTGGTGCGGGTGATCTTGCCGACGCTGAGATATTGCGCGCCGATGGTGAGCTGGTCTTCCAGCATCCTGAAGCCGACGGTCGCCGAGAAGCGGTCGAGCGGCGTGTTGTTCAGCGCCTGGCCGGAATAGACGCCGCTGACGACCTTGGCGTCGATCAGGGCACCGACCAGATTCACGAAGCCCCAGCCATAGTCGTAGACCGCCTCGGCCTCGATTCCTTTCAGCCGTGCGTCGCCGATATTGATCGCCGTGCGCGGCAGGACGGTCAGGTCGACATCGATGTAGTCCTCGATGTCGGTGTGGAAAACGTTGACCTTGGCACGAAACAGGTCGCCCGCGGTCAGCAACATCGTCGTACTTCACATTGACGCCGGCTTCCCAGCTCTTCGCCGTTTCGGGCTGGAGAAGCAGATTGGGCTGGTAGCTGTCGCCACCGCCATGCGCACCGCCGCCGCGATAGACATCCTGCAGGCCCGGCGCCCGGTAGCCTTCGGAATAGGTGCCGTAGAGCTGGAAGCCTTCGATCGGCGTGACACCGACGGTGAGGCGCGGCGACCAGCGGTCGCCCGACATCGAGGCTTCATCCGGCGGCACGGTCTTCGTTTCGCCGTCGAGCTGGTAACCATCATAGCGCATGGCGGCGATGAGCTGCAGCCAGTTCTCATAGTCGCCCTGCCATTGCAGGAAGCCACCATAACCCTGCTGTTCGCCGGCGCCGAAATGCGCGGCTTCCGACGAGGCCTCCAGATAATAGTAGTCGAGCCCATAGGTGAGCGTGTGGGCCATCTCCCAGGCATCGAAGCGCGAGGAGTTCTTCAGGTTGAATCCTGACGTGGCGACGTCGTAGTAACGGAAGTTGCCGATGGCCGACACCGGCCAGACCTGCGTCTGCTCGGCGCGCGTGCGATTGTGGTAGAGATTGGCGCTGAGGTCGATCAGCTCGCTGTCGTCAGGCTTCCAGGTGTAGGCTGCCGTGTAGGTCTGGTTGGTCGTGTTGGTATCGTAGCGGCTCAACGTCGGCGAGGTCGAGCCGCTCGATCCGGTGATCTGGTCGCTGTAGCGCTGCAGGATGGCGCCGAGCTTGAGCTCGTGGCCGTCGGCGGGACGCAGCGCCGCCTTCATATAGCCGCTGGTGATGCTCTCGCCGGTCCATGGCACGGTGTCGCCATTGCCGTCGGTGTAGCTCTCGCGGTCGCGATAGATGAGATTGCCGATGATGTCGGCGTCGTCGCTGAAGCGGTAGGCGCCGGTGGTGCTGGTGGTGAAGCCGTCGCCATTGTCCTCATAGCCGAGCTTCTCGCTAAGCGCCCAGCGTTCCTCCTGCTTGAGGAAATCGCTGGCATCCTTGGTTTCGAAGGAGACGACGCCGCCGATGCCGCCCGAGCCATAGGCATTCGAGACCGGGCCGCGAATAACCGTCGCATCTTTGATCAGCTCGGGCTCGGCATGGAACGAGCCCGAGCCGTGGCCGACCCGCCAGTAATCCTGGCGGGCGCCGTCGAGCGTCACCACCACGCGGCCATATTGTTCCAGTCCGCGAATGTTGATGGCAGTCGCCGGATCGTCGCCGTTCATCGAGGCGGCAACGCCGGGCGTGGTGCGGAAAATGTCGGCGGCGGTGTCTGGATGGATGCGTTCGAGCTCTTCGGAGTCGACGGCGCTGATGGCGGCCATCGAGTCGATGACAGCCGTCTTGATCATCGTCGCCGAGATGGTGATCAGGTCGAGCACGGTCGGCTCGTTCGCTCCAGCCTGCTGGGAGGGCTTGGCCGGATGGTCGGCCTTGGCGGCGGCGCCTGGCTTTTGCTCCTCCTGCGCGGTGGCGGGCGGCGCGGCACACAGGCCGAGAGCGAAGGCGAGCGCTTTGCTCGCCATCAAGGTCTTGTTGCGTGTCAGTCTCATAGCGATGCCGCCCCCGGAAAAAGCAAAGATTGCTGGCGGCGGCCGTCGGCCCTGGCTGGCATAGTGGAGAAGCTCGACCGGCGGGTCGGGCAGGGCTACTTATTGAAACATGATGACACTAGTCAACTTTAATTTTATAGCCACGACCATCATCGAGGAATCTCGAGCGCAGGAGCAAGACGGCATGGTCGGCAGTGGCAGCGGGCGCAGGCAGATGCGCTGGTTTCGATCGGGCAGCATGGCGGTTATGCTGCTGTTGGCGCTTTCTGTTCTTGCGCCGTCTTGCGGATTCAAGACGCTGGCCGCCGAGACGGTCGTCGACGCATCGGGACGGACAGTCGCGACCGGTCCGGGAACCAGGATCATGACGCTCGGTTCCGACGTTACCGAGATCGTCGATGCGCTGGGTGCCGGCGGGCGGATCGTCGCCGTCGATCGCGGCAGCAAAATATCCCGCCTCCGTTGCGCAAAAACCCAGTGTCGGGTATCGACGGCAGTTGTCCGTCGAAGGCTTGGTCGCGCTTCGCCCTGATCTGATCCTGGCGGCGCAGGACAGCGGGCCGCCGGAGGCGATCGAGGTGCTCAAGTCGCTGGCGATCCCGGTCGTCTTCGTGCCGGAAGACAACAGCCAGCAAGGCATCGAGCGCAAGATCACCCTGATTGCGGCAGCGCTTCGCCTCGAGGACAAGGGCAGAATTCAAGGGACGTGCTCGACGCCTTCAAGGCCGCCGCTGATCTCGCCGCGAAAATTGCGCCCGAACGCCGCAAGAAGGTGGTGTTCTTCCACGGCCTCGTGCGGCTGAGCGCTGCCGGTGCCGGCACCGCGGCCGACGCGATCATCCGCTATGCCGGCGGCATCAATCCGATGGCCGTGGTGCAGGGCTACAAGCCAGTGTCGGAGGAAAAGCTGATCGAAATGGCGCCCGACGTGATTCTGATGATGAGCGACGGCAAGGGCGGCCCCACCGCCGAACAGGTGTTCGGCACCCGGGCGCTGAGCGCCACGCCGGCGGCGGAGACAAAGGCGCTGATCGTGCTGGACGGCGCCTATATGATCGGCTTCGGCCCGCGCACCGCCGATGCAATCCGCGACCTCGCGCAGGCTCTCTATCCGGAGGTGGCGGACGCGGATTAGGTCACGGACTTGTGACGCCACGGCCCGCACCTGTTGGCGCGGCCTCTGTTATCACGGGAGCTCCGTTCAGATCTCCGGAATGCTTTCCCTGAAGATTACCTGCAGCCGCGGCTGGTGCAATTCGTAGGGCAAGCCCCTGATCGCGTGGGTCAAAGTGTTCAGTGCTTCGCGGGCCTCGACGCGCGGGTTCTGGTCGATGACCGCGTCGAGCGTTCCGTCGAGTAGAAGCTCTTTGGTGCCTTCCGTCACCTCGTGGCCGAGAAACACGGTCGATAGCGCGCGCCCGCGCTCCTTCAGCGCCCTGGCGATGCCGGTGTTGCCGGCGCCGACATTGTAGATCGCGGCCAGATCCGGATGCCGGTCCAGCAGCGCGGAGGCCTCTGAATAGGCCTTTTCCCGATCGTCGAGCATTTCGCGCATCTCGACGATCTGCAAATTGGGCGATTCCTCCGTCAGGATGTGGCGGAAGCCCATCTCGCGCTCCTCGTGGCCGCGATAGGAGAGCGAGCCGGCGAACAACGCGACCTTGCCCGGACGATCAATGCCCATGAAGCGGTTGAGCAGATAGCCGGCGAGGCGGCCGGCGGCACGATTGTCGATGCCGATATAGGCAACCCTCGGCACGTGCAGGATGTCGGACGCGATGGTGACGACCTTAACGCCGCTGGCCGACAGCGAGCGGATCGCTTCGCGGACGGTCGGATGGTCGAGCGCAATGACGCCGACGCCTTGCGTCTGGCCATGCAAGTCCTGCAGCAGGCGGGCGAGCCGGTCGGGATTGAAGCCTTCGATCGTGGCGACGCGCACGTCGAGATCGGGCCGCGCCTGCGCCTGCGCCTCGATATGCCGGTGCAGCATCTTGATGAAGGAATTGGTGCCGGCGGGCAGCGCGAAGTCGAGCCGCATGACATCGCCGGGCAGCGCCGTACGTGAGTTCGGGCTGTTCGAATTTTCGGCGATGTAGCCTAACCGCTGCGCCGTTTCGAGCACGACTTCGCGGGTGCGCGCCCTGACGCCGGCGCGGTTGTTGAGCACACGGTCGACCGTGGCGGCGGAAACACCGGCTTCCCGGGCTATGTCTGTCAGGGTGGACCGCACAGTCGATCACCTCATGCTAGGCGCTACGGCGCATCAAAATCACGGATTTAACCGACGGATGTCGGACGATGACTTCATTGCCATCCGCGATTCTGATGGGAAATGATGTATCCGGCCTTAGCCGATGCGCAAGCCGGCGCGCTACACCAAATCGCCTGGGCGGACCACAACTTGCTGGCGTGGTGCATGGTCCCCTCAAATGCAAGCATCGGATGCTGTATGGTGATCTCAGCAGAATGCATTTTTCCTCCTCGATTGCGATGTTATGATGTATTTTGATTATTTATGATGTTGACAGCCTTATCCCAGTGCCGTCAATATCCATCACGAGGGCCATGGAGGAACAAGGCCCGAGGGAGGAGTTCCAATGTCGAATTTGATCCGCATGTCGCGGCGCCGTTTGTTGGCGTCCGGTGGAAAGGCGGCAGTGCTTGTTGCCGCAGCAGGTATCGCGCCAAAATTCATCCGTCCCAGCCGCGCCTACGCCGCCGACGCACTCGCGCCGGGCATGATCGGCGGCCCCACGGGTTTCGACGGCTCGGAGCGTTATCAATATGGGCCCGACACTCCGGAAGGCCGCGCCATCGAGGCGGCCAAGGCGATGAAGGGCGCCGGCAAGGCGCCGACCAAGATCGTGCTCGGCCTGTCCGACGGCTCGATCGGCCAGTTGACGCAGCCGTTTCCCGCTGGCGCGCCGTCGATCAAGGATCTGTGGGAGAAGGAAACCGGCATTCCGCTTGAGATCGTCGGCGTGCCGAATGGCCAGGAATTCACCAAGACGATGCAGGACATCTCTACCAAGGGTGGGGCCTATGACATCTATGCCGTCGAGTGGAACCGCCTCGGCGATCTCGCCGAAACTGGCGGCATCCTGAAGCTCGACGACTTCGTTGCCCAGCATAAGCCCGAATGGGACGACCCCGAGCGTGGTTATGTCAACGGCGCCAAGGGCGTCTCGCTACTCAACCAGTATCGCGGCTCGACCTATGGCGTGTCGCTGGACGGCGATTTCCAGACCTGGGTCTACCGCACCGATCTGTTCGGCGACACGGCCGAGAAGAAAGCCTTCTCCGACAAGCATGGCTACGAGCTGGCGCCGCCAAAGACCTGGAAGCAGCATGACGAGATCGCGGCCTTCTTCCAGCGCCCGGACAAGGGTCTGTTCGGCTCGACCGATCTGCGCAACCAGGGCTGGGGCTACACCAACTGGTATCAGCGTTATGTCTCAATGGTTTCGCCCAATCAGTTCCTGTTCGACGATACCGGCAAGCCGCTGATCAATTCCGAGCAAGGCATCGCGGCGACCAACGAATACATTGCATCGCTGGTCCATCATTCGCCAGATGCGATCTCGTGGGGCTGGCCCGAGCAGTACGGCAATTTCGCCAAGGGCGGCGCCGCCATGACCTGCGCTTTCTCCAACCTGCCGAAATTCCTCGACAATGCCGGCAACAAGGATTCAGCTGTCACCGGCAAAATCGGTTCGATGCTGCCGCCCGGCCGCGAGATCGACGGCAAGCTGATCAGCCGTTCGGTACTGTGGCTCAATCTGTCGGCCTCGGTCTCCTCGCAGGCCAAGCATCCGGAGGCCTGCTACCTGTTCCTGCAATGGCTCGGATCGAGCCGTATCTATGCCTGGATGACCGCCAATCCCGGCGGCTATTTCGATCCGTTCCGGCTGTCGGACTTCTCCGATCCGCTGGTCCGCCAGACCTACCACGCCTACCACATGGATGTGGTGCGCGAGACGGTCGCCCGCACCGTGCCGAGCATCAACTATCCCGGCGCCACCGCCTTCCACAATGCGCTGGACGAGAACCTCGTCGCCGCGTTGACCAAGGCAAAGACCGCCGAACAGGCGATGGCCGACACCGAGGCCGAGTGGAAGAAGATCGCGCGCCGGACCGGCGAGGAGAAGCTTCTCGAAGCCATCAAGACCAACAAGGAGGCATGGCCCACCGTTCTCGATCCGATCAGCTGATCCTCCCAGGATCGCGCCAAGGGAGGGGAGGAGTTGCTCTTCCCCTCCGCAAACGATGACTCCAGCAAAGCTGCAAGATGAAGCGTTCAATTCCCTTCGAGATATTCCGCTATGCCGCGATCCTTGCGGCAATGGCGGTGACGCTGGTGCCGATCCTGTGGATGGTGTCGATGGCCTTCAAGCCGATCGCCGAATGGTCGGCGACCGGCGCCGACCTGACCTGGTGGCCGAAGAACCCGACGCTCAGCAATTTCCGTTTCGTCTTCGGTGAATCGACCAACAATCTGATCGTCGCGCTCGACCGCACCGCCCTGAAGCCGATCCTGTCGTCGCTGCTGTCGGCGGTGTTCGGGACGGCGATCGCGATGTCTGCGGGCACCGCGGCGGCCTACGGGCTGTCTCGCTTCGGCTCGGGTCAGAACCTGCCGCTGGCGCTAATCCAGCTTCGCCTGTTTCCGCCCATGGCGGTCATGACCCCGGTGATGATCATGTGGGCCTTTCTCAACTTCACCGACAGCTGGTGGGGGCTGTCGCTGATCTATGGCATCGTCACGCTGCCTTTCGCTTTCTGGCTGATGAAGACCTTCTTCGACGACATGCCGCGCGAGATCGAGGAGGCAGCACTGGTCGAGGGCTGCTCGCGGCTGCGCGTATTCACCCGCATCACGCTGCCGATGATGCGCGCACCGCTGGCAAGTGCGGCGCTGTTCGTCTTCATCCTCAACTGGTCGGACTATCTGATAGCGCTGCTTCTGACGACGCGCGAATGGGTGACGGTCCCCGTATACATGGCCTCGCTGTCTTCCTCGATGACCGGACAGCTCTACGGCGCCAAGGCCGCGCTCGGTCTGATCGCCGCGGTGCCGCCAGTCATTATGGGCATCGCCATCCAGCGCCATCTGGTGCGCGGGCTGACCTTCGGGGCGCTCAAGCAATGAGCGCGGTGGCAGCGACGATTTCGGAGGACGTGATGAAGACCGTCCAAGTAAAGCCAGCCTTGCGGGACGAAGGCGCAAAGCTCGGCTTCCGGCTGACGCTGCCGGCGCAGATCCTGGTGCTGTTCATCGCCGTCTTCCCGCTCCTGATGCAGCTCTACATCAGCCTGACCGACTGGTCGCCGCTTTCGGGCCTAGGCTGGTGGAGCGCCTGGGCGCTGTGGAACAATTTCGCCAATTACACCGACCTTGCCGCCGACACGCGCTTCTGGAGCGCGCTGAAGCGCACGGCTATTGTCATGATCATCTGCGTGCCGGCGGAATTCCTGCTGGGCTTGGCGCTCGCCACGCTGTTTGCCGACGAGTTTCCGGGCAAACGGATCTTCTACTCGATCCTGTTGATGCCGATGATGGTGGTGCCGGCGGTGGCCGGCTACATGTTCTTCATGCTGTTCCAGTCGGGCGGCCCGGTGAACGACATCCTGTCGGCGATATCAGGCTTTCCCGTCACCATCGCCTGGCTTTCGGACCCGACGCTGGCGCTCATCGCCGTCATGGTTGCCGACATCTGGCAATGGACGCCGCTGATGTTCCTCATCCTGCTTGCCGGCCTGGTCGGGGTGCCCGAGGACCAGATCAAGGCGGCGACGCTGCTCGGCGCCAAGCCCTGGCAGCGCTTCGTCACCATCGTGCTGCCGAAGATGAAGACGATCATCATCATCGCGCTGGCGATCCGCATGATCGAGAACTTCAAGATTTTCGATACGCTCTACATCATGACCGGCGGCGGTCCCGGCGTCGCCACCGAAACCATCTCCGTCTACATCTACGAGCTCACCACGCAGGATCTGATCTGGGGCTATGTCGCGGCGATCGCGCTAGCCATCCTGATCGTGTTGTCCATCGCCGCGGTGTTTGCGATGAAGCGCATGGCCAAGGCGCGTGAGGTGCCGGCATGAGCGCGATCCATCTGCAGAACCTGGTCAAGAGGTTCGGCGACTTTACCGCATTGAAGACGATGGATCTTGCCATTACCGACGGCGAGTTCATGGCGCTGCTGGGCCCGTCGGGCTGCGGCAAGTCGACGACGATGAACATGATCGCCGGCATGGAAGAGCCGACCAGCGGCAGAATCCTGTTCGGCGAGCGCGACATGGCCGGCGTGCCGATGGGGCGGCGCGGCGTCGGATTCGTCTTTCAGAACTACGCCATCTTCACCCATATGACTGTACGGCAGAACCTTGCCTACGGGCCGAAGATGCGCGGCGCGCCAAAGGCCGAGATCGATCGCCGCGTCGGCGCTATCGCCGAGATGCTGCAGCTGACGCCGCTGCTCGATCGCAAGGCAGACAGGCTGTCAGTCAACATATTGCAGCGCGTGGCGATCGGTCGTTCCGCGATCATGGAGCCGGCGATCTTCCTGCTCGATGAGCCGCTGTCTAATGTCGATGCCGCCTTCCGGGCCGTCATGCGCACCGAACTGAAGCAGCTGCAGCGGCAGTTCCGGCAGACCATGGTCTATGTCACCCACGACCAGCTTGAGGCGATGACCATGGCCGACCGTATCGCGGTGATGGATCATGGTGTGCTGCAGCAGGTCGGCACTCCGCTCGAGGTCTACAACAATCCAGCCAATGTCTTCGTCGCCCGCTTCATCGGTGCGCCGGGCATGAACCTGCTCAAGGGCAGGCCTGCGGAAAGCGACCGTGGCCTGGTCATCGATCTCGGGCCGCTCGGCATCACGCCGCCGCTGCTGGCCGAAATCGCTGCCGCAGTGCGGCGCGCGCTGGGCGATGTGCTTTACGGCTTCCGACCGGAACAGGCGACGCTGGTTGAAGGCGGCCGCGGTCTTTCACTGCCGGTAAACTTCGTCGAGCGCATCGGCGCGCGCACCATCGTGCATCTCGGCCAGGGCGAGAACGCGGTGAAAGCGGTGTTCGACAACGATGTCGGGCTGGCGATCGGGCAGACAGCGGTCGTCGCGCCTGCCGCGCAGTCGGTGCGCGTCTTCGACGCCGCCACCGGCCTTGCTATTAAAGCGGGCTGAGACCATGGCCGATATAGTCTTCCGCGATGTGTCGAAACGCTACGGCAACACGCTCGCCGTCGACGACGCCTCGTTCACGGTTAACGACAATGAGTTCTTCTGCTTCTTCGGCCCGCCGCTGTCGGGCAAGTCGACGGTGCTGCGTCTGGTGCTGGGCCTGGAAACGCCTGACTCGGGCGAGATCCTGATCGGCGGCAGGCCAGTCAACACAGTCTCGCCGGCCGAGCGCAACGTCGCCATGGTGTTCCAGAACCTGGCGCTGTTTCCGCATATGAGTGCGCGCGACAATGTCCGCTTTCCCCTCGTCGAACGCCGGGTCGCAGGAGCCGACATCGAAAAGCGTGTCGCCGACGTCGCGGCCAAGCTGCATATCGGCCCCATCTTGCATAAGCCGCCGGCGCAGCTTTCAGGCGGCGAGCGGCAGCGTGTGGCGATCGCACGGGCGTTGGTGCGTGATCCCGCCGCCTATCTAATGGACGATCCAATCTCGGCGCTCGATGCCAGGCTGCGCGAGGAGACGCGCGTTGAGCTGAAGCGCATACAGCGCGAGCTCGGCAAGACGCTGATCTATGTGACGCACGACCAGGAAGAGGCGATGTCGGTCGCCGATCGCATCGCCATCCTGGAGAACGGCAAAATCAGGCAGATCGGCGCGCCGGCCGAGATCTATGATCGCCCGGCCAGCACCTATGTGGCGCGGCTGCTCGGCTCGCCGATGATGAATATTTTGAAGTCGGTGCGCGGCGAGGGCGGTGTCGAGGCGGCCGAAGGCACGATCCATATTGCGGACAAGGCCACTCCGGCCGATGCCGTCGAGATCGGGCTCAGGCCGGAAGACATCAAGGTGCGGCCCTGGCTGGATGGGGAAATATCGGATGGGCGCGCGGGGCGCCCGGCGCGCGTGTCCGAGGTCGAGCCGCTCGGCGGCTATACCGTGGTGACACTCGCCGCCGGGCAGGCGCGCCTTAGGGCGTTGCTGCGCGGCCAGCCGGACATAAGGCCGGACACCATGGTGGCGATATCCTGCGAGCCGGCCAGAGTGCATTATTTCGGCCAAAGCGGGGGAGCGCTGGCACGATGACGGCGGCTGCAAGAAACGAGCTTCGGGAGGATCAGATGGCAAGCAAAGGCTTCGAGCCGGACGTGAAGGTCCGCACGAAAGAGTATAGGATCGGCTGCGTCGGTGCCGGCATGATCATGGCCGAATGCCATCTTGCCGCGTACAAGGAAGCCGGCTTTCCGGTGGTGGCGATCGCCTCGCGGACCAAAGCCAGCGCCGAGAAAGTGGCGAAGCGCTGGGGCATCCCGACCGTCCATGACACGCCGGAGCAATTGATCGAGGACGAAAATGTCGAGATCATCGACCTAGCCTTTCCGCCGGACCAGCAGCCGGCGCTGATCCGCCATGCGCTGAAGCAGAAGCACATCAAGGCGATCCTGGCGCAGAAGCCGCTGGCGCTGTCGCTCAAGGATGCGATCGAGTTGCGCGACGAGGCCGCCAAGGCCGGCAAGATCCTCTCGGTCAACCAGAATATGCGCTACGACCAGTCGATGCGCGTGCTGAAGCAGATCATGGACAGCGGCGCGCTCGGCGACATCGTCTTCGCGCAGATCGATATGCACGCGATCCCGCACTGGCAGAGCTTCCTTGAGGAGTACGACCGGCTGACGCTCGCCAATATGAGCGTGCACCATCTCGACGTGCTGCGCTTCCTGTTCGGCGATCCCTTGGAGATCACCACGCTGACCCGTAAGGATCCGCGTACGAAGTTCGATCATTCCGATGGCATCGCCGTGTCGACGATGCGGTTCCCGTCGGGCGTGCTTGCCGTGTCGCTGGAGGATGTCTGGTCGGGTCCGCGCCAGGATGGCTACAAGGACGACCAGCATATCAACTGGCGCGTCGACGGCACCAAGGGCGTCTCCAAGGGCACGATCGGCTGGCCGACTGGTTCCGCCTCGACGCTGACTTATGCTTCGACCGAAACCACTGGCGGCGAATGGGTGACACCCAGCTGGGACACGATGTGGTTCCCGCACGCCTTCATCGGCGTGATGGAGCAACTCCAGCACGCGGTGAAGACAGGTGAGCCGCCGGCACTCTCGGTCGCCGACAACGTCAAGACCATGGCGCTGATCGAAGCGGGTTATCGCTCGATCGACGAGGGCCGCACCGTCAAGCTCTCCGAAATCTCGACAAACTTAATCAACTGAATCATTTACAGGGAGGACTTCATATCATGATGCAGGCAGGTATTTTCACGGGCTATTTCCCGTACAGCCTGAAGGAAACCGCGCAAAAGATCCGCGCCCTCGATTTCAACACGGTGCAGCTCGACCTGCATTTCAAGGATGTTGACCTGTCGGCCGGGCAGATCACCAAGGACAAGGCCAGGACTGTTCGCGACACCTTCCGCGACCACAATCTGCCGGTGTGCTGCGTGTCGGGCTACACCAACATCATCCATCCGGACAGAGCGGAGCGCGAGAAGCGCGTCGGCTATCTGAAGGAGATCATCCGCAGTGCCCGCGATTTCGGCTCGCCTTATGTGATCTCGGAAACCGGCACCTACAACACCGAGTCCGATTGGGTGCACCATCCCAAGAACAAAACCGAGGAAGGTTTCGAGGAATGCCGCAAGGTCATCGCCGACCTTGCCCAGACCGCCTACGACCACGGCGCGATCTTCCTGCTCGAAACCTATGTCAACAATGTCGTCGGCTCGGTCGAGGAGACGGTGAAGATGTTCGCGCAGGTCGACCATCCCGGCCTCGGCCTGTTGATGGATCCGACCAACTATTTCGAAACCCATAACATCGACAGGATGGACCAGATCCTGAACCAGGTGTTCGACACGCTGACCGACAAGATCAGAATAGCCCACGCCAAGGACGTCAAGCGATCGGGCGGCGACAAGTCGGAGAAGCACGCCGATATCGGCGACGAGGACGCGCTGGAGAGCCACACTTTCCGTGGTGTCGGCGAGATCGAACTGCCGGCGCCCGGCCTCGGTTCGCTGAACTACGACCTCTATCTGCAGCGGCTTGCCGAAAAGCACCCGAACATCCCGGTCATTATCGAGCATCTCTCGGAAGACGACGTGCCGCGCGCCAAGAAATTCCTCGACGGCAAGTTCCGCGCCAACGGCCTCTGATAGGAGTCCTGCGTCGCCGCTATGCCGCGGCGCTTTCCACCGGGAGGAAATATAATGGAGGAAACGAAATGTTGAAATTCGGATTGAAACTGGCGGCGGCCGCGGCTTTGTTTGCAGGGATAGGGTTGGGCTCGCCGGCATTCGCACAGGACGACCAGAAGACGTTCTATCTCCTGTCGCATGGCGGCCCATCGGATGCATTCTGGCTCGACTGGAATGCCGGCGCCACCAAGGCCTGCGACCAGCTCAAGGTGACCTGCAAGATCTCCTTCAGCGGCGGCGACATGGCGGCGCAGAAGGAAGCGTTCAACTCAGCACTTGCCGCCAAGCCGGACGGTATCGCCACCACCTCGGCGCAGCCCGGGCTGTGGACCGAGGAAGTCAAGGCGGCCAAGGCAGCGGGCATCCCGATCGTGTTCTTCAACACCGACGATCCGGCGACTGGACGGCAGGCCTATGTTGGCGCTGATCTGAAGGAGGCCGGCGTTATCTGGGCCAAGTACCTAGTCGACCACAAGATGGTGAAGCAAGGCGACAAGGTGTTCCTGCCGGTGGAGGTGCCGGGCGCCAGCTACCAGCAGCTCGAGACGGAGGGCATCGCCAGCGTCTTCGATCCGCTTGGCATCAAATATGACGTGGTCGATTGCGGCACCGATCCAGCCGGCATCATCGCCAAGATGACCGACTATATGGTCGCCAACAATCCGCCGGCGATCATCGCGCTCGGCGATTCCGTGGCGGCCAGCATCAAGCGGGTATTCGACGGCGCCGGCGTGCCGGCCGGCAAGATCCCGGTCGTCGGCTGGGGTAATTCCAAGGAGACCGCCGAAGCCGTCAAGGCCGGCTTCGTCAACGCGGCCGCCTGGCAGTTCCCGTCGGCACAGGGCTTCATGCCGGTCGCGCTGCTGGGGCTTGCCGCCTCGGGTGAACCGATCGGCTACGACATCCACACCTTCAGCCTCTACGACGCCACCAGCGTCGAGCCGATCCTGAAACTCTATAACAAGTGATGGAAATTGACGTCCGCCGCGCAGGCGGCGGGCGTCGCTCCAAGGTATGGTTCAAACCGTTATGACAATTGTCGCAGAAGAGGAAATGCCTGTTGTGAAGCGCAGGTCGAGCCTGATCCGCTCGCCGCAATTCTCCTCGCTCGTCATCCTCGTCGTGCTGCTGGCGGTGTTCGCCATCGCCGACGCCAACTTCCTGTCGCCGCTGAACATCTCCAACATGATGGCGTTCCTGCCCGAACTCGGCATCATCGCCCTCGGCATGACGTTGCTTCTGACGGCGGGCGAGTTCGACCTTTCGGTCGGCGCCGTGTTTGGTCTGGCGCCGGTCGTGGTCATGCTGCTGGTGCAGAGCGGCCAGGTTGACATCGGCATGGCGCTGCTGGCGGGGCTTCTGTTGTGCGTGGCGATCGGCGCGGTCAACGGGCTGATCGTCACCAAGATCGGCATCTCCTCGTTCCTGGTGACGCTGTCGATGCTGCTCGTCGTGCGAGGGGCTGCGCTCTACATCACGCAGGGCTTCCCGCTGAAATCCTGGGACCAGCCCGGCTTTTTCGTGACGCTGCTGGCCGGCAGTTTCAACATCGGCTCGTTCCGGTTCTACACCTCGCTGTGGTGGTTCGTCGGCCTGTCGCTGCTGGCGATCTACGTGCTGCACTACGCCAAGCTCGGCAATTGGATCAGCGCCATCGGCTCCAACCGCAACGCGGCGGTGGCGCGCGGCGTGCCGGCCGATGCGGTCAAGATTGGGCTGTTCATCATGACCTCCGTGCTGGCGGGTCTGGCCGGGATGATCAGCGCCTTCCGCATCTCCGCCGCCTCGCCGGTCGCCGGTACCGGATACGAACTCGAAGTGATCGCCATGGTGGTGGTCGGCGGCACGGCGCTGACCGGCGGACGCGGCACGATCCTGGGCACGATCGTCGGTGCGCTGATGCTGCGCAGCATCAGAAACGGCATCGTGCTGATCGGCGTGCCTGGGCTCGCCTACAACATCTTCGTCGGCGTCATCATCCTCGCCATGCTCATCCTGCACGCTTTGCTGCAGAAGAACGCCGCCAGGAGCTGAATATGGAAGTGCTTCGGCTGCAGAACCTGCAAAAGTCCTTCGGCAGCGTCCGCGCCCTGAAGAGCGCCTCCTTCACACTCAATGAAGGCGAGGTGGTGGCCCTGCTCGGCGACAATGGCGCCGGCAAATCGACGCTGATCAAGGCGATCTCCGGCGTGTTTCCCGTTGACCGCGGCGAGATCTATGTGCGCGGCCAGAAGGTCTCAATCCGCTCGACGCGCGATGCGATGGACCTCGGCATCGAGACTATCCATCAGGACACGTCGCTGGCGCCGGATCTGAGCATCGCGCGCAATCTCTTTCTCGGCCGCGAGCCGGTTAATCTGAAATGGCTGGGCGTGTTCGCGCCGCTCGACCTCGCCAAATTGCGCGACGCCGCCGCGGCGCTTTTGAAGCGCGTCGGCATCTCGAAAAAGCTCGACGCCGATGCGCTGGTCAGCACGCTGTCGGGCGGCGAGCGCCAGTCGATCGCCATTTCGCGCGCCATGCAGTTCGCCGCCAAGGTCATCATCCTCGACGAACCGACCAACAATCTCGGTGTCGAGGAAACACACGGCGTGCTGCGCTTCGTCAAGGAGGTGCGCGCGGCCGGTCATTCGGTGCTTTTGATCACCCACAACATTCACCATGTCTTTCAGGTCGCCGACCGCATCATCGTCATGCGCCGCGGCGAGATCGTCGCTGAGCAGACGGTCGCCGATACCGATCTGTTGACCGTGGAGAGCATCATCACCGGTGCCGACTTGTCGGCCCTGCTCAAGGAGACTCGTTCGAAATGAAGGCGGGAGCAAAGTGAAGGAACTGGCCGTCACATGGTAGAGCTTTACGGCAAGACGCTTTCGCGCCGGCAGGTCTCGGAGCGGTCCGGCATGCTGTCGCAATTTGCCGGCGTGCGGCTGATGACGCTTGGCGACGGCGTCGAGCGCGGCATACGGGTGCTCGAATTCCGCACCGGCTCAGGCCTGCGTTTCACCGCGCTCGTCGACCGGGCACTCGATATTGCCGATTGCGACTTCAAGGGCCAGGCGATCGGCTGGCATTCACCGAGCGGCTTCCGCCATCCCGGTCTGCACGAGTACGAAGGCGAGGAGGGGCTGGCCTGGGCCCGGTCGTTTTCCGGCCTGCTGCTCACTTGCGGTCTCGACCATATCCTGTTCATGGATGAAGTGCCGGCCGACAGCTACAATTATCCGCCGAAGAAGACGGTGCGCCATTCGCTGCACGGCCGCGTCAGCACTATTCCGGCGCGGCTGACCGGCTATGGCGAAGCGTGGGACGGCGACCGCTGCGTGCTGTGGGCCGAGGCGATCATCCAGCAATCGACGGTATTCGGCGAGGATCTGCATCTGCTGCGGCGGATCGAGGCCGATGTCGGCGGCAATGAGATCCGGCTTTCGGACCGTGTCGTCAATCACGGCTTCAATCGCACGCCGCATATGTATTTCTACCACATCAATGTCAGCCATCCGGTGCTCGACGAAGGCTCGCGCTACCTGGCGCCGATCCGGGATGTGGTGTGGGCCGGGCATGCCGGCGAGCGCTACGAGGCGCAGAAGGTCGGCTATCGCACGGTGCCGGCGCCGCAATTGGGTTTCCAGGAACAGGTCTGGCAGCACGAGCTCGGCGCCGACGGCGCCGGGGAAGTGCCGGTAGCCGTGGTCAACGACCGTCTTGGCCTCGGCCTCGAAGTCGTCACGCGCAAGGATCAGTTGCCTTGCGCCTATGAATGGCAGAATTTCCAGGCGGGGCAGTACGCGCTGGGCATCGAGCCGTCGACGCATCACGTGCTCGGCAATCTGGCCGCGCGCGAACGCGGCGAGATGATCTGGCTGGAGCATGGTGAAAGCCGCTCCTACGATGCGGTGTTCCGGGTCCTTGACGGCGCTGGCGATATCGCGGCCGCCGAAAGCCGGATCGCGGCGATTGTCAGACAGCCGCAGCAGGATTACCCGCCGCCGTCGGGCAATTTTCCGGTGCTCGGAGGCAGGTCGTGATGATGGCGAGGACGATGCGAAACACCAGTTGGGAGGCTGATCGCGGTCGGAGCGGGGAGGGCTCGCGGCCATCGAGATTTGGAGGTCACAATGGCTGACAAGATGAAGCGTGACTACAGCCTGGTCGGCGAAAGCACGCGCAGAGCAATCGAAACCGGACTGGCCTCGGCCGAATGGTACCACACCGACGTCTCCCGCAAGGCGATCAAGGAGTTGATGCAGCGCTCCGACGGTCCGGCGATTCGCGACACGATCATCTGGATCGTCGCCATTCTGGGCTCGGCGGCCGGTGGCGTCTATTTCTGGGGCACCTGGTGGTGTGTGCCGTTCTTCTTCGTCTACGGCGTGCTCTACGGCTCATCCAGCGACTCGCGCTGGCATGAATGCGGCCATGGCACTGCCTTCCGAACGCGCTGGATGAATGATGTGGTCTACCAGATCGCCAGCTTCATGCTGATGCGCAATCCGGTGACCTGGCGTTGGAGCCATGCCCGCCACCACACCGACACGATCATTGTCGGACGCGATGCCGAGATCGCCGTGATGCGCCCGCCGGACCTTTTGCGTGCGGCGCTCGCTTTCACCGGTATCCTTGATTTTCGCTATTCGCTTCCGGCGCTGGTACGCCAAGCGTTCGGCAAGCTCACGCCCGACGAGAAAAGCTACGTTCCCGAGATGGAACAGCACAAGGCCGTCATCGCGGCGCGCTGGCATATCGCCGTTTACATCGCGACGATCGCGCTCGCCCTCACTATGCGGTCGTGGGTGCCGCTGGTGCTCATCGGCGTGCCGCGCCTCTACGGCACCTGGCACATGGTGCTGACCGGCCTGCTGCAGCACATCGGCTTGGCCGATAACGTGATCGACCACCGGCTCAACACCCGCACCGTATACATGAATCCAATCAGCCGCTTCATCTACTGGAACATGAACTACCATGTGGAGCATCACATGTTCCCGATGGTGCCCTATCACGCGCTGCCCAGGCTGCACGAACTGATCAAGCACGATCTGCCGGAGCCGAACCCGTCGATGTGGCATGCCTATCGCGAGGTCTGGCCGGTCCTGCTCAGGCAGCTCAGATATGAGGACTATTTCCTCAAGCGCGAACTGCCGCCGACGGCGCGGCCCTATCGTGGCGAGTTCCACGAGGTGAACATGTCGGCGGCGGCGGAATAGCCACCGCGCACCGCCGCATTGCAGAAATTTCAGGAGAAATAGAGATGGCCGATTGGGTCGAAGCGTGCGCCGTGGACCATGTCGAAGAAGAGGATGTCATCCGCTTCGACCATAACGGCCGCACCTTCGCGATCTACCGTTCCCCTGATGACGAGTTTTTCGCCACCGATGGGTTTTGTACCCATGAGAAAGCCCATCTGGCCGATGGGCTTGTCATGGACGACATCATCGAATGCCCCAAGCACAATGGCCGCTTCAATTACAAGACCGGCCAAGCCAAAGGGGCTCCCGTCTGCGTCAATTTGCAGACCTATCCGGTCAAGGTCGAGGCTGGCAAGGTGATGATCCAAATCGCCTGACCGGCCTTCCATTCACGCAACAAAGGGACCAAATCGATGAGCCGTAAAAGACCCACGATTGCCGATCTGCGCGCCATGAAGGGCAAGCGGCAACTGACCATGCTGCGCGTGTTGACGATGGATGAGGCAGAGGCCGCCGAAAGGGCCGGGATCGATATCGTCTCGGTGCCGCCGGAACTGGTGCTCAACCCGCAATATCGCGATGCAGCCCCCAGCCTGTTCACAATGCCGGGCGACAATTTCTACGAGATCGGCACAGCCGACGATTTCGCGCGCTGGGCGTTCCGGCTCTACAAGGCCAGCGCCGACGCGGTCTATTGCAGCGCCGGCTTCGCCACCGTCAAACGGCTGGCCGATGACAATATCCCGGTGATCGGCCACGTCGGCCTGATCCCATCGCGCGCCACCTGGACCGGCGGCTTCAAGGCCGTCGGCAAGACCGCCGACAGCGCCATGCAGATTTTCGAGGCTGTCAAGCAGTATGAGGCCGCAGGTGCGGTCGGCGCCGAGATCGAAGTGGTGCCGGTGGAGGTGGCCAAGGCGATCTCGGAACGCACTTCGCTGATCATGCTGTCGATGGGGGCGGGCACCGGCTGCGACGCGCAATATCTGTTCGCCGACGATATCCTTGGCCAGAACCGCGGCCACATGCCCCGCCATTCCAAGGTCTACCGCAACTTCGCCGCCGAATATGACCGCCTGCAGGCGGAACGCATCGCCGCTTTTTCCGAATATGTCGCCGACGTAAACAGCCTGGCCTATCCCGAAGAAAGGCATGTCGTGCATATGGACCCGGACCAGCTCGGTCTGTTCATGAAAAGGGTCGACGCCGGATGAGACGCGCCGGCTAGGGCCTGCTCGACGATATCGTCAGCCGGCACATGCGACGGCCCGTGCTACGGCTGCCATGTTCCGGTAGCCAGCGCAGCGTAAAGCGCCTCGGCGTCAATACCCAGCGCTCTGTCTTCCCTAAGCGGCGCGACGAGGGCACGCACGGCTGCGTGAATTGCGGCTGTGGCCGGCCAGCGTCAGCCCGTCGCGCAGGTCGACGGCCTGGGCAGCGGCCATTAGTTCGAAGGCGATCAGCCGCTGCCACAGCACGATCATCTCGGCGCATTTCGAAACGGCCAGCGGCGCTTGCGTCGCATGATCCTCGACGCCTTCCGAGACCGGCAGGAAGTCGAGCATCACCGGGTTGGCCTTGTGGCGGATGGCGACGAGGATAGCGCTCACCGTCTGTTGCAGCGGCACGAAGCCGGCCGAAGCACCGCCGACCGGCGACAGATATTTGGGCAGGCCGTTGCGGCCTGAGCCGGTGAGCTGGATGAAGCGGGCGGCACAGGCAGCCGCACATTGGGCGATAGCAAGGCCAAGCGTCTCGAAGGCAAGCGACAGCGACGGGGTGTGGAAATTGCCGGTCGACAGCACCATGTCGTCGTCGCTCAGCACCAGCGGGTTGTCAGCGGCGGCGTTGAGCTCGATCTCGACGGCTTGCCTGGCCTGATCGATTGCCTGCAACAGTGCGCCATGGATCGACGGCACGCAGCGGATCGACAGCGGGTCCTGCAAAGTCGTCGGCGCCGGCGTCTCGTCGCGTGCCAGAAGGTCGCGCAAGCCTTGCGCGGCCTGCTGCTGGCCGGCGGCTGGTCGCGCCGCCTGCAAGCGCGGGTCGAGGATCGTCTGATTGGCGCCGATGCCTTCCATCGTCAGCGCGCCCGCCTGCTGTTGTTGCGCGAAGGCGGACAGTGCGTCGACCACTACCAGCGCGCCGCTGCCGGCGGACACCGCCGAAGCGCTTATCAGCGACAGCCCGTCCTTGGGGGCGAGGCTGGCGGGGGCGAGGCGGGCCATCGCCAGCGCTTTGGCGGCCGGCATGCGCCGGCCCTGAAAATCGGCTTCGCCGTCGCCGGTCAGCATGAGGCCAAGCGTTGCCATCAGCACCAGGTCGCTGTCGCCGATCGAGCCCAGCGACGGCATCACCGGATGCACGCCGGCATTGAGCGCGTCGGTGAGCGTGACGAAAACCTCTGATGAAATGCCCGAACCGCCGGCCGAAAACATCGCCGCTCGGGCAAGCATCGTCGCGCGCACGATGTCTTGCGGCAGCACGTCACCCACGGCACCGCTGCGGCCATCCAGCAACTGGCGCTGGAAGGCGCTGCGTCGCCGCTGACCGATGTGCCGAGATTGGCGCCGAGCCCAGTGTTGAACCCATAGATCGGCTGACCAGAAGCGGCGGCGCGGTCGAGCACTTTTCGCGCCCTCTCCAGTTTTCCGATGACAGTGAATGCCACCTCGACCCTGCGTCCGTCACGGGCGACCGCCGCGACATCCTCGACGCTGACGCCGGCTCCGGTGAGGATGAGCGCACTCATGCGAAGCGCAGCCGCTGGCCGATGCCCTGCGCCTGCGCCTTGGCAAGGATCGCCTTGCCCAGCGCGATATCGGAGAGCGACAGGCCGCGATGCCAGAACAGGATCGTCTCGTCGTCGCTCTGGCGTCCTGGCTTTAGACCGGCGGCAATCTGGCCAAGTTCGGCGTGCAGCGTCTGTTCGCTCAGGCGTCCGGTCTCGACATGGGCGCGCAGCGAGCCGAGTTTACCGCCCTTGCACTGGCCCCAGTCGTCGACGACGATCTTTTGCATGATGTCGGTCAACGACAATTCCACCGCGCTCATCGTGCCATAGGGCACCACCAGCGCGACGGGCTTTATCCATTCGGTCTTGAGAAGCGGCTGCGGTTCCGGCAGCCGCGAGGCCTCGATGACGATATCGGCGCCATCGACGCAGGAGCGCCAGTCGGCGACGGCTGTAACCTTCTTGCCGAGATCGGCGGACAGCTTGGCGGCAAAGCCGTCACGGCTTTCCGGTCGACGCGAATGCACGCGGATCTCGTCGAAGTCGAAGAGATGGTCGAGCAGGCGCACGTTCCAGTAGGCGGTGCCGCGCGCGCCGACATGGCCGAAAACCTTGGACGTCTTGTTCGCCAGATGTTTTGCGCCGATGGCGGTGACGGCGCCGGTGCGCATGTCGGTGATCACAGTGGCGTCGAGGATGGCACGCGGCGTGCCGGTGCGCGGATCGAACAGGTTGAGGATGCCGAACTCCGACGGCAGGCCGTGCAGGTAATTGTCGACATAGTCGCCGACGATCTTGACGCCGGCCGCATCGAGCGGCGCGACGTAGCCGCGCAGGACATTGAAATGGCCGTTGAAGGACGGGTCCGGCTCGAGATGGACGCGCTGCTCGATCACAGTCTGGCCCTTGCCCTGCGCCACCAGTCCGGCCTCGACCGCTTCGATGATCTCCGCCTCGGTTATATCAAGCGCTTGGATGTCGAGGGCGTTGAGATAAGCGACTTCATTACCACCTATCTCTCCTGGCACTGGAATTTCTTCATTAACATTCCGCTCGGGCTGGCCGGCCTGGCACTGGTCGCCCGCTTCATTCCCGGCGACCGCGATTCCGAAACCAGGCCGCTCGACTGGCCGGGCTTTCTTCTGACCTCGGTCGGGCTCGCCTCAATGCTCTACGGCCTCGAGCGCATCGCGCATCCGGAAGACGGCGCCATGCCGACCGTAGCGCTGCTTGTCGCCGGCACCTTGGTCGGCTGGCTGGCCGTGCGTCATCTGGCGCGCGCCAAAAATCCGCTGCTCGACCTCACGGCATTCAAGGTACAGACTTTCGCCATATCGACGCTGTCGGCCGGCACCATTTTCCGGGTCGCCATCAACGCCACGCCGTTCCTGTTGCCGCTGCTGTTCCAGGTCGGATTCGGCCTGAGACCCGTCGATGCCGGCATGCTGATCCTGGCCTATTTCCTCGGCAATCTCGGCATGAAGACGTTGACGACGCCGACGCTGAGGCGCTTCGGTTTCCGTTCGGTGCTGGTCGTCAACGGCGTGATCGCATCGCTGTCGATCCTGGCCTGCGCACGCGATATCGCCGCAGACCCCGCAAGCGCTGGTGGTGGCGCTGATGCTGATCGCCGGGCTGTCGCGTTCGATGCAGTTCACCGCGCTCAACACGCTAGCCTTCGCCGACGTGGCTTCATCGCAGCGCAGTTCGGCGGCGACATTGTCCAGCATGCTGCAGCAGGTGGCGATGCTGTTCGGCGTCGCGGTCGCGGCGGCACTGCTCAACCTGTCGCAGATCGCGAGGGCGGGCCGGCGCTCGACCTCGTCGAGTTCCGCCTCGCCTTCCTGGCGATCGGCGCTATCGGGCTCGCGACCTCGTTCCGCTTCCTGGCGCTGCCGCCAGCCGCGGGCGCCGAGGTTTCAGGCCATTTTCCGCGGAACTGAAATCGACGGCAGTCGAAGACATTAATTGAGCTTATCCCGTCCGTCCTGTGCCGGCGGAGCGAAAAAATTATTGCGCGGCCGTGCATCAGCGACGTTTGTTCGCTCGAAGAATCAAACGTTTGACGTGAAGGAGCGAAAGGAAACGCCGCGCTACACCGGCCGATATACCTTCTCCGCAGTGTTCCAAAAGATGTCCGCCTCTGCTGCCGCACCATGCTTGGCCACCGCCTCCCGGTGCGCCTTGATCAGCTCGGCGTGGCTGGTCCATAGTTTCTCGATTGGGAAATTCGAGCCGAACATCAGACGCTCGCTGCCGAGGATGTCGATCGCGTTGTCGACGATATAGGCGATCAATGCCGGGTCGTTGCGGTGGACGAAGGTGCCGAGGCCGGAGAGCTTGGCGTAGAGGTTGGGTGCTGCTGAAAGCGTGCGCAGGCCGGCTTTCCAGGCTTCCGTGGTTTCCTCCGACATGTCGGTCAGCATGCCGGCATGGGTGAGGATGAAATCGGTCTCAGGATTTTCGCCGACAAGCGTCAGGCCGTCCTTCATCTGGGCCGGGAAAAGCTGCAGGTCGAAGGACAGGTCATAGTCCTTCAGCCGCGCCACATTGGCCCGCACCTTCGGGTCGATGACCTGATCGGGGCAGGCGGCGAAGCGGAAGGCCGGCGTTTCGTGCCAGTGCAATTGCATGCGCACGCCGCGCAGCAGCTTGTATTTTACTAGCCGGTCGATCTGATGGCGCACATCGTTGACCGTCATGTCGGCATAGCCAACGATGGCGTGCGGCCAGCCGGTTTCGTCGGCGGTTTTCTGCAGGAAGGCGACTTCGGTCTCGAAATCCTCCTTAGCCCAGTTGGTCTGGACGTAGACCGCCTTCTCGACGCCAGAGCCTTGCTGGTCGGCGAGGAATTCGTCGATCGGGTAGTCGCGGCGGATCGGCTCGTAGGGTCCGAAGATGCGCGGCACCATCGGCCCGCGCAGCCAGGGCTGATCCTCTCGGCGCCAGATGTGGAAATGCGCGTCGATCGCCTTCTGCATCATGAAACCCTCTTCCAGATTGCTGCGGCCGCTGGGGCAGGGCGGGCGAGCGACAGAATGAAATCGGCGAGACCCGAGATCGACGAGCCATCGATCAGATCGTCGAGCACCGGCAGGATGGCGCGAAGTGCTGCCGTGGCCGGCCGGAAGCGCGGATCGCCGGCCAGCGGCGTCGCCAGCGAGAGACGGAAGGCGCGGGAACTCAGCCGGCCCATCGCCATTTCCAGCTCGGCATGGTTGCCGCGCTCCAGCGCATCGGACAGGATGACGACCGCCGCCCCGCGTGCAAAGGCGGAAAAGCGCGGCACCGACAGGAAGGCGAGCAGCGTCGGTCCCATTCGCGTGCCGCCATCCCAGTCATCGACCAGTGCTGCCACGCGGGCCAGAGCCTGGTCTCGGTCGCGAATGCGCAGCGCCGGGGTGATGCGGGTCAGTCGCGTGCCGAAGGTGAAAATTTCAGCCCGGTCCGCGCCTTGCACCGCCGCATGGGCCAGTTTGAGATAGTCCGATGTGTGCAGCTTCATCGAGCCGGACACGTCGATCAGCAGCAAAAGCTTGCGCGGCACGGTCTGCCTTCGGCGCAGCAGCGGCGATGGTATATCGCCGTCGGCGCTGACGATTTCGCGGAGCGAACGGCGCAGATCGAGCTTGCCGCGCGTATGCGTGCGCATGGTGCGGAAGGAGCGGCGGGCGGGCAGGGCAGTAGCGAGTTTGCGGCGAAAGGCGGCAAGCCCGTCGCCGTCGCGCTGGAAGTCGCGGGCGCTCAACTGTTCGGCACCGGACGAGAGCTCGCCGCCTTTCTCCTGGCGCGCCACCTCGCTCTCTTCATCGCGGGTGCCGCCGTCGTCCTTAATGCGGATTTCCTCGTCGGTCTCGCCTTCGGCTAAGGCCGCGGTGTTGCCGTAGAAATGGCTCTGGAAGTGCGCCTCGAACTCGTCGCGGCGGTCGGGCGGCGGTGCCAGCGTGGCGAGGGCGGCTTCGTGCATATCGGCCATCGAGCGGGGCCCGAGCAGCGTCACCGCCTGCATGAAGCCTGACACCTGCTCCGGCGCCACCGGAAAGCCATAGCGGCGCAGCAGCCGGCCAAAGCCGAGCAAGGGTGCAGCCGCGCGGGGCAGGGCCACGGCGCTCACGCCAATGCTTCCTCGACGATCCGGCCGAGCTCGGGCGCGATGTAGGACAGATCCTCCTCGTCCTTGATCAGCACGCCGATGGCGCGGCGAAAAGCTTCCGGCCACGGGCTGCCGCCCTTCTCGAGGATGGTCGCGGCATTGGCCCATTCGACCGCCTCGGCAATGCCGGGCGGCTTGGCCAGCGGACGGGCGCGGATGTCGCGCACGGCAGCAGCCACGGCGCGTGCGGTTGCCTCGGCGACGTCGCCGGCGCGCAGCATGATGATGGCGGCCTCGCGCTCGGCGTCGGGATAGGTGATCCAGTGATAGACGCAGCGCCGTCGCAGCGCCTCTGCCAGTTCGCGGGTGCGGTTCGAGGTCAGGATGACGATCGGCTGCGCCGTCGCGCGGATGGTGCCTCTCTCAGGAATGCTGATCTGGAAATCGGAAAGAAACTCCAGCAGCAGCGCTTCGAACTCATGATCGGAACGGTCGATCTCGTCGACCAGCAGCACGCGCTTTTCCGGCGCCTTTAGCACCTGCAGCAGCGGCCGCGCGATCAGGAAACGGTCGTCATAGATGTCGACCTCATGCTCGCCGGCGTGGCGGATGGCGAGCAGCTGGCGCTGGTAGTTCCATTCGTAGAGCGCATGCGCAGCGTCGATGCCTTCATAGCATTGCAGCCGCACGAGGTCGCGCCCGAGCACTTCAGCTATCGCCTTGGCCGCTTCCGTCTTGCCGACGCCCGGCGAGCCTTCGAGCAGCAGCGGCTTGCCCAGCCGGATCGCCAGGAAGACGGCAGTCGCCAGGCTTTCATCGGCCAGATAGCGCGAGGCGGCGAGGTGCGACGCCACCGCCTCCGGCGAGGTCGCGACAGTCTCGGCGCTTCTCTTGGGCATTTCCAACACTCAGTTCGGGGCTTGCGCCTTCAACGCGCGCAGGATGCGTTCCGGCGTGATCGGCAGCGTGTCGATGCGCACGCCGACCGCGTCGAACACAGCATTGGCGACCGCCGGGATCTGCGGGTTGGCGCACATTTCGCCTGGCCCCTTGGCGCCGTACGGGCCGTCGGCTGAGGGTCTTTCCAGCACGATGATCTCGGTTTGCGCAAGATCACCCGGTCCCGGCATCAGATATTGGTTGAAGTCGGTGCCGCCATGATCGCGATTGGGATAATAGGGTTCGGTCGTCTCGTAGAGCGCATGGCTGATGCCCATCCACGAGCCGCCAACCAATTGCTGCTCGACCATTTTCGGGTTCAGCGCGCGGCCGATCTCAAAAACGTTCTTGACGGTCAGCACGGTGACTTCGCCGGTCTCGTCGTCGACCTCGACTTCCGCCACCGTGCAGGCATGGGCGTAGCAGGTCGACGGCTTCATCGCGCCGGTCTCCTTCTCCGGATACGAGCGCGGGATGAGAAACATGCCGCGGCCGGAAATCGAGCGGCCGCGCTTGAAATGCGCCGACAGCGCGACATCGAAGATCGAGATTGATTTCTGCGGCGCGCCCTTGACCAGGATGTTGCCCTGGCCGTCGGTCTCGAGGTCCGACGCATTCACTTCCAGTTCCTCGGCCGCCACTTCCAGCATCACCTGGCGGGCTTCCCTGGCCGCCTGGATGACGGCGTTGCCGGCGCGGTGCGTGCCGCGCGAGGCGAAGGTGCCCATGCAATGCGGGCCGGTATCGGTGTCGGCGGTGTCGACGACGACGCGGTCGGTCGGCACGCCAATCGTCTCGGCGCAGATCTGCGCCATGATCTGCTTCATGCCCTGGCCGAGATCGACGCTCGACAGCGTCACCATGAAATTGCCGGTCGGCGTCGAATGCACCAGCGCCTGGGTCGGGTCACCGCCGAGGTTCATGCCAGTCGGATAGTTGATTGCGGCGACGCCGCGTCCGCGCCTGATCGCCATCTCAATTTCCCTTCGCGTAGGACGACATAGAGAGGTACTTTTCCGCCACCGGCCAGTTGGCGACGCGCGACGCTTCCTGCATGCACTCGATCAGCGCCGCGCCCTCGGTCGGCTGGCGGTGCGCCTTCATGTCGCCGTCGCGGTAGGCGTTGATGAAGCGGAATTCGAGCGGATCCATGCCGATCAGCCGGGCCAGCTTGTCCATCTGCACCTCCAGCGCGAAATCGCCGATCGTGACGCCGAAGCCGCGCATGGCGGAGGAGGGGGTGCGGTTGGTGTAGACGCAGTAGGTGTCGATCCAGACATTCGGGATCGTGTAGGGGCCGGGATAGTGGCCGGCGCCCTTCTGCGCGCCATAGGGCGAATGGCGCGAATAGGCGCCGGCATCGGTGTAGCCGGTGACTTTCCGGGCGACGATGCGGCCGTCATTCATGACGCCGTCCTTGATGACGACCTTTTCCGCGGCGCGCGGCGAGGAGATCTGCATCTCCTCCTTGCGGCTGTAGATGAAGGAGACCGGTCGCCCGGTCAGCTTGGCGCCGAGGATGGCGATCGGCTCGACAATGACGTCGACCTTGCCGCCAAAACCGCCGCCGACGGTGCCGCCGACGAAATGCAGCTTGTTGCCGGGCATCTGCAGGATGATCGAGGCATTGTCGAGGGTGAAGAACATCGCCTGCGTGTTGGTGTAGCAGGTGAAGCGATCGTTGCCCTCCGGCGCGACGATGCAGCCGGTCGTCTCGGTCGGGGCATGCTCGATCGGCGAGGATTGGTAGGTCTGTTCAAGCACGTGGTCGGCCCCTGCGAAGCCGGCCTCGACATCGCCGAAGCGTACCTTGCGGCATTCGCCGCTGTCGTAGAGGTAATAGTTCTGGCCGTGATATTCGTTCACGATCGGCGCGCCGGGCTTCAGCGCTTCCTCCATGTCGAAGACGGCCGGAAGCACCTCGTAATCGACCTTGACCTTGGCGGCGGCCTCCTGGGCGGCACGCTCGGTCTCTGCCAGCACCGCCACCACCGCCTCGCCCTTCCAGCGCACCTTGCCGTCGGCCAGCACCGTCTCGTCCTCCGGCCCGATCTGGATCAGGATCAGGATGGTGTAGACATTGTGCGGCACATCCTTGGTGGTCAGCACCTTGACCACGCCCGGATGTTTTTCCGCCTCTGATATGTCGATGCTGCGGATGCGGGCGTGATGGTGCGGGCTACGCACCATCTTCAGATGCAGCATGCCGGGGAAATTGCGGTCGGCGAAATAGGCGGTCTTGCCGGTGACGTGGCCGGGTGAGTCCGAACGCGGACGGGGTTGGCCGATCTCGTGCAGATCGTCCTTGCGCTGGTCGGCGAAGTAACCTTTGCGGAGTTCCATCTTTTTACTCCCCTCAAGCCGCGTTCTGCGAATTGGACCGCGCGGCGGTCAGCACCGCCTGGATGATCGGCTCGTAGCCGGTGCAGCGGCAGATGTTGCCCGACAGCGCCTCGACTACCTCGTCGCGGCTGGGGTTGGGCGTGTGGTCGAGCAGCACCTTGGCGGCCATGATCATGCCCGGCGTGCAGAAGCCGCATTGGGTGGCGAAGGCGTCGAGGAAGGCGCGCTGCAGCGGATGCAGCACACCGCCTTCCGAAAGCCCCGATGTCGTGGTGATGGCCGCACCGTTGCAGGTCTCGGCCAGCGTCAGGCAGGAGAGCCGGAGCTCGCCGTCGATGATGACCGAGCAGGCGCCACATGTGCCTTGGTGGCAGCCGCCTTTCGGCGAGGTGTCGCCGATCTTGTCGCGCAGTGCGTTGAGCAGCGTCGTGCCGCTGTCGATGAATTCGGCCTTTTCCGCACCGTTGAGCGTGAACTGAACCGGGACCTTTGCCATGTTTTCCTCCTTGCGCGCTTGCCGTGCGGGCAACCGCGCTCCCCAAAGGGTATTTCAGGCGAGCAAAAGCCGGCCGAGATGGACCGGCAGGACTTCGTTGCGATACCAGGTACTGGCGATCGGATCGGTCACGGGCGAGGTGCCGTCGCTCGCGACAGCCAGCGCCGGGGCGATGCCGTCGCTGGTGAGCTTCCTGCCGAGCAACGCCTTCTCCGCCGCAGTCGCACGCATCGGACGGTCGGCCATGCAGCCAAGCGCGATCCGCGCTGAAGAAACGGTCCCGTCACGCTCCTGCTCCAGCACAATGGCGATGCTCAGCACGGAGACGCCCTTCGGCTTGACCCTCGACACTTTCAGGAAGCGAAAGCCGCCGTCCACTGGCAAGCTGAAGCCGACCGCGGTGACGATGGCGTGATTGCTTTCTCGTCTTGCCAGGAAGGTTTCGATCGGTAGGTCGCCGTCCTCGGTGCTGACGGTTGCGTCCAGCGCCAGCAGCGCCACGGTGAAATCGCCATAGGGCGCCGGGGCGAAGAGATTGCCGCCGACGGTCGCCATGTTGCGGATCGCCGGGCCACCGACGGCGCGCGCGGCGTGGGCGAGGGAAGAGAGATCCGGGTGACGGGCGATCGCCGCCATGGTCACCGAAGCGCCGATGCGGACCTTGCCGGCGGAAACAGTGATGACCAACAGCGCCGCTGCGGTCGACCTGATGAGGCCGGAGACCGAGACATCGCCTTCATTGGCGGCGCGCACGACCAGCGTGCCGCCGCCGAGATAGCGGGTGCCGGCGGCTTTCAGCGCCGCATTCGCGTCCGTCACCGTCGAGAAAGTCTGCAGTGCAAGCGCCATGGAACGCTCCTGTTTGTCAGCCCATTCAGTTCAACTTTGGCCGGCGAAATGACTTTTCAAAGCGTTGAAACCGCCCTGGAAGACGTTGGCGCCCATGCTCTCGGCCAATTTGTCGGCTTCCTCGGGAGCGGCATCGAAGTTGGCGGTCCATTCGGCATAGGTGCGGTCGCCGTCGGTCACCCTCCGCAACTGCAGCGTTGCCTTGTGATTGGTGAGCGGCTGCGGCGTCTCCAGGATAGAGTAGCTGACGAGGAAGTTTTCGTCGGAGAAGTCGAGCAGCTTTTCGCGGATGCGGGCGCCGCTGGCGAGCTCGAAATTGCGCACGCAGCCGATCGTGCCGGCATCCTTGCCGTCCTCGATATAGCTTTCGACCATGCGCGGGTGCCAGTTCGGCAGGCCGTTGAAGTCGCGTATGCGCGCCCAGACCTTTTCGACCGGTGCGTCGATGACGCTGGAGATAGTGACTTTCGCCATATGATGCTTCCCTTGCAAATATCGCGAGGGTAGGGCGGCGAGCCCGGCGGCGCTTATCAATGCGTCTTGAACGCCTATCAATAAGTCTGAAAATGGTTCAGGAAATCGCCCGCGCCGCCTCGCGATAGAGTGTCGGCGGAACGCCGACATGATCGCGGAAGAAGCGCGAGAAATTGCCCTGCGTGGTAAAGCCGAGATTGCAGGCGACAGAGATCAGCGGCTCCTGCGACCATTGCAACTGCCGCACTGCTTCCTCCATGCGCAGCGTGTTCCAGTAGACGTTGGGCGTCAGATTGGTCTGTTCCTTGAACAGCGCGAAGAAATGCGGCCGCGACAGGCCGACGCTGCGCGCCACATCGTCGAAGCAGATGCGTTCGCAGACATTGGCCTTCATCAGCTGGATCGCCTTGCGAACACGGAAATCCTGCATGGTGTGGACGCGGGCGCGTGCCACTTGCGGTGCCGAGGCGTCGGCGGCGTCGAGCACGCTGTCGATGAAGCGCTCGATCTCGTAATTGGCGATGTCGTCGATGCTCTCATTGTCGCTGAGATGGTCGAGAAGGTTGGCTGCCGCCTTGTGCAGCCAGGGCTCCAATGTGATCGCCGGTGCTGAAAATAGCGGCGCGGCGGACGGCAGGTCGCGGCGCCGGCGCGCCCAGTCCGGATGGATGTAGAAGGCGAGGAACAGGCCGGGCCGGCCGTCGCGGGACAAAGCGTGGCTGTGCGGCTGGAAGGAATTGATGCCGGCAGCGGTGCCGGGTCCAAGCCGCACCGTCTCGCGGCCGATGGTCATCTCGCCGGCCGTGCCTTCCAGCCAGATGATAATATGCGCCTCGACATGGGCATGGGTGACGAAGTCGCTGGCGACGTTCAGGACAGAAACATGTCCGAACCGGCCCCAGTAGAGCCTGATCGCTTCCGTCATGGGTATATCCTCCCGCAGGCGACTGGCCTCCCTTCGCCTGCAATGGGGATAGTGCGGCTCAGTCCGGGCCTGCGTCAAGGCACATGCGCACGCCTGGGGCCCGTCATGGGCCGTAGCGGCCGATTTTCAGACTGAGCGATAGCAAGGGAAACGAATAGCGCTCGTGACCTGCGGCCTATTCGTTGCGCCTGAAATTGCGGAGCCGGTCGAACAGGACCGCCAGCAGAATGGCGCTGCCGATGAACACGCCTTGCCAGAAGGCATTGATGCCGAGCAGGCCGAGGCTGTTGCGGATCACTTCGATCAGCGCCGCGCCGACGACGGCGCCAAACGCCGTGCCCATGCCGCCGGCCAGGTTGGCGCCACCGATGACGGTCGCGGCGATGACCTGAAGCTCCATGCCGTTGCCAAGATTGGTGGTGACGGCCCCAAGCCAGCCGGTCTGGATGATGCCGGCAATGCCCGCCGCCAGCGCCGAGATCATGTAGACCGCGACCTTGATCTGGCGCACCGGAACGCCGGTCAGCGTCGCCGCATGCTCGTTGCCGCCGATGGCGAAGATGTGCCGGCCGAATTTCGTCCAGCGCAGGACGAAGCCGGTGATCAGCGCCAGCACGATCGTGTAGAGCACCGGATTGGCGATGCCGAACACAAAGGCGCCGCCGCCCAGCGCCAGAAGCTTGTCGTGATCGGGCCCGAACTGGAAGACGACGGTGTTGTTGGAGGCGACCATGGCAAGGCTGCGCGCGATCGACAGCATGCCGAGCGTCACCACGAACGGCGGAAAACCGAGATAGGCGATCAAGATGCCGTTGAAGGCGCCGATGACCAGCGCTGTCGCGATTGCAGCGGCAATGCCGATCTCGATGCCGTAGCCGGCATGCATGGTCACCGCCAGCACCATCGAACACAGGCAAAGCACCGAACCGACCGAAAGGTCGATGCCGCCGGTGATGATGACGAAAGTCATGCCGAGCGCGACGATGGCGACGAAGGTGACGTTGCGGGTGATGTTGTAGAGGTTCTTCGTCGTGGCGAAGGAATCCGTGGCGACGGACAGGAACAGGCAGGCGAGGATGACCGCGATCACCACCCAGAAAGTCTGGCTGGCAAACACCCTGGTCAGCAAAGTGTGCTGTTTCTGCGCGATCGTCTGGTCAAGAGTTACTGCCATCGTCGACCTTTATCTGCTTGCGTGGTGAAACCGGCTGGCATCAAACCTGTTCGATGGCGCCGGTGATAAGCCCGGTGACTTCCTCGGGCGAACTCGACGCGATCGTCTTGTCGGCAACCTTGCGGCCGCGCCGCATGACGATGACGCGGTCTGCAACGTCAAAGACATCAGGCATGCGGTGACTGATCAGCACGACCGCAATCCCCTGGTCGCGCAAATGACGGATCAGATTCAGCACCTCGGCGACCTGCCGGACCGAGATCGCCGCCGTCGGCTCGTCCATCAGCACGATCTTGGCTTGCGAAAGCATGGTGCGGGCGATCGCCACCGCTTGCCGCTGGCCGCCCGACATCTGCTTGACCAAGTCGCGCGGGCGGGTTTCGGATTTCAGCACGGCAAAAATCTGGCCGGCGCGCTTGTACATCGCGGCGTAGTCGAGGATGCGAAACGGCCCGACGCCGCGGCGCAGCTCGCGGCCGAGATAGACGTTGGCGGCGGCCGTCAGATTGTTGCACAGCGCCAGATCCTGATGGACGATCTCGATGCCGTGCTGGCGTGCCTCCACCGGCTTGTGCAGGATCAGCTCTTTGCCGTCCATCTGCATCGTGCCGTGGCTCGGGCGGAAATTGCCGGCGATCATCTTGACCAGCGTCGACTTGCCGGCGCCGTTGTCGCCCATCAGGCCGACCACCTGTCCGGCCTCGATCGACAGCGAAACGTCGTTGACCGCCTGGATGGCGCCGAAATGTTTCGAGATGTTGGCGAGTTCGAGAACCGACACCAGACTGCTTCCTCCCCGTGCTTCCGGCCTGCGGTTCTGCCGCGGCCCTCGCTCTTCCCAGCCCCTCCCGGGAACAGCGCTTTCGCCCATTTACGCACATGCCCCCTTGCCGTCAACAGCGGCTTCTTTCGAAAAATCCGTTTTGTAGGACAAATAGCAATTGACGTCGGTCGCAAGCCGATATTAGCTAGGCGTCGGAGGAGATTATGCCGATCTCCTGTCCCGGTGCGCTGGGCGGGATCGGCGGAGGTTTATCGGTTGAGGATCTGGCAGCGTCCATATCGCGCTGGTCTGCGATCGCATCTGGAAATACTTATCGGCCCGGCTTGGCGACACGAGCGCTCGCGAAACGAACCTCTGTCATCGGGCTTCCGGGCTGGTCTGTGTGGCGGGCACGCCGTGTCCGTCTGTTTCAAGGGAGGACTGAAATGAGGAAATCACTATTGCTCGCTGCCGTCGCCATGCTGGCGTTGGGCGCCGGGCCGGCTATGGCCAAAAAACAGCTCGTCATCGTGGTGAAGGGGCTCGACAATCCGTTCTTCGAGGCCATCAACCAGGGTTGCCAGAAATGGAACTCGGAAAACGCCAACTCGGAGTATGAATGCTTCTACACCGGCCCGGCGTCGACATCGGACGAGGCCGGCGAAGCCCAGATCGTTCAGGACATGCTGAGCAAACCGGACACAGTGGCGATGGCCATTTCGCCGTCCAACGCGCCGCTGATCGCGCAAACGATCAAAAGTGCCAATCCGTCGATCCCAATCATGACGCTCGACGCCGACCTCAGCAAGGAAGATGCGGCGCTGCGCAAGACCTATCTCGGCACCGACAACTACCTGATGGGCTACAAGATCGGTGAGTACATCAAGAAGGGCAAGCCGGAGGGTGGCAAGATCTGCACCATTGAGGGCAATCCGGCGGCTGACAATATCCTGCGCCGCGCCCAGGGCATGCGCGACGCGCTTTCCGGCCAGAAGGATCTCCCGGCGCTCGCCGGCGAGGGCGGCTGGACCGAGGTCGCCGGTTGCCCGGTGTTCACCAATGACGACGGCGCCAAGGGCGTGCAGGCGATGACCGATATTCTCGCCGCCAATCCCGATCTTGACGCGTTCGGCATCATGGGCGGCTGGCCGCTGTTCGGCGCGCCGCAGCCCTATCGCGACTTGTTCAAGCCGATGGCCGATAAGATCGCCAAGAACGAGTTCGTCATCGGTGCGGCCGATACGATCGGTGACGAGGTGGCCATTGCCAAGGAGGGTCTGGTGACCGCATTGGTCGGCCAGCGGCCGTTCGAGATGGGCTACAAGGCACCTTCGGTGATGATCGACCTGATCGAAGGCAAGCCCGTCGCCGATCCGGTCTTCACCGGTCTCGACGAGTGCACCAAGGACACGGTCGATACCTGCATCCAGAAGTAGGTTCGCAGTTTTCGGGGCGTCCGCTCGCCGGGCGCCCCGTCACACCGGTTCACGAAAACCTACGAGGTGAAATTGCTGGGGCGAACCGCTCCTGCTTTGCCGCGCCTTGAGTTCAGCCTGTGCCGGGGAACATGGATGTCGGACGCAAGATCGAAAAAGCGACTTACTACGGTCAAGGCAGGGGCCACGGTCAAGGCACGGGCCAAGGTCAAGGCACAGGCTGCCCGTCCGCCCGGCGCGCGCCGTACCGACGCGGCGCTGATCCCCGGATCGAGCGTGCATGCGTCGCTGGCCAACGAGATCGGCCTCAGGATCGTGCGCGGCGACTATCCGCCGGGAACCATCCTGCCCAATGAAGCCAAATGGTCCGACACTTTCAACGTCAGCCGCTCGGCGGTTCGCGAGGCGATCAAGATGCTGATGGCCAAGAGCCTGCTGGCCTCACGCCCCAAGATCGGCAGCTGGGTCGAGCCGAAGGAGCGCTGGAACCTGCTCGATCGCGACGTGCTGGCCTGGTACGCGACGTCGCCCGACCGCGAAGTGTTCCTCAGAACCGTGCAGGAGTTCCGTCATATCATCGAGCCGGAAGCCAGCGCCTTTGCCGCGATCCGGCGCAGCGACGAGCAGATGGCCGAGATCAGCCAGGCCTGCCGTGAGATGGGGGAGGCGGCTACGCTGCAAGAGCGCACCCGCGCCGACACGCGTTTTCATCTCGCCATCCTGCGAGCCTCGGGCAACGACCTCCTGGTGCCGCTCGGCGTGCTGATAGAATCCGCACTCGATCATCTCTTCGTTTTCGTCACCCGCGAAACCAGCGACCAGCCTCGGGCGCAGGCGCTGCATGAGGCGATCGAGAAGAACATCAGGCTCAGGCGTCCGGTGGCGGCGAGGAGTGCTGTGCACAGGCTGCTCGCCAACACCGACGAGGTTATCGGGCGGTCGCGGCGGTGATTTCATGCACCAAGGCTGGCGCTGCCTGCCCCTGACTTACGTTGGCGATTGGCGAAAGCCGAAGTGACGTCCAATCTCCCCCCTTGCGGGGGAGATGTCCGGCAGGACAGAGGGGGGTGGGAAGGATCGCCAACTTCGACTTCAGCCATTTCCTACCGAAACAGCCTGAGGGTGTGGCTGCGATGGGTTGACAGGTCGGAGGGACAGCACCCCCCTCTGCCCTGCCGGGCATCTCCCCCGCAAGGGGGGAGATCGGCAGCTTCGCCGACAGCGCCTGCCGCTTATCGCCTCAAATCGTCTGTTTCTTCCCATCCTTGCTTGGCGTCAGGTCGACGCCGTTGACCTTGCCGATATGCGTCGCCAGCATCGGCACATACTGATCGGCGGGCCCGGCGGCGAATGCGCCGGCGAAAGCGTTCTTCGCGGCATTGCCAAGCGGGTTGGCGATGCCGGCAGCACCCGCCATCGACTCGAGATAGGTGAGGTCTTTGAAGGCGTTGGCGACGGTGAATTTGTGCGCGTTGCGGTCGCCTTCCAGCGTCCAGCGCATAAAGGTCTGGTAGAAGCCGCAATCCATGCGGCCGTTGCGGATGACGCTGTCGAAGCGCGGCGGCGAGATGCCGACCTTCTCGGCCAGCGCCAGCGCCTCGGAATAGATCGCCGCATAGCCCAGCGAGATGAAATTATTGAGCAGCTTCATACGGTGGCCGTCGCCAGTGTCGCCGATATGGACAATGCGCCCGGCCCAGGTCTCTAGCACCGGCTTCAGCCGGGCAAAGACCGCGTCGGATGCGCCGACCATGGCATCGAGCGTGCCTTCCCACGCCTCCTTCGGCGTGCGGCTGAGCGGGGCATCGACATAGTCGATGCCGAGCGCCTTGAGTTCGGCGGCAAGCGTTACCGTCGAGGTCGGGTCCGACGTCGAGCAATCGACAACCACCGAACCCTTCTTCAGGCCTTCCTTGAGGCCGCCGGGCCCGCGGATGATGGCTTCGACCTCGCGCGAGCCGGTGACGCAGATGAAGACGATATCAGATGCCACTGCCACGTCGCGCGAGGTCGCGGCTTCCTCCGCACCCCGGCCGAGCAGGTCTTCCGCCGGAGCGCGGTTCTTGCGGCCGAGAAACGTTAGGGAATAGCCCTTGTCGACGATGTTCTTCGCGATCCCGTGTCCCATCAAGCCAAGTCCGATGAAGCCGATCTTTTCGCTCGCGGCGGTGGTGTTCATGGCGTGTAATCCTGTGTTGCGGTCTCGATGACGGCGCTGCACTTTGGCAGGCGAATTGTTGCAGCGGGTTTTCGCCGCAGGCGGTGGCAGGCGATTGCGGAGTTCGATATTGTCTGACAATACACATGAATCTTGGGGAATGTGGAGAGCAAAATGACGAAGCGGATCATGTTCACCGGCGGCAGCGGCAAGGCCGGGCGTCATGTCGTGCAGTATCTGGTCGAGCAGGGATGCCAGGTGCTCAACATCGACACCAAGCCGCTCGACAATCCCAAGGTGCGCACACTGATCACCGACATCACCGACAGCGGGCAGGTGTTCAATGCACTGTCGAGCTATATGGGCCTGCATGAATTCGACCCGTCGCTGCGCGCCCAGCCGGTCGATGCCGTGGTGCACTTCGCGGCCATCCCGCGCATCATGATCACGCCCGACAACGAGGTGTTCCGTATCAACGCGCTCGGCACCTACAATGTCATCGAGGCTGCGGTGAAGCTCGGCATCCGCAAGCTGGTGATCGCTTCCAGCGAGACGACCTATGGGCTGGTCTTCGCCAACGAGCCGCGCGACCCGACGCATTTCCCGCTCGACGAGGAATACGATGTCGATCCCATGGACAGTTATGCGCTGTCCAAGATCGTCAATGAGAAGACGGCGCGCGCCTTCGCGCTGCGCAGCGGCATCGACGTCTACGCCTTGCGCATCGGCAACGTCATCGAGCCGCATGAATATTCGCTGTTCCCGAACTGGTTCGCCGATCCGGGTTTCCGAAAACGGATCGCTTGGAGCTATATCGATGCGCGCGACCTCGGCCAGATCACGCTGCGCGCCGTCGAAAAGGACGGGCTCGGCTATCAGGTGTTCAACGCCGCCAATGACGACACCTCGTCCGATCTGCCGACGGCCGAACTCTTGAGGCGGTTTTATCCCGACGTGCCGGTCAAGGTTGAGCTCGGCGAGTACGAGACGCTGCTTTCGAACCGCAAGGCGCGGGATGTGCTCGGGTTCCGCCCGGAACACAGCTGGCGGAAATACGTCAAGACGGCATGACGGGGTCGATCCGGGCTGATATGTGCACAGAAGCAGGCTTTGCAGCCCGAGGCTTTTCGCGTGCTTGACAGCTTTCGGAATCCGGACTTTGTGAACGCATGCGGGACGGGAAGCCGAATAAGAGAAAAACACCGGCCAAGGCGGCATCCGCCGAGCGCCCGGCAGTCGTGCGCCGCGCCGACGCGGCGCGTATGCCTGGGTCGAGCGTGCATGCGTCGCTGGCCAACGAGATCGGTCTCAGGATCGTGCGCGGCGACTATCCGCCGGGAACCATCCTGCCCAACGAAGCCAAATGGTCCGAGACCTTCGACGTCAGCCGCTCGGCGGTGCGCGAGGCGATCAAGATGCTGATGGCCAAGAGCCTGCTGGCCTCACGCCCCAAGATCGGCAGCTGGGTCGAGCCGAAGGAGCGCTGGAACCTGCTCGATCGCGACGTGCTGGCCTGGTACGCGACGTCGCCCGACCGCGAAGTGTTCCTCAGAACCGTGCAGGAGTTCCGTCATATCATCGAGCCGGAAGCCAGCGCCTTTGCCGCGATGCGGCGCACGGACGAGCAGATGGCCGAGATCAGCCAAGCCTGCCGAGAGATGGGGGAGGCGGCTACGCTGCAAGAGCGCACCCGCGCCGATACGCGTTTTCATCTGGCCATCCTGCGCGCCTCGGGCAACGACCTCCTGGTACCGCTCGGCGTGCTGATCGAATCGGCGTTTGATCATCTGTTCGCCTATACGACGCGGGAACTGGACGATTTGCAGCACGCGCAGAAGCTGCACGAGGCGATCGAAAAGAACATTCGCCTGCAGCGACCGGATGCGGCGCGCAACGCGGTCCGCAAGCTGTTGGCCAATACAGATAGCGTCATCAAGTCGAGGTAGGCCGATCCTCTAATCTTCTCTCGGGCGCCCAAATGCGGCTCGCAGTTCGTCCTTGGCGTCCTCCAGCACTTTCTTCTGCTTGGCCGGCAGGTTTTTGCCGGCACGGTTGATGTAGAAATTCAGCATCGACATGGCGGACTGGAACGGCTCGGCCTTGCGCCGGTCGCTGTGCTCGGCCGATCGCTTCAGCGAGGCCGCGATTTTCTTGGGATCGTGGGATTCGAAGACGTGTTCCTCGAGGTCCAGCGCATCGCTGTGCTCGGTCACCTCGGCCGACCATTTCTTTTCGCGGTCATGACAAACTCCTTCCATTGGTGAGTTGATGGAAAACTCCGGGACGGCGGCCACTGTTCCACTTCATCTTAAATCCCTGGAGCCACGGATTTGCATGATGTGGCGCTGCACGGCGCCGTGAATGCGCCGATAGTAGCGTCGAACCGGTCGATTTTGTCAGAACCGCGGACAGGAAACGCCTTGACCACAACCGTCTCCAGCCAGGCAAGCAGCCCCGGCATCGACAGCGTCTATGCCTGGATACGGCTCGGCGTTTCTGTGCTGCTGGCGACGATCGGCGGCGTCGGCATGTGGGCAGTGGTCGTGGTGCTGCCCGCCGTGCAGGCGGAATTCGGCGTCGATCGGGCGGCCGCGTCGATGCCCTATACGGCGACCATGGTCGGTTTCGCCGCCGGCAATGTGCTGGTCGGCCGCGCCATCGACCGCATGGGCTACTGGATCCCGGCACTCATTGCCTCGGTGGCGCTCGGCGCCGGTTTCCTGCTGGCGTCGCTGACCACTTCGATCCTGCAGTTTACTCTTGTCCAGGGGTTTTTGATCGGCGTCGGCACGTCGGCAATCTTCGGGCCGCTGATCGCCGACATCTCGCACTGGTTCAACCGCCGCCGCGGCGTCGCGGTGACGGCCGCCGCCGCCGGCAACTATCTCGCCGGGGCGATCTGGCCATTGGCGATGCCCTTTGTCATGCAGGCCGAAGGCTGGCGCTTCACCTATGCCGCGATCGGCGTAGTCTGCCTCGCGACGATGGTGCCGCTGATCCTGCTGCTCAGGCGTGGCGCACCACCTGCCGCCGCTCCCGGTTCGCCCGGCAGCCGTCCCGTCCAGCCGATCTCATTGTCACCGGCAGCCCTGCAGATGCTGCTCGTCGTCGCCGGCCTTGGCTGCTGCGTGGCGATGTCGATGCCGCAGGTCCATATCGTCGCCTATTGCATGGACCTCGGCTACGGCGTGGCGCGGGGCGCCGACATGCTGTCGATCATGCTGGCGGCGGGTGTCGTCAGCCGGCTGGCCTCCGGCTTCCTTGCCGATCGCATCGGCGGCGTGAAAACCCTGCTGATCGGCTCGGTGCTGCAAGCCCTGTCGCTGTTGTTCTACATCCCCTTCGATGGGCTCGCCTCGCTTTACGTCGTCTCGCTGGTCTTCGGCCTATCGCAGGGCGGCATCGTGCCTTGCTATGCGATCATCGTGCGCGAATACATGCCCGCCAAGGAGGCCGGCCAGCGCGTCGGCATCGTCATGATGGCAACCATCTTCGGCATGGCGATCGGCGGCTGGATGTCGGGCTGGATCTATGATCTGACCGGGTCCTACGCCGCCGCATTCCTCAACGGCATTGCCTGGAACCTGCTGAACATAGCGGCCATGGTGCTGCTGCTGTGGAAGGCACGGCGCAGCGCCGCGGCGATTGCCTGAAACGGAGCACCTGGGCCCCCTTCCGACGTCCGCAATCGCCAGGTCCACATTCCTACTTGACTTACACATATCTCGGTGGTTATTGGTTTATCAATAGCCAGCGAGTTATCGATTGCCATGCCACAGCCCCACGAGGTCCTTTTCAGAACGCTTGCCGATCCGACGCGACGGGCCATCTTCGAGCGGCTGTGTCGCGACGGAGACCAGACCGTCGCGGCCCTGACCGCTCGGGCCGGGGTCTCACAACCGGCCGTGTCAAAGCATCTTGGGGTCCTGAAGCAGGCCGGGTTGGTGCGCGACCGCCATGAAGGCCGCAACACGCACTATAGCGCGGAGCTCGGCGCCTTGGCGCCGCTGATCGACTGGACAAACCAAATGGCTGGGTTCTGGCAAAGCCGGTTCGACAACCTCGAAGATTTGCTCAAAAGGATGGACCAATGACCAATACTGCGACCGAAACGCGCGCCGTCGTTGTCGAACGGGAGGTCGCTTTTCCGCCGGAAAAGATCTGGCGCGCGCTCACGCAATCACACCTGATCGAGGAGTGGCTGATGAAGAACGATTTCAAGCCAGACGAGGGCCACCGTTTCAATCTTAGCGCGGACTGGGGGGCGGTCGATTGTCAGGTCCAGGCCGTCGAGCCCAATAAGATGCTGTCTTACACGTGGGATACCAAGGATCTCAAAAGTGTCGTCACGTGGACGCTCACCCCTACGAGCACGGGGACCCATCTGCGCATGGAGCAGTTGGGCTTCCGGCCGGATCAGCAGCAGTACTACCAGGGTGCCCAACACGGATGGCAGCGGTTCCTAGCGAACCTGGAGCAGGTCCTGGCGCGGATAGAGTAAGGCGTGCCGGCGCCAACGGGCAATGGCCAACAAGACGTCATCAAATCAAAGAAGCTTGCAAAGAAGGCCGCCGCCAAGCGGGTCGCCCGATCCGCTTCAGCTCGTCTTCAGAGGAGGTGCTCATGAACTGGAACACGTGGATTCGGCAATTCCACCGCTGGCTGTCGATCATTCTTACGGCGGTCGTCGCTGCCATCTTCATCAGCTTGGGCGTGGGTGTCGAGCCCGCCTACTGGGTATACCTCATGCCGCTGATCCCGCTCGGCTTGCTCATGCTCAGCGGTCTCTACTTGTTCGCGTTGCCCTATGCCACGAGGTGGCGCAGCGGACGACGCACGGCGTAGAAGCCTGAACACGATGGACGGCAAGACGCCCGCGAACCCACCCACAGCCGAAATTCAAACTGTGGCGCTACCCGAGTTCGGGTAGCTGTCCCGGCTGGTTTGCTTGACAATGGGGTAAGGCTGCGCGACGCCAGACGGGTGCGGCAAGTCGGGTTGGCATGGCGACAGTGGCAAAGACGCTGAACAGCATTTCGTGGCCGCGCTTCGGCGAAGGCGCCGCGTTCGGGACAAGGCTATGACCAAACCGCGCTCGCGCCGCGGCGGCGGCCGTCCGACGATCGCCGATGTCGCGCGTAAGGCCGGCGTCGGCGCCATCACCGTTTCCCGCGCCTTGCGCGAGCCGGGGCGTGTTTCGGAGGATCTGCGCCGCCTGATCCAGGCGGCCGTCGATGAGCTCGGCTATCTGCCCGACCCGAATGCGCGAGCATTGGCTTCGGCGCGCGCCGAGGTCTTTGGCGTGCTGGTGCCGTCGCTCACCAACAGCGTCTTTGCCGAAGTGCTGCGCGGCATCTATGACAGCCTGTCCGACAGCTCCTACCGCATCCAGCTCGGCAATACCCATTATTCCGGCCTCGAGGAGGAACGGCTGCTGCAGGTGTTCGGCCCGCAGCGCCCGGCGGCGCTGATCGTGGCAGGTATCGACCAGACGCCAATTTCGCGAAGACTGCTCGAGACGGCTGGCTGCCCGGTGGTGCAAGTCATGGAAACCGGGCCCGATCCGGTTGACATGATGGTCGGCTTCTCGCATTTCGACGGCGGCAAGGTGGCCACGGAGCACATGATCGAAATGGGCTATCGCCGCATCGGCTTCATCGGCGCGCGCATGGACCCGCGCTCGCAGCGTCGGCTGGCCGGCTATCGCGCGGCGATGGAGGCGGCCGGCCTGTTCGACGCACGGCTGATCACCACCACGCCAGTGCCGTCCAGCGTGACGCTCGGGCGCGAATTGTTTCGTGACGCGCTGGCCAAGGTGCCGACGCTCGACGGGGTTTTCTGCAACAATGACGACATTGCGCTCGGCGTACTGTTCGAGTGCCATCGCGCCTCGATCGCCGTGCCGAAGACGATCGGCATCACAGGCTTCAACGATCTCGACATGATGGAAGTGGCATTTCCATCGGTCACCAGCATCCGGACCCCTCGCTACGAGATCGGCCGGCGGTCGGTCGCCATGGCGCTCGCGGCGATTGCAGGCAAGCGGCCGCAAGAGCCGGTCGTCGATCTCGGCTTCGAACTCAAGCGCCGCGAGAGCACGGCCCGCTGAGCTGCCTTGAGACGCAGTGAAATGGCGCTTTACACAATGTCATGGTAGCGCTACCATCCACCTCTGGCAAAAACTCACGGCAAAGGAGCTAGTTTGTTTATTATACATAATCGACAGCTAACGGTTGTTTATTATGTATAATATGATAGTTTTTACTGTGGTTGCCGAGCGGCAAGGGAGGAGATCGGGTCGGCATTCGGCCACCTAGTAAAGCGCGACGGGCAAGGCGGGAGGTGCCGGGCCGGACGCGCGAGACGCGTAAGACAATCAAAAATTGCAACTGGGAGGAATATCGATGTTCAAGTCACTTGTTGGTGGCATCGTTGCCGCCACCGCATTCGTCATGCTGAGTTCCTCGGCGCTCGCCGAACCCGAAATCGTCAACGGCCCGTCGGCCGAGCCGGACTGCTTCGCGCCGTGGGCCGCCGACACGCAGTTCTTCAAGTTCCCCAAGAAGGAAGGCCCGTACCGCGTAGCGCTCGCCAATGGCTATATCGCCAACACCTGGCGCATCCAGATGGTGCAGACGGCGAAGGCCTATGCGGCGCAGCCGGATGTCGCGGCGAAACTGAAGGAATTCAAGGTCGTGTCGACCGGCGAAGACGTGCCGGCGCAGATTTCGGCGATCAACAACTTCATCGATTCCGGCTATGATGCGATCGTCGTCAACGCGCAGAATCCAACGGCGTTCGGGCCGGTCATCAAACGCGCCAAGGAAGCCGGCGTCGTGCTGGTCGCCTTCGACAACATTCTCGACACCAAGGACGCCATCAACGTCAATGTCGACCAGAAAGGCCTTGGCGAGTTGTGGGCTAACTGGCTGGTCAAGCATATTCCCAATGGTGGCAAGATCCTCGAGGTGCGCGGCGTTGCCGGCACGTCGGTCGACACCGACCGCCACAATGGCATCCACGAGGTCTTCGATGCTTCCGGGAAGAAGTGGGAGGTCACCGAAGTCATCGGCAAATGGGACGATGGCGTGGCGCAAAAGGCTACGGCCGACGCGATCGCCACCAATGGTCCCTTCGACGGCGTCACCGGGCAGGGCGGCGACACCGGCATCGTCCAGGCGATGATCGACGCCAAGCATCCGTTCGTGCCGTTCGGCGGCGAAACGGAAAATGGCTTCCGCAAATTCTGCGCCAAGTTTGCCGCAGAAGGGCTGAAATGCTCGTCGGCTGGAACCGGTCCCGCCCAGGTGGCGGTCGCCATCAAGACGGCGATTGCTGCGCTCGAAGGGCAGGTCGTCCCGCAAGCGGTGAAGCTGCCGCTGGCAATCGTCGAGGATCCGAACTTCAAGGAAGGCGAGGACTATTTCCCCGACCAGTCCGACAATTTCTTCGTCGGCAACTCTTTCCCGACCTGCGGCATCAACTTCACCGCGCAGGAAATCATGGGCCAGAGCAAGGAAAACCAGTAGGCTGATCGCTCGGAGCCGCGGGATATCCCGCGGCGCCGAGCCCGAAGAACAAGCGCCTTGGGAGGGGCCGATGGACGGTGCGGTTCCGATCTTCCGCATGGAGGGCATATCCAAGCGCTATGGCGGTGTGCGGGCGCTGGAAAAGGCCGAGCTTTCGGTTACGTCAGGCAGCATTCACGCCATCCTCGGCGAAAACGGCGCCGGCAAATCGACGCTAATCAAGGTCATGGCCGGCGTCGTCGCGCCTGACGAAGGCCGCATGATGCTGGACGGAAGCGAAGTGACCTTCGCGTCGCCGGCCGCGGCCAACCAGGCCGGCATCGTCTGCATCTTCCAGGAACTGTCGCTCGTCCCCGAACTCAGCGTCGCCGACAACATCGTCATTTCCGATCCCCCCACGCGTTTCGGCATGATCGACCGCAAGGCGCAGCGCCGCATCGCGGAAGAAGCCCTTGCTCGCGCCGGCGCTGCCGACATCCACCCGCTGGCGCTGGTTAAGGATCTTCCGCTTTCAAGAAGGCAGATGGTCGAGATCGCCAAGGCGCTGGCACGCAGGCCGCGCATCCTGATCCTCGACGAGGCGACCTCGGCGCTGACCGCGGCCGACGTCGCCAAGATCTTCGGCGTCTTGAAGCGGCTGCGCTCGGAAGGGCTGGCGCTGCTCTACATCTCGCATCGGATGAACGAGATCGCCGAGCTTGCCGACCAGTGCACGGTGTTTCGCAACGGCCGCAATGTCGCCAGTTATGCTGCGGGCTCGAAGAGCGACAATGAGGTCGTCGAGCTGATGATCGGCCGCGAATACAGCCATATTTTCCCGCCGAAGCCGATGCGCGCCCCGGCCACCGCCGCGCCGGTGCTGGAGGCGCGCAAACTGTCCTGGACCGATCGGCTGGACAATATCTCGCTCACGGTCGGGGCAGGCGAAGTCGTCGGCCTTGGCGGTCTCGACGGCCAGGGCCAGCGCGAGTTGCTGCTCGCCTTCTTCGGCGTGCTGCGCGGCCTCAGCGGCCAGATATTGATCGACGGCAAACCGGTGGCGATCGCCAGCCCGGCCAAGGCCCGCGGGGACCGGATCGGCATGGCGCTGATCCCGGAAGATCGCAAGACGGAAGGCCTGATGCTGCCGATGACGGTGCGCGAAAACCTCTCCTTCGCCGCACTCGACCGGCTGTCGAAGGCCGGCATCATCGACCGTGCCGCCGAGCAGCGGCTGATCGACGACATGGTCGCTCTGCTGGCGATCAAGACGGCCGGCCTCGACATTCCGGTCGGTGCGCTGTCCGGCGGCAACCAGCAGAAGGTGGTGATCGCCAAATGGCTGATGCGGCAGCCGCGCATCATCCTGCTCAACGACCCGACGCGGGGCATCGATGTCGGCACCAAGCAGGAACTGTATCAGCTGATGCGCAAGCTTGCCGACCAAGGCGCGGCGATCCTGTTTTACTCCACCGATTATGACGAGCTGATCGGCTGCTGCGACCGCGTGCTGGTGCTCTATGACGGAGCGGTCAAGCGCGAGCTGGTCGGCGCCGAGATCACCGAGCGGGCGCTGATCGCCAGCGCGCTCAACATCCATGGCAAAGAGATGCCTGTTAGCCAAGGAGCGGACGCGTGAAGGACTGGCGCTACTGGCTTGCCGAACAACGCGGAACGCTGCTGGCGTTCGGAATCTTCATCGTGATGTTTACGATCTACACCTCGAACCATCCGGCGGGCTTTACCGCCAATGTCGTGCAGACGGCTTCCAACAAGGGCGTGCTGCTTGCCTTCGTCGCCATGGCGCAGACGCTGGTGGTGATCACCGCCGGCATCGACCTTTCCGTCGGCATGATCTTCCTGCTGACCAACTGCCTGGCCTCATGGCTGGTCATCGGCACCGGCATCGAGACCGCGTTGGGCGTCGTCGCGGTGCTCGGCACCGGGCTGCTGTGCGGCGCGATCAACGGCGCCATCGTCATCTACGGACGGCTGCAGCCGATCGTCACCACCATCGCCACCGGCGCGGTTTATTTCGGCATCGCGCTGCTTTTGAGACCCTTCCCGGGCGGCTCGGTCAACGAGGATCTCGCCGACGCGATGACCGGGCGGCTGTTCGGCGTGGTGCCGGCGAGCCTGGTGGTGCTGCTGGCCGTCGTGCTCGTCGTCTGGGTGCCGTTCAGCCGGTCGGTGCTCGGCCGTGCGGCCTATGCGGCCGGATCGTCTGAGATGGCGGCCTACATGTCCGGCGTGCCGATCCGCCGCGGCAAGTTTGCCGCCTATGCGCTGGCCGGCCTGCTGGCCGCGATCGGCGGGCTGTTCCTGACCTTCTTCACCTATACGGGCGAGGCGGCCTATGCCAGTGGCAATGCCTATACGCTGTTCTCGATCGCCGCCGTGGTGCTTGGCGGCGTCTCATTGTTCGGCGGCAAGGGCAGCGCCATCGGCGCGATTTTCGGCGCGCTCGCCTTCCGTACCATCGGCGACCTGCTCTTCGTCTTCGATTTCGATCCGCTCTGGCAGCCGCTGTTCCAGGGCGTCATCCTGCTGATCGCGGTCAGCCTCGGCGCCTTCGCCCTGTTCAGGGTCCGCAACCGGCTGGAGTGGTTCCTGTGAGCGAAACGACCATCGGCGGCATCGCCGGCCGCATGCCGAAATTCATCCGCCGCGCCGACCCGGCGGTGCTGACCGCCTTCGCCTGCATCGTGCTGCTGTTGTTTGTCGGCAGCCTCTATTCGCGCAGCTTCCTGTCGCCGGAATATCTACTGCAGCAGCTCAAGGTGGCCTCGTTCCTCGGCGTCATCGCCACCGGCATGATGCTGGTCATCCTGCTCGGCCAGATCGACCTGTCGGTGCCGTGGTCGGTGGCGGCGGGCGCAATGATGGCCTGTGCGGCCGCCGCCTACGGCCCGGTCGGCGTGGCGCTGGCGATCCCGTTCGGCATTTTCTGCGGTGTCGCGATCGGCGTCGTCAACGGCATCGGCGTCGCTTATCTGCGCATTCCCTCGATGATCATCACGCTTGCCACCAATGCCGTCGCGCAAGGGCTGATGGTGGTCTATACGGGCGGCTTCTCGCCGCAGGATTCGGCAACCCGGGCGATGCGCTATCTGGCGACCGGCTTTGCCATTCCGGGCGTGCCCAACGCGGTCGTCATCTGGGCGCTGATCGGTGCTGCGATGGTTTTCGTGCTGACCCGCACCGGCTTCGGCCGCACGGTCTACGGTATCGGCAACCGCGAGCGCGCCGCTTACCTCTCCGGCATCGACACGCGGCGCGTGGTGCTGATCGCCTTCGCCGTCTCCGGCGGGCTCTCCGCCTTCGGCGGCGTGCTTCTGGCCGGCTATGCCTCCAAGGCGGCGCAGTCGATGGGCGACGCCTATCTCCTGCCGTCGATAGCAGCGGTCGTGCTTGGCGGCACCTCGATCCTCGGCGGCCGCGGCTCCTATCTCGGCACCGTCGCTGGCGTCATCCTGATCACGCTTTTGCAATCCATTCTTTCGGTCATGCAGATGCCGGAGGCGGGGCGGCAGATTATCTACGGCGTCGTCATCGTCGCCATGCTCCTGCTTTACGGCCGCGCGCCGGCCAGCCGCTGACCCGCATCGTGGACGAAAAGACAGCACAGATGCAGAGGGATCTGGTTCGGTCCGCACCGGCCGTTGTGGTGATGGGCGTCGCCGGTTGTGGCAAGTCGGCCGTCGGCGAAGCGCTGGCTGCAGCGTTGGGCGCCATCTTCGTCGAGGGCGACAGGCTGCACCCGCCCGAAAACGTCGCCCGCATGGCACGCGGCGAGCCGCTGACCGACGCGTTGCGCGAAGGCTGGCTCGACGCGATCGGCCGGCGCATTGCTGGATCGATCGGCGATGGACAAGGCGTCGTCGCCGCCTGTTCGGCGCTGAAGCGCAGCTACCGCGAGCGTCTGCGCGGCTTTTGCCAGGACATCGTTTTCCTCTATCTGGAAATCGATCCCGCGACCGCAAAGCAGCGTGTCGGCTCCCGCCAGGGCCATTTCATGCCGGCAAGCCTGGTCGACAGCCAGTTCGCCACGCTTGAAGCGCCAGCAGCCGACGAGAACGCATTGACGCTCGATGCGACGCGCCCGATCGCCGACATTGTAGGCGACGTCGTTAGCCTGTTAGAGGCGAATTCATGAGCGGGTGGCCGGCGCGGATCCTGCTTTAGGGCGCGCCTAATTGGGGTGTTTTGATAGTCAGGTTGATGCCGGCCTGCAAATGGCGGCTTCCTGCGCTTCCGGTACGTATCCAATCGTTACGCTCCGTTCCGTTCTCGGAAATCATCACACCCTAGATCTGCGATGTCAGTTCGACTGGAAAATCGTCATTGTCGGCGTCGCGCATCGCGGCGAGGCTGCGATTGTCCAGCACCTCGGCGATCGCCTGGCGCACCTCCAGCATCATGTTCCGGACCTGGCATGTCGCTTCGTCGCAATCCTCGCAGCGCTGATATTGGGTGCGGCTGGCGCAAGGGATCGGCGCCAGCGGCCCGTCGAGGACACGCACGACATGGCCGATCTTGATCTCGGAGGCGGGACGGGCGAGGCGATAGCCGCCTTCCTTACCCTTGCGGCTCTGGACGAAGCCGGCGTTGCGCAACTCGCCCAGAATGGCATCCAGGAATTTCTTCGGGATTTTGTTGGCGACGGCAATGTCGTTGACGAATGCGAGCTGACCGACCGGCAGGCCGGACAGATGCACGAGGGCCTTGAGGCCGTATTTGCCTTTTTTAGTGAGCATGCCCGATTCAGTTCATGAAAACCCCAACCGCCCGCATCTGGCGGTTGTTTGTGTGTAAATCATGACGTTTTGGTCGCGCGATGCCGTTTCGCGAAAACAAGCCGTCTGATGGCACGGTAGGCACAAACACATTGATTCTTCGTGACGTTTTGGATGGTCCGCCCGGAAAGTGCGGAAAGCCACGCTTCCAGCGTGCGAAAACGAAGAAAGCCGGCAAAAGCCGGCTTTCTTATCAATTTTGAAGATCGCTCGCTTCAGCGACTGCCATAAGTCTGGTCGAGCAGGCCTCCCGCTGCAAAGTGCTCGGCCTGGATCTTGGCCCAGCCGCCGAAGACATCTTCCACCGTCAGCAGGCGGACATCGGGGAACTCAGCCTTGTATTTGGCGGCGACAGCCGTGTCGCGAGCCCGCAGGCCATTGCGGGCGGCGATGTCCTGGCCCTGCGGCGTGTAGAGGAAGTCGAGATAGGTCTTGGCGAGGTCACGCGTGCCATGCTCGTCGGCGACCGTGTCGACGATCGCCACCGGAAACTCCGCCAGCAGGCTGACCGAGGGCGTCACCTGCTCGAACTTGTCATCGCCATACTCCCTGCGGACGCCGCGCGTTTCCGACTCGAAGGTGATCAGCACGTCGCCGATCTCGCGCTGAACGAAGGTGGTGGTCGCCGCGCGACCGCCGGAGTCGAAGATCGGGACGTTATTGAACAGTTTGGTGACGAATTCCTTCACCTTGGCGTCGTCGCCCTTGAAGGCTTCCTTGGCGTAGGCGGTGGCCGCGAGATAGGTGTAGCGCGCATTGCCCGACGTTTTCGGGTTGGGGAAGATCACCTGCACGTCATCGCGCACGAGGTCGTTCCAATCCTTGATGTTCTTCGGATTGCCGGCGCGCACCAGGAAGGACGGCAGCGAATAAAAAGGCGAGGCGTTGTCGGGGAAATCCTTCTGCCAGTCGGCGGAGATAAGACCCTTCGAGACCAGGAAGTCGATGTCGATGACTTGATTGAAGGTGACAACATCGGCGCCGAGGCCCTCGGCGATGGCACGCGCCTGCGCTGATGTCCCGGCATGCGACTGGTCGATGGTCACGCCGGGGTGCTTGGCGATGAAGGCCTTGTTGACCTGCGCAAACAGTTCGCGGCCGACATCATAGGACGCGTTCAGCAGTTTGTCGGCCGACCAGGCTTGGGAGGATGCGAGGAACAGGCCGGCTAATGTGGCGACGCCAAGCAAAAATCGCTTCATGAAAACAGGCTCCCTGAAAATACCGTCTGTCGAATGCCTAAAGGATAATCGGGCGGCACCCGACGCGACGAGGCATGCAAGCCGGATCTATGGCATTGCCGTGAGAAAAAGCGTTGCCGAAAACAGCCGGTTGGTAGGATTTCTTTCCAAACAAATCTTTTGGCGGTACGAGACCTGCTTCAGGGGTGGCCCTACGCGGCCGGCGCCGCCGGAAAAAGCTTCCAGCGTCCCGGCCGGAACGCCACGCGACTTTTTTGCGCCGCCGGATGGTTGACGGGCAGCTCGATCTCGACCCGCTGGCGCTCGCCGCCGATTTCGAGCTCCACACGTCTGGTGCCGGCAACGCGGCGGCTGGCGGCGACCGTGCCGGCGATGCAGCCATTGCATTCGTCCACCAGTTCGACATCGTGCGGACGGAAGAACAGCGTCGCTTCGCCTTGCGGTGCATGCGGCGCGGACAGCCCGATCGGGCGGTCGGCGATCCAGACCTGGCCGTCTTCGACCCTGACGGGAAGCGCGCTCGATTCACCGATGAAGCCGTAGACGAAGGGCGAGTTCGGCGTGTCGTAGATTTCATCGGCGGTACCGACCTGCTCGATCCTGCCCTGGCTCATCACCACGACGCGATCGGCAAGCTCGAGCGCTTCTTCCTGGTCATGGGTGACAAAGACCGTGGTGTGGCCGGTGGCGTCGTGAATGTCGCGCAGCCAACGGCGCAGTTCGCGGCGGACCTGGGCATCCAGCGCGCCGAACGGCTCGTCGAGCAAAAGCACGGCCGGTTCGATCGCCATCGCCCGGGCAAGCGCCACACGCTGGCGCTGGCCGCCCGAAAGCTGCGCCGGATAGCGCTTTTCCAAGCCGGACAGCTGGACGAGGTCGAGAAGCTCGGAAGCCCGGCGGCGGATTTCCTGCGCCGACGGACGTGTCGGCCCGCGCCGAACTTTTAAGCCGAAGCCGATATTGTCGGCGACCGTCATATGGCGAAACAGCGCATAATGCTGGAAAACGAAGCCGACATTGCGCTCCTGGATCGACTTTTGCGACGCATCCTCCTCGCCGAAGAAGATCCTTCCTTTCGTCGGCCGCTCCAGCCCGGCTATCAGCCTGAGCAGCGTCGTCTTGCCGGAGCCGGAAGGCCCGAGCAGCGCGATCAGCTCGCCGGACTTGATGTCGAGCGAAACGTCGTGGAGCGCCGGAAACCGCTCAAACTCCTTGCGCACGTTGGCAACGCGAACTTCCATCAACCGTCCCTTTTTTGTCGATGCATGTCGTTATCCCAAAACCGCTACACACTTTTGGGCGACATCAAATCTTTGTTTCATGCATGTCGTTATCCCAAGACCGCTGCGCACTTTTGGGTGACATGCATTAGTGTCCGCGCGTCGCGGCAAGCTCGGCGCCGTAGCGCATCTCGAGAAGTGTTTTCAAGACCAGCGTGACGAGCGCCAGGCCCGCAAGCAGTGAAGCGACGGCGAAGGCGGCTGCCGCATTGTACTCGTTATAGAGGATTTCGACATGCAGCGGCATGGTGTTGGTCAGCCCGCGTATGTGGCCCGACACGACGGAGACCGCGCCGAACTCGCCCATGGCGCGGGCATTGCACAACAAGACGCCGTAGAGCAGCCCCCATTTGACGTTGGGCAGCGTCACGTACCAGAACGCCTGCCAACCATTGGCGCCGAGCGACAGCGCCGCCTCCTCGTCGCCATTGCCCTGTTCCTGCATCAAGGGGATCAGTTCGCGGGCAACGAAGGGAAAGGTGACGAAGATGGTGGCGAGCACGATGCCCGGCACGGCAAACAGGATGGCAATGCCATGCGCCTTCAGCCAGGCGCCGAACAGGCCTTGCGCGCCGAACAGCAGCACATAGACCAGCCCGGAAATGACCGGCGAGACCGAAAACGGCAGGTCGATGAGCGTGGTCAGGAAAGCCTTGCCCTTGAACTCGAACTTGGCGATCGCCCAGGCGGCGGAGATGCCGAAGACGACGTTGAGTGGCACCGAGATCGCCGCCACCAGCAGTGTCAGATGGATCGCCGAGCGCGTGTCTGGGTTGGTCAGCGCCTCCGTGTAAGCGCCGAGACCTTTTGCGAAGGCTTCGTTGAAGACGACGATCAGCGGCAAGAGCAGGAAAATGCCGAGGAAGGCAAAGGTCACGACCATCAGCACGGCTTTCGCCGGGCGGCTTTCGGTCACTGCCGCCGACTGGCTTTCGTGGTGCGGTGCGTAGGACTTGATCTCCGGATCAGCCATAGCGCTTGCGGCTCCACGTCTGCACCAGATTGATGACCAGCAGCATCACGAACGACAAAGCGAGCATGATTGCCGCGATCGCGGTCGCCGCCGCATAATTGTATTCCTCCAGCCGGATGACGATCAGAAGCGGCGCGATCTCGGATTTGTAGGGCAGGTTGCCGGCGATGAAGATGACGGAGCCGTACTCGCCGACACCGCGTGCGAAAGCCAGCGCGAAACCGGTGACAATGGCGGGCGCGAGGCCTGGAAGCAGAACCCGGGAGATGGTCTGGAAGCGATTGGCGCCGAGCGTGGCGGCCACTTCCTCCACCTCCTTGTCGATCTCCTCCATGATCGGCTGGACAGTGCGCACGACGAAGGGCAGGCCGATGAAGATCAGCGCGATGACGATGCCGAGCGGCGTGTAGGCGACCTTGATGCCGAGCGGCGCCAGCAGGCTGCCGAGCCAGCCATTCGGCGCGTAAAGCGTGGTCAGCGCGATGCCGGCCACCGCCGTCGGCAGCGCGAATGGCAGGTCGACCATGGCATCGACGATTCGGCGGCCAGGAAAGCTGTAGCGCACCAGCACCCAGGCGACGATCGTGCCGAAGACGACATTCACCATGGCGGCAATGAAGGCGGTGCCGAAGCTGATTTCAAGCGCGTTGATGGTGCGGCGGTCGGTAGCAATCGCCCAGAAATCGGCCCAGCCGAGCGCGGCCGATCGCCAGATCAGCCCCGACAGCGGAATGAGGATGATGAGCGTGAGGTAGGCAAGCGAGAAGCCGAGCGTCAATCCGAAACCCGGAATGACGCTCGGCCGTCTGAACCGCCACCCCGCCTTGGCGGGTGCTGTGGTCATGTCGTCCTGATCTAGAGTCTAGCTAACTGGGTCTACTGGGCCGGCTTGTAGATCTGGTCGAATATACCACCGTCGCCGAAATGGTAAGGCTGTGCTTTCTTCCAACCGCCAAAAAGTGGATCGTCGATGGTGATCAGCTTGATCTCCGGCAGTTTGGCGAGGTCCTCCGCCGGCACCAAATCGGGCTTGGACGGGCGATAGTGGTTCTTGGCGATCAGCGTCTGGCCTTCCTTGGAGTAGAGATAGCTCAGATAGGCTTCAGCGACTTTGCGCGTGCCCTTGGCATCGACATTGGCGTCGACCAGGGCGACCGGCGGCTCCGCCAGGATCGAGGTCGGCGGATAGACAATGTCGAAATTGTCGGCGCCGAATTCGTCGAGCGCCAGATAGGCCTCGTTTTCCCAGGCCAGCAGCACGTCGCCCAGCCCTTTTTGCGCGAAGGTCACGGTTGCGCCGCGCGCGCCGGTGTCGAGCACCGGAACATGAGCGTACAGATTGCCGACGAATTCCTTGGTCTTGGCCTCGTCACCGCCATCCTTGGCGTTGGCATAGGCCCAGGCGGCGAGATAGTTCCAGCGTGCGCCGCCCGAGGTCTTGGGGTTCGGCGTGATTACCTGGACGTCGTCCTTGACCAGATCGCCCCAGTCCTGGATGCCCTTCGGGTTGCCCTTGCGGACGAGGAAGATGATGGTCGAGGTGTAGGGCGCCGAATTGTTCTCGAACTTGGTCCGCCAGTCGGGATTGATCTTCTTCGATTTCTCGACGATGGCGTTGATGTCGCCCTCGAGCGCCAGCGTCACCACGTCGGCGTCGAGGCCGTCGATCACGGCGCGGGCCTGCGCGCCCGAACCGCCATGCGACTGCTGGACGGTTACAGTCTCGCCGGTCTCGGCCTGCCAGTGGGCGGCGAAGGCCTCGTCGAATTGCTTGTACAGCTCACGCGTCGGATCGTAGGACACGTTGAGGATAGTGGTATCGGCAAACGCGAAACCGAGTGTGCCGAACTGGACCGATGCAGCGACCAGTGCGCCGAGCAGTTTCCTGAAATGAGGATTGGTCATTTCCGCCTCCGTTGAGATCACCTCAATCTACTGAATTGGTAGAAATTAGATGCAATCAATGTTGCTTTTTTTGGCCTTGTGAAGCAATTTTTCGCCGGCCTTTGACCTCATGAGGAAATTCTTTCCTCGCAACGCTGCAGTGCGGAATCCGGGCTCATGAAGCGATCTATCTAGAGACCGGTCGCGCCTCGGCAATGGCTGGGTGAAGTGCGAGCGCGATTTGCGTTCGCCGCGGCAAGCGATTCAGTCGGCGGTGACGGCAAAATCGAAGCGCTGCTTTGGAAACGGCTCGTTTTCCAGCGTGAAGTGCCACCATTCGCGCGGATAATTCCTGAAGCCGCCGGCGCGCATGGCCTCGACAAGCTTCTTGCGGTTTGCGGCTACTTCCTCGGCGAGCGAACGGTGCGCCGTTTCACTCATCGGGTCGAAACAGTCGAAGCCGGTGCCGAAATCGAGCGTGTCGGCATCTGATACACCGCAGGCCGGTTTCGGGGCGGTGCTGCGGTCTGCCCGGGCGATTGCGACGTCGACGGTCGAGCCGCGCGAATGCGTCGACAGGTCGCCGATATAGCCTTTGGCGATGAGGTCTTTGCGCCTGACCGCCGGATACCATTGCGGGTCGGGTGGTCCGCCTTCTCTAGTCCATTCGCCCATGTCGGAGACGGCGCGCGCTGGGCGGTAGCAGTCGAAGACGACCAGCGTGAGGCTCTCCGCGGCAATCACTCTCTGGACACCGGAGAGTGCTTCCGCCGCTTGTCTGGTGAGGATGCAAACCGGCGCGTCGTAGCCGGCCGCCCTACGGTGCAGGAAATTGTTGAAACCGGCGTAGCGGATGTCCTGCCGGATGGTGCGATCGATGTCGGCCAGCCGAACGAAGCCGGCGGGGAGGTCTGCGGCGGCAGCGGTGGCAATGCCAGCCGCCGACTGCAATGCGCAAAATGCAATGCGCTGAATCGCTTGGCGCATTCTATTCAACGAACACTTTCACACTGGCCGCGCGCCCGGCCGCGTCGATCACGGTCAATGTTGAATAGCCGGCGCCGTCCGGCTGCCAGGTCGCGGTGCGCCGCCGGTCGATGCCGACCAGCGGCTTGCCGTTGGCCAGCCAGTGGAACGGGGCGCGGCCGCCCTGCAGCTTCAGCACCAGTGGCGTGGCCTCGGCGGCAGTGGTGCCGAGATCGACGCGGGCGCCGTCGGGCGGAAAGATGATCGTTGGCGCGGGCTCGGTCGGCGTTGCCTGGACCAGCCCGTCGGCGCCAGAACCGAAGCGCGCCAAAGTCACCGGCAGTTCGTCGCGCCTGGGGCTGACGACGCCGGCTGGCTGGCTTGGCAGCGGCACGGCAGCCAGGCCGGAGCGGACAAAGCCCTCGAACAGGATCGGTGCGGCCGAAATATAGCCGGACAAGCCGGGCACTGCGCCGGCATCGGGACGGCCGACCCAGACGCCCAGCACGTAGCGCCCGTCGAAGCCGACCGACCAGGCATCGCGGTAGCCGTAGGAGGTGCCGGTCTTGTAGGCGATGCCGCGCCGGGCGGCACCCTCGGGCGGCTTGACGCCCGACAATATATCGGTGATCTGCCAGTTTGCCTGATCGTCGAGGATGGTGGCGGTGGAGCGTTCGGCATTCGCCGGCTCGGTGCCGTCATGCAGCGTGTGTGCCTTGCCGCCATTGGCAAGCCCGGCATAGAGCTGGACGAGGTCGCGCAGCGTCACGCCGACGCCGCCAAGGCCGATGGCGAGACCCGGCGCCTTGTTGACCGGCAGGATCGGCGTGACGCCGGCCTGCCGGAAGCGCGCGAGCAGACGCGCCGGCCCGACCGCGTCGAGCACACTGATCGCCGGCACGTTGAGCGACAGTTGCAGCGCTTGCCGGATGCTGACGTCGCCCTGGTAGCCCATGTCGAAATTCTTCGGGCGGTAGCCGGAAAAGTCTGTCGGCCTGTCGTCGATCAGCGTTTCCTGCGCGACCAGTCCCTGCTCGAAGGCGAGCCCGTAGATGAACGGTTTCAACGTCGAACCGGGCGAGCGGACGATCCTGGTCATGTCGATCCAGCCAGAGCGGCTGGCGTCGAAATAGTTGGCGGAGCCGACCTCGCCAAGGATGTCACCGGTGCGGGCGTCGGCCAGCACCATGGCGACCGACAGGCGGGGGCCGAGCCTGGTGGCGGCATCCCTGGCCACCTGCTCCAGCCCTTCCTGGACGCTTTTGCGGATCGTCAGTTGCAGCTTCTGGCCGGGAACGGCCCTGGGCAGCATCGCATAGGCAGCATGAGCGGCGAGCGCCGGCAGCGTGCGGCGGATGGCGGGAACGTCATCGAGCGCGGCACGCGCGGCCTCGCGCTCGCCAAGCAGGCCTGATGAGACCATCCGCGTCAGCACCCGGTCGCGGGCGGCGTGAGCGATTGCGAGATTGCGGTCGGGCCGGCGCTTTTCCGGCAGTTGCGGCAGGGCGGCCAGCAGGGCCGCCTCCGAGACGGTCAGCCGCTTCGGCTCCTTGCCGAAATAGGCCAGCGAGGCGGCGCGCACACCTTCGAGATTGCCGCCATAGGGGGCCAGCGTCAAATAGCGTTCGAGGATCTCGCGCTTGGTGAGCCGCCGCTCGATCTGTAGGGCGCGCAGCAGCTGCTTGATCTTCGAGCCGAGGCTGCGGCTGTCGCGCGGTTCGGTGAGCCGGGCGAGTTGCATCGACAGCGTCGAGCCGCCGGAGACGATACGGCCATTGGTCGCGAACTGGCCGGCGGCGCGGGCCAGCGCCAGCACGTCGACGCCTTCATGGTCCCAGAAACGCTTGTCCTCGTAAGTGACCAGCATGTCGACAAACTGTCTGTCGACCTGGTCGAGGCGGGTCGAGAGCCGCCAATAGCCGTCCGGTGTGGCGAAGGCCCGCAACAGCTGGCCGTCGCGGTCCTGCACTTCGGTCGATACCGTCAGCGCGGCCGGCAACGGCGGCGGAAAGGCGCGGTCGAGTTGCCAGAGGGTGGCAGCGGCGATTGCCGCAAGGCCGGCGAGGGAGGCACCTGTGACGGCTGCCCGGCGCAGGAGTTTTCTGGAAAGCATGGCGCCGCCTTTCTTCCTTCTCCCCTTGTGGGAGAAGGTGGATTGGCGCGCAGCGCCAAGACGGTTGAGGGGTGCTGGCCAGAGCGCTAATGGTGCCAAGCTGGAACACCCCTCATCCGACCTCGCTTCGCGAGGCCACCTTCTCCCACAAGGGGAGAAGGGAGAGCCGGCTGCGACCTTGGCTCCCTTTCTGCACCGCTGAAGATTGGCAAAACCCTTTGCGAAGGTGCCATCGCTATGTTCCTGTTCGCCACCATTGGCGCCTACGGCGCCTTGACCTCCATCATGCCGGTCGCGGTGCGGGCCGAATACTGCGGCCGGTACATGTCCTCGACACTTGCCGCCGGATGGGCATAGGTGCCCGGCGTAACCGCACGCACGACATAGGCGAGCATGATGTTGCGGTCGCCGTCGCCATCGTTCGGATTGAAGGCCGCGACGAAACGGTCGTCGCGGAATTCGAGATGGGCGGCGTCGGTCTGGGCCAGCCAGGAGAAGTTCGACAACTGGGCACTGGAAACCAGGCCCGGATTGTCGATTTCGAATCCGGCCGGCAGCAGATCGGTGATCACCAGCCGCGACGGCCATTTGTTCTGCTCGTAGATATTGAGCACGACGACATAACGTTCATTCTGGGTCGCCTCCGTGACATTGGCTTCGGTGCCGTCGAGCTTGTAGTAGGTGCGGCCGATGGTGAAGCCGTTGCCGGCGGCCGGCAGCGGCTGGATCGGCGAGGCCACTGTGGTGACGACCGCCTGCAGCGGGCTGCTGCCGGTGTTGGCGACGGTCAGCGGGCTGTTGGCAATGTCCCTGCCGGCAATCTGGTCCGAATAGGCGCCGGCATGCGGCGCGCCGTTGATGGTCAGCGCGATCGAATCGTTGCCGGCCTTCAGTGCGCGGGCCGCCAGCAGGATCCAGGACTCGTCCTGCGTGGTGGTCCATCTGACGGCGGCGCGTTCCTGCGTCACCAGCTTCACCAGCGCCGGCACGATCGTCGGCACCGGCTTCGATTCGGCGGCAAGCGCCAGCATCGCCGCGCCGTCACGCAGCGGCGAGCCATAATCGGACCTATAGTAGTCGTATGCCGAGCTTGAATTGGCCAGTTGCAGGGCGGCCTGGAAGGTGGCTTCCGAGCGCTGCGTGTCGCCATAGAGCGCCAGGCCCGCCGCCAATTGGGCGACAGCCATCGGGCTCGTAAAGGCTTCGATCTGAGTGTCGGCATAGTAGCGCAGATCGCCGATCGAGGCCTTTTTGTTGCGGGCCAGCACATAGAGCGCATAGGCGATCTCGCTGCCGCGATCCTTGACGTCCTGGTCGTAGCCGATCGCGTTTTGCAGATTGCTCAGCGCCTGGTTCATCGCCAGGGCCGGCACGTCGTATTTCTGCTCGCGCGCCCGGGTCAGGAAATCGGTGACATAGGCGTCGAGCCACAGGTCGCCGGAGCCCGGGCCCCACAGGCCGAAGCTGCCGGCCGAGGCCTGGTAGCTCAGCACCTTGTAGATGGCATCCTGGATGCGGCCGTGCAGGTCGGCGTCGCTGGCCACGCCGACGCCCGACGCCATCTCGTTGACATAGAGAAGCGGCATGGCGCGGCTGGTGGTCTGCTCGGCGCAGCCATAGGGGTAGCGGTCGAGCGTCATCAGGAGCGACGGCACGTCGAAGGCCGCGGCCTGCGAAACGCCGACGCTGACCGAAGCGCCGTCGAGCAGGCTTGCCGCCAAGAGCTCCTTGTCGACGCGCAGTGACCCGCCGTTGCCCTTGAGGTCGACCACCATGCGGGTGGTCACCGGCAATTGCGCCGGCCGCACCGGAACATAGAGCGTCTGCTCGACAGCGGTGCCGTCGGCATGGGCGAGCTTGATGGTGATCGAAGCGTTGCCCGGCGTTTCGGCTATCAGCGGCACGGTCAGCGTCTGCCGCTTGCCCTTGGCGAGCGTCAGCTTTTCGGGGAGGGCGGCACTGCCGGTCGAAAGATTGCCTGACGTGTGTATCGACAGTGCATAGTCGCCCTCCGGACCGTCGGCGTCGGTGACATCGAGCCGCATGACGGCCGAATCGTCGGGCGCCAGGAAGCGCGGCAGGCCGGCGGTGATCACCACCGGATCGCGCACGATCACGTCGGACTGGGCATGGCCGACCCCGTCCTTGGTCCAGGCGACGGCCATGACCCGCACGGTGCCGTTGAACTGCGGGATGTCGAAGTCGATCCGCGCCTTGCCGTCGGCGTCGAGCTGGATCGGACCGGAGAAGAAGGCGACCAGCTTTTCGGTCGGCGGGCTGCCTTGCGACTGTATGTTGGCGCCGTCGCCGCCGGTGCGCAGCTTGCCTGACGTGCCCAGCGAGCCGTCGATCAGGCGGCCGTAGAGGTCGCGTACTTCTAGGCCGAGCATGCGCTGGCCGAAGAACCAGGTCTCCGGATCCGGCACCTTGTAATTGGTGAGGTTGAGGATGCCGACATCGACGGCCGCGACCATGACATAGGCGTTGGCGCCCGGCTGCACGCCGGCCACCGAGACCGGGATCGACAGCTGCTGGCGCGGCATGGTCTTGTCCGGCGGCGTCAAGGTGACGGTGAGCTTCTTGGAGCCCGGATCGACCTTCAGCCATTTGACGCCGATGGCGCGCGCCGGCATGCGCGTTTCCTGCGCATCGCCCGGCCTGAACAGCGTTGCCGTGACATAAGCGCCGGCGCCCCAGTCGTCGCCGACCGGGATGTCGATGGTGCTGCCGCCGGCCGGCACGCTGGCGGTGACGGTCTTCAAGAGCTTGTCGGCGCCGATGGTGACGAGCAGCTCGCCGGCAAAATGCGGCGACACTTTGAGCTTGGCCACTTCGCCTTCGGCGTAGTTGTCCTTGTCAAGGGCGATTTCCAGGCCGTCAGGCGTCTCTGTTGTGGTGGAGCTGACATACCAGCCGGCGTCGAACTCGTAGCTGGTCGCTGGGCCTTCCGGGTCCGATGTCTCGATCTCGAGCCGATAGCGGCCCCAGTCGACCGGCAGCGAGACGGTGGCTTCGCCGTCAGCGTTCAGGTCGACCTGGCCGTTGGCCACCGACTTGGTGAAGGTGACCGGCTCATAGTTCCAGGAATTGCTGGAGCGGTACCATTGGTAATTGCGTTCGACCTTGACCAGCGACCATTGCGCGCCCTGCAGCGCCTCGCGCTTGCCGTCGGGATCGACGGCGATCAGGCTGAACTTCGCCGTGCCGCCTTGCGGCACCTCGTCGCCGTCGAAATCCGGGCGGATGCCGATCATGTGGCCCTGCGGCCGGATGCCGATGTTGAGCGAGCGCTCGACGGCGCGGCCGCCGGTTTCGCGCATCCTGACCGTAACCTTGGCATCGACCAGCTTGGTGGTCGAGGGCAACTGGTCGACGGAAACCGGGAAGGTCGCCTTGCCGTCCTCACCGACCACCGGCAGGCCCGTGAACGGCGTGACTGACGGTTCCGCCGACTGCTCGTCGGCGAGGCCGAAGGAATAGCCCTTGAAGCGGTCCCAGTCGCGAGTGGTCGACAGCGTCAGCTCACCTTCGAGCGCCAGTCCGGCGGCCGGCGCGCCATAAAGGAAGCGGCCGTCGACGGTGACGTTGGCAGTTTCGCCCTGCGCGATCTCTTGCTTGTCGGAGGACAGATCGAACTCGATGCGATCCGGCATGAAATCCTCGACCAGGAACATCTGGCTGGCGACCGCCGCCTGGTTGGGATCGGTGTGGATCGCCACCGTCCAGGTGCCGCGCATGGCGTTGGGTTCGAGCGGCAGGTCGACGGCATGGCCGCCGGCCGATGCGCCGTCGCTGACGATGCGGCGGTTCTCGACGCCGTCGGGACGGGTGAAAATGAAGGTCAGCGGCAGGTTCTCGACCGCCTTGGCGGCGCCGTCGCGGGCAAGTGCTGCGACATGGACGTCCTCCCCGGCGCGGTAGATGCCGCGTTCGGTCCAGGCATAGACGTCGAGCGCGCCCGGCGCCGGACGCCCGGTGACGCCGCGATCGGAAAGATCGAAGCCGGCGCGGCCCATGTCGAGGAAGACGAAGTCGCTGTCACCCTGCTTGGCTGTCAGCACGGCCGGGACCATGCCGCCGTCGCCGCGCGTCAGTCCGGGGTTGAAGACGGCTCGGCCTTCGGCGTCCGTGGTTGCGGTGCCGAGGATCTCATTGTTCCTGGCCAGCAGCGTCAGTTCAGCACCTGATATCGGCTTGGCGGTTCCGAGCGAACGGGCAAAGACGTTCAGCCCATCCTGCCCGGTATAGGTCGACAAGCCGATATCGGAGACGACGAACCATTGCGTGGCGCGCGAATCATAGTCGTTGTCATTCTCGTCGACCGGTTGCGCGGTCAGCACATAGACGCCGGGCTTGCGCTGCGGCAGCGCTTCGTCGACCGGGAAGGACGTTGTGACTTCCTTGTTCAGGTCGTTGGCGATGTCGAGTTGGCCTTGCCAGACCGGCTCGCCCATCTGATCGGAAATGTTGGAGATGTCATAGCCGTCTAGCTGGCGCAGGAACTGGTAGCCGGACAGAAGCTGGGTCAGCGAGCGGTCGCCGATGCGGTAGAGCTTCATTTCGGCGACGTTCATGTTGACCGTGACGACCGGGATGCCGCGGCGCGCGCCGGCAGGCAGCACGAAGCTGTCGCCGGTGAAACGGGCTGATGGGGCGCGGTCCTGCACATAGATCGACAGCACCACCGGGGTGGTGATCATCTCGCCAATGGCGGCCGGCAGGCCGGGGCGGAAGGTCACGTCGTAATGCTGGCCGTGCTGGAGCCCCTCGACGCAGATCTGCTTGTCCTTGGCCTCGACGCCCTTGGGGGCGGCGTTGTCGACGGTAACGAATTGCGAGTAGTCGACACCGGTCTTGACCAGGTCCTCGGAAAACTGCGCGCAGATGCGCGGCGCGCTGGTGTCGGCATCGACCGTGTGATCGACGACGCGGAAGCCCTTGCGGGCCTTGAGATCCTGATAGGCGGCCGAGACCCAAGGCGAACTGACCAGCGCGAGGCTCGCTTCGTAGGCCTGCAGGGCGGGCCGAGAGAGATCGCGGCGATCGAGCCCGTCGCCAAGCAGTGCCAGCACTTCGGCGCGCGTTTTTGCGGTGCGCAGCAATTTGTAGGCGTTGAATCCGGCGGAGGTGGCGTTCGCCGGCAGGCTGGACGCCTCCGCGCTGTTGGCGGTCGGCTGCACGGCAAGCGTTTCCCGCGCCAGTTCAAGCCAGAGCTGGCCATCGTCGGGCAAGACCGAAATCAAAGCCTCGTATTTTTGGATGGCCAAGCGGTGGTCGCCGGTCTGCGACGCTTGTTTTGCCGCCTCCCTTAGCGCCGTCAGCCCTTCGGTGGGCTTGGTATAGGCCGGGCCCGTGAGCTTGTTGCGGTATTGCTGGGCCTGGTCGGCCATCCAGGCGGGGAAGAAGGCGAGGTCCGGCGGCGCGCCGATATCGGGGTCGCCATCGACGTTGACGACCTTGCCGGCGACGGCGCCGTTGAAGGGCTTCAGCGTGTTATAGTCGGATTTGAGAAAGCACCATTTGACTTTGGGGTTATAGGTGAAGGCGCGGCAGGCGGGATCCCCGAGACATGTCGTCTTGCACTGATCGAGGCTGACATTCTGGTCGGATCTGAGATCGAAACCGAAATAATCGGAATTGTCCGATGTCATCACCCGGCGCGCTTCGGCCGCTTGCGCGACACTGCTCCAGGCGAAAAAGAGAAGGAAAAAGATCGACAGACCACGAGCCGCGCGCATTGCCATAACACTCCTCCAGACACTGCTTACGTTACGTCTACGTTACGTCCAGACATGTTCAAGCTCAGTCACGCCTGTCAACTCGAAGACGCGGCAGGTTCCGCCTGCCAACGGTTTCCTTTCCGGCCGATGACCGGTAATACCTCCATAGGACAGGGATCACGCATTCTTGCGGCGACGCAGAAGGTGTGAATTCCAAGCCCTGTCCATTTCAGACAATTGGATTGTGGCTCCTTTACGAGCAATTCAGAACTTCATTCCAATTTTAGCTTTGGCAGCTAGTGTAGAGTTGTAATGTCGGCGTATGAAAGGCAGATGTCGGGAGGAACCGCGCCACGGCGTGTGCTTTCGCACGCCTTGCTTTTCGCCTTGCTGTGTTCGACTGCATTGATTGCCGCGAGCGGAAATGCGGTCGCTTTCGAGATATTCGGCATCAAGCTGTGGGGGTCATCGGAGGACGAAGACGCCGACATCGTCGATCCGTTACGCTATGCCGTGACCATCGAGGCGCCCGACGCCGACGAGGACCTCGCCGAGAAGCTCGAAAACGCTTCGGCGCTGAAGGACGACGAAGAACGTCCGGTCTCCGGTTCGCTCGGCCTGCTGGCCAAGGCGCGTGGCGACCGCGATCAGCTTGTCGCCGCACTTTACGCGGACGCCCGCTACGAGGGCGTCGTCACCATCACCATCGAAGGCAAGCGGCTCGACGATTTGCCGCCCGACGCCGAATTTTCGGGTCCGCAGCCGATTCCGGTGGTGATCAACATTGCGGTCGGGCCGAAATTCACGCTTGGCGACATCAGGCTGGAGGGCGATGCGGCGGGGCTGGCGGGCGCCGATTTCGGCCTGATCGCCGGCGGCGATGCCGGTTCCGGTGCCGTGCTCAAGGCCGAGGCGTCGATCGTGCGGGCGCTCAAAGAGGAAGGCAGGCCGCTGGCCAAGGTGACGGACCGCGAGATCGTCGCCGACCACGCGACCTCGACGCTCGACGTAACGCTGACCGTGGCCGCCGGGCCGGTTGCCGGCTACGGCGGCACCACGGTCGAGGGCACCGAAAAGGTCGACCGCGATTTCACCGAATATATGACCGGCCTGAAGCGCGGCCGCCAATATTCGCCGGAAGAGATCGACGAGGCGCGCGACAGGCTGCTCGGGCTGGAAGTCTTCAACAGCGTGACGCTGAAGGAGGCCGACGGTCTCGACGCCGACGGCAACATCCCGATCGGCGTCGAAGTGAGCGAGCGCAAGCCGCGCTACTTTGGCCTTGGCGGCACCTTCTCCAACACCGAGGGCCTCGGCCTCGAAGGCTATTGGGGCCACCGCAACCTGTTCGGCCGTGCCGAAAAGCTGCGCATCGAGGGCGCAATCAGCGGTATCGGCAGCAATGAGCTGACCGAGCTCAACTACAATGCCGGCATCATGTTCGAAAAGCCGGGCGTGGTCGGGCCGGCGTCGAAATTCTTCGCCGGCGTCAACACCGTATTAGAGCATCCCGACGCCTACGACCATTTCTCGGTCAAGGGCAACACCGGCCTGTCTTATGAACTCGACAGGCAGCAGACGGTTTCCGCGGAAGTCGCGCTCGACTATTCGAAGATCACCGATTCCTTCGGCAAGCACACCTATCTGATCGCCAGCGTTCCGCTGCGGTATGTCTTCGACAATCGCGACAACCGGCTGAACCCGACGACGGGATTCAGGGCGCTGGCCTATGCCGAGCCGAGCTACGACTTTTTGAACGGCGCAGCCTTCGTCAAGCTGAGAGGGGAAGGATCGGCATATCAGTCGCTCGATGCGGCCTCGAAGTTCGTCCTGGCCGAACGTGTCGCCATCGGCTCGATCATCGGTGCCGGCCTTCAGGATGTTCCGGCCGACCGGCGCTTCTATTCCGGCGGCGGCGGCTCGGTGCGCGGTTATGCCTATCAGGGCATCGGTCCGAAGGACGCCGACGGAGAGCCGATCGGCGGGTTATCCTTTTTCGAGACCTCGGTCGAGATGCGCATCGCCATCACCGACACGATCGGCGTCGTGCCGTTCGTCGATGCCGGCACCGTCTCGACCAATCAATTCCCGGATTTTTCTGGCATGAAGGTCGGCGCCGGCGTCGGCTTGCGCTATATTACGCCGTTCGGACCGCTGCGCATCGATGCAGCGGTGCCGCTCAACCGGGGTCCCGGCGACCCGAGTTTCGGCATTTATGCCGGCATCGGCCAGGCGTTCTGATGACAATGTTCAAGCGCGTCCTTCGCATTGTCCTTTATACGCTGCTCATCGTAGTGGCGGCGGTGGTCGGTGCGCTCGTCGTGCTGACCAAGACCGAGCGCGGCCGCGACAATCTCGCCGGCATCATCTCGACCGTGGCGTCAACCGGTGACCGGAAGGTGACGGTCAGCGGCATCGACGGCATCTGGTCCGGCGCGCTGACTGTTGACCATGTCGTGCTGGAGGATCGCCAGGGCCCATGGCTGGTGGCGCGCAAGGTGGCCGTCGACTGGTCGCCGCTGGCGCTTCTGTCGAAAAACTTCAGCGCCGGCCGCGTCGCCGCTGATCGCATCGAGCTCGCGCGGCTGCCGGCGGCCGGCACGCAGCCGAGCCAAGGTGGCGCCACCACGCTGCCGGTGTCGCTCGACATCAAGCAGATCGACCTGCCAGAAATCGCGCTCGGCCAGGCGCTGGCCGGCAGCGGTATCGCCGAACTCGCAGCCAAGGGTTCGTTCAAGGCCGACGCGGCGCCATTGGCGCTCGAAACCAGCCTCAACATCACCCGCCACGACGGCAAGCAAGGCAAGGTCGACGCCAACATTCATTTCGCGCCCGCCGACAACAAGCTCGACCTCGATCTGAAGGCATCGGAGCCGGCCGGCGGCATCATCGCCAATCTGCTCAAATTGCCGGATGCGCCGCCGGTCAACATCGTCGTCACCGGCACGGGGCCGGTCGCCAACTGGAGCGGCATCGGTACTTTCGTCGTCGACGGCCAGATCGTTACCCAGCTCACCGGCCGCCACCAGCTCACCGACAAGGGCAACTACGTCGAGGCAAAGGGCGACGGCGACTTCCAGCGCTTCTTGCCCGACAATCTGAAATCCTTGTTTGCCGGCAAGACCAGCTTCGACCTTGCCGGAACCGCGATCGTGACGGGCGGCGTCGAAGTCGAGCGCGCCAGCATCGACAGCGATGCCGTGCATGGCACCGCCGCGGGCATTATCGACCCCAATGGCGCCAGCGACCTTTCGGTGGAGCTCGCCGCCAAGGGCCCACCGATCGTGCTCAGCCTCGGCACTGTGGCGCAGCCGGTGACCGTCGCGATCACCGGCGCCACGGCCCGCGCGTTCGGCGGCGGCAAGGCGCCGATAGTCGACATCGGCGCGTCCCTGGTTTCGGTGGTGGCGGGCGGCACGCGGGTGGACGATCTGGCGGCTGAAATCCATTCCGACGGCTTCGACATCCAGGACCGCAGCGGACCGATCACCATCAAGCTTACAGCCGGCGGCCTGAATACCGACGTGGCGACGCTGGCGCCGCTGGTGACCGGCAGGGTGACAGCGGAGCTCACCGGTTCCATCAGCAAGGATGAGATTGCCGTCGATCAAGGCACGCTGCGCAGCGCCGCGCTCAACGCCTCCGTGACGGCCAAGGTGACGCTAGCTGATCTGGCGATGACGCTCAAGATGAATGCCGATGCCGTCTCGACGGCGCTGCCGCCGCAGATCCGCTCGGTTCTCGGTGAGCGCGTGACATTCTCGGCGACCGCGACCCGCGATCCGCAAGGTTCCTTTGCCGCTAATACGCTGCAACTCACTTCGGGCTCGCTCAGCGCCAGCGGCACCGCCAGCGCGACGGGCACAGACATCCAGGCCGATATCAAGGGCACGCTCGGCGACGTTTCGGTGCTGTCGCCCATGGTTGGCGTACCGGTCGGCGGGGCCGTCGATTTCGCGCTGACGGCGAGCGGCGCGCGCACGGCGCCGGATTTCTCGGTCTCGGCCGACAGCGACAGCCTGACGGCGTCCGGTCATACGGTCAAGACGATCAAGCTGGCGGCGACGGGGAAGGCCGACATCGCCAATCCCGCCGCCGATATCTCACTGACCGGGTCCGTCGACGACCAGCCGCTCGATCTCAAGGCATCGTTGGTCACGCGTGACGGAAAGCGTTCCATCAACGGACTTAGCCTGTCGCTGGCCGACAACAAGGTCTCCGGTGATCTCGCTCTCGACGACAGCTTGCTGCCGCTCGGCATGCTGACACTCGAAGCGCCCGATATCGGCCCGCTGGCCGCACTTGCCGGGCAGACGGCGGCGGGCGACGTGCAGGGCACCATTCGCCTCTCGAGTGATGGTGGCGCGCCCACCGTTGCGATCGATATGACGAGCGCCTCGATTTCGCGCGGCGATCTGGCGGCGAAGACCATCGCCGTCAACGCGCTGGTCGCCAACTATCTCAAGGCACCGGCGATCTCCGGCACCATCAAGGCCGATACGGTCACGTCAGGCGCTACCGTGATCAGCGGCATCGGTGTCGATTTGAAGCGGGACGGCGACTGGACCGGCTTTTCCGGCGGCGCCACCGTCAAGGACATTCCGGCCAGGGCCGCCGGCCGCGTCAGGGTCGCCAATGGCACGACGACGGTCGAGCTCACCTCCGGCCAGGCGACCATGCGCGGCATCAAGGCAGCGATCGCGCACCCGTCGACCCTGAGCGTCGCCAATGGCATGGCCAGCATCGAAAAGCTGATGCTCGATGTCGGCGGCGGATCGGTGACCGTATCCGGCACCGCCGGCCCGACGCTCGACCTCTCAGCAGAATTTTCCGCGCTGCCGGCCGCCCTTGCCAATGATTTTTCACCCGGCCTCGACGCCGCGGGCACGCTCGGCGGAACGGTGCAAGTGACGGGACCGTCGGCAGCCCCAGATATTCGTTTCAATGCACAGCTCAGCGGCGCCGAGACCAGCCAGACCCGCCAGGCGGGGCTCGGGCCGCTCAATGTCGATGCGGCAGGCAGCTTCTCCTCCGCCGGCGGCGTCGCCATCGACCACGCGACGCTTGCCGGAGACAAAATTTCCGGCAAGGCCGCCGGCACCATCAATCCGAACGGCATCAGCGATTTTGCGCTCGACCTGGCCTCGACCGGCCCGAGCCTGCCGCTGGCGCTTGGCAGCACCGAGAGCCCGATCAAGCTCGAGCTGCAGGCGCTTTCGGTAAAGGCTGCGGGGCAGGGCACGCAGCCGAAGCTCGATATCTCCGCTGTCCTGCCTTCGGTCGCGACGAATTTTACCAAGGTCGAGGGGCTCACCCTGGCATTGCATTCGGACGCCTTCGACGTGAAGGGCCGAACAGGGCCGATTTCCGGCACGGTGACGGCAAACAAGATCGGCCTGGACAATCCGACCATCGCGCCGCTGTTCGCCGGCAAGATCACCGCTAAAGTTGCCGGCAGCCTCGCCACTGACACCATCGTCATCGACAGCGGCTCGGTGACGGGCGACGCGCTGAACACCGGCTTCAATGGAAGGGTCTCGCTGGCCGACGGCGCCATCGATCTCAACCTCAGGGCGGTTGCGGCTTCCGCAGCACTGCGGGCGGCAGCGCGCGGCGTGCTCGCGGAGCGGACGGAACTCAGTGCCGCGCTGAAGCGTGACGCCAATGGCAATGTTACCGCCAACGCCATCAGGCTGGTATCAGGTGCATTCAGCGCCGACGGGCAGGCCAGCCTCGCCGACAGCAAGCTCACTGCCGACATCAAAGGCGCGCTGGCCGACATCTCGCTTCTGTCGAAGGACGCCAAAGGCGCCATAACGTTCGCGCTGAACGCGCAGGGCTCCAGCACCGGGCCCGACTTGTCGCTGACGGTCAACAGCGACCGGCTTTCGGTGGCCGAACGCGAGATCACCGGGCTGAGGCTCACCGCGACGGGGAAGGCCGACGCCGCCAACCCGGCGGCCAATGTCCAACTGACCGGAAATGTCGCGGGCCAGCCACTGCAAGGCAGTGCCGTGCTGGCGACGTCCGAGGGCAAGCGCGCCATCAACGGGCTGTTGCTGTCGCTCGGCAAGAACCGGATATCAGGCGACCTGGCGCTTGATGAGACCTTCGTGCCTGAAGGCACCGTGGCGCTCGACCTGCCTGACATCGGACCGCTCGCAGCCCTTGCGCTGGAAAAGGCGGAAGGCGACGTGCGCGGCACGATCGTCTTCTCGAAGACCGGCAATGCGCCTCAGGTCACCATCAAAGCTTCGACGGCTTCGATTTCGCGCGACGATCTTTCGGCAAAGACAGTCACCATCGATGCATCGATCGCCAACTATCTCGCGGCACCGGTGATCTCCGGAAAGATCCGTGCCGACAGCGTCACCTCCGGCGGCACCGTCATTCGCGGCATCGATGTCGATCTCACCCGCGACGGCGACTGGACCGGCTTTTCCGGCGGCGCCACCGTCAAGGACATTCCGGCCAGGGCCGCCGGCCGCGTCAGGGTCGCCAATGGCACGACGACGGTCGAGCTCACCTCCGGCCAGGCGACCATGCGCGGCATCAAGGCGGCGATCGCGCAGGCCTCGACCATCACCATCGCCAACGGCACCACCAGCCTGGATCGGCTCGCGCTCAACCTCGGCGGCGGCACGGCGACGGTTTCTGGCAAGGTCGGCGAGGCGCTCAATCTCAACGCGACGCTGGCGCGTGTGCCGATGTCGCTCGCCAACAGTTTCTCGCCGGGCCTCGATGCCGCCGGCTCGATCTCGGGCACGGTGAAGGTGACGGGCGCGCCGGCCAATCCGGCCGTCGCCTTCAAGATCGACGCCGCAGGCGTCCAGACGTCGCAGACCCGCGGTGCCGGTTTCGGCGGCATGGGCGTTTCGTCCTCCGGCACGTATTCGGGCAACAGACTGACCTTCGACGCCAGCATGAGCGATGCCGCCGGTCTCGGCCTCAAGGGCGGCGGCACGATGACGACATCAGGCACGCCCACCCTTGATCTCGACTTTTCCGGCAAGGTGCCGTTCGCCTTCCTCACCCGGACACTCGCCGCGCAAGGCCTGTCGTTGAGCGGCACGGCCGACGTCAATTTGAAGGTGCGCGGCCCGGCGACGTCGCCGGTGATCACAGGCACGGTCCGCACGTCGGGTGCCCGCCTGATCGATGCACGCTCGGGACTTGCAATCAACGATATCACGGCCGACGTGGCGATCGGCGGTGGCGTCGCCAGGATCAACCGCCTGACCGGCAATTTGTCGACGCGCGGCAGCCTGTCGGCCAGCGGCACGGTCGGCATCAATCCGGGGCAAGGTTTTCCGGCCGACCTGTCGGTCAAGCTCGTCGACGGCCGCTACACCGACGGCAGGGTGGTCACCGCCAATCTCAGCGGCGACCTGACCATCAAGGGGCCGCTCGCGTCGGCGCCGGTGATCTCGGGTACGATCAACCTGGCCAAGACCGTCATCACCGTTCCCGAAAAGCTGCCGGGCTCGCTTGCGGCGCTCAACATCAAGCACAAGAACGCACCGGCCGCCGTGCGCGCGCAGGACAAGGCGTTGCGCCCGGCGACGGCGAGCGGCAGCAGCGGTGGCGGCCTCAACCTCGATGTCACGGTCAATGCGCCGAGCCAGATATTCATCCAGGGCAGGGGTGTCGATGCCGAGCTTGGCGGTTCGCTGCGGCTGACCGGCCCGGCATCGTCGCCGCAAGCCGTCGGCACTTTCACCTTGCAGCGCGGGCGGCTGACGATCGTCGCCAAGCGGCTGACCTTCACCGAAGGCACGGTCGGCTTTTCAGGCTCGCTGGTGCCTTATCTCAACCTCACGGCGACGTCGACGACGAGCAGCGCAACCGTCACCATCGTGGTATCGGGCGAGGCGACCAATCCGAAATTCAACTTCTCGTCGGTGCCGGCGCTGCCGGAAGACGAGGTTCTGGCGCAATTGATTTTCGGCCGTTCGATGTCGAACCTGTCGCCGCTGCAGATCGCTCAGCTTGCCGAAGCCGCCGCGCAACTGGCCGGTGTCGGTGGCTCGACCTCGCTGCTCCAGAACCTGCGCAGCGCGATCGGCGTCGACGATCTCGACGTCATCACCGACGAGGAGGGCGGCACCGCGGTCTCGGCGGGCAAATATCTCAACGACCGCACCTATGTGACGATCCAGAAGGGCGACAAGCCGGGTTCGGGCAAGGCGGCGATCGATCTCGACGTCGGGCGCGGCGTCAAATTGCGCGGTGAGGCCACGGATGCCGGCGAAGCCAAGGGCGGCGTTTTCTACGAGCGCGAGTACTGAAGCCGGCCGACGCGAAAAGGTCTGGTAATCCGACAGTCGTCTCCGTTCTGACACCCGTCCGGGATCGGCTGGCACTCTACAAAGCTCCGCGCATGACCCCCAAAATCGGAATCGATTTCGGTTAGGGATTATGCGCAAAATCAAAGTGCTACGGCGTCCTTTGCGCGTCCAACAGGACGTGCGGCGCTGTCGTGAATGTCTCAGTTTGATCGATGCCGGAGATTCGGACGAAATCTGCCGGGCAATAGCAATTTTGCGCCAAGACTGTCGTTATCACGCGAACTGCTTCCCTTCCAAAGTTGCACATTCCTTGGCATGTTCCCAATCCGTGCCGTTTTTGACATCATGGCCCGGATGCGGAATGGTAAAAGGCAGAAAGCCAACAATGGGAGTTCGTGATGACAATCTACAAAAGTAATGGCGATCGCGTTCCGGATCACATCCATGCAATGGCCGAAGAAGCCAGGGCCGGACGTGTCGATCGCCGCGAGTTTCTCGCTTTGGCCAGCGTCTTCGGCGCGTCCACGGCGATGGCCTATGGTATGCTCGGCCTGGCCGACCCGACGCCGGCGAGAGCCCAGGACGTACAGGGCAAGAAGGGCGGCATATTGAAGGTCGCTATGTGGATCAAGGATCCGAAGGATCCGCGCAAGGCCGACTGGTCGGAAATCGCCAATGCCGAGCGCCAGGCAATCGAGCCGTTGGTCAAGTACACAAACGAATACACGTTCCGCCCCTACCTGCTCGAGAGCTGGGACGTCAACGACGATGCCACCGAGTACACCCTGCATGTGCGCAAGGGCGTCACCTGGAACAACGGCGATCCGTTCACCGCGGACGATGTCATCTTCAACTTCAAGCGTTGGGCCGACAAGAAGGCCGAAGGCAATTCCATGCCCGGCCGTCTCGGCTCGCTGGTCAAGGACGACAAGCTGGATGAGAGCGCAGTCACCAAGGTCGACGATTTGACGGTGAAGCTGAAGCTCAGCACGCCGGATATCGCGCTCATCCCCAACGTGTGCGACTATCCCGGTCTCGTCGTTCACAAGACCTTCGACGAAAAGGGCGGCGATTTCAAAGCCTGCCCGATCGGCACCGGCCCGTTCGAGCTCGTCTCCTACGATGTCGGCCAGAAAGTCGTCTACAAGCGCCGCGAAGACAACAAGTGGTGGGACGGCGAGGTCTTTCTCGACGGCATCGAGTTCATCGACTACGGCACTGATCCGGCAGCCACGGTCAGCGCCTTCGAATCGGAAGAGGTCCATACCAATTTCGAGACGTCGGCCGACTATGTGTCGATCCTGGACGGTGTCGACCTAGTCAAGTACGAGGTGGTCACCGCAGCGACCATCGTCTGCCGGACCAACGTGGCCAACAAGCCTTACGACGACCAGAAGGTTCGCAATGCGCTGCAGCTCGCGGTCGACAACTCTGTCGTGCTCCAGCTGGGGGGTGGCAATGCCGGTACTGTCGCCGAAAACCACCATGTCGCCCCGATCCATCCGGAATATTACGAGCTGCCGAAGATTGCCCGCGATCCGGCTAAGGCAAAGGCGCTAATGGAGGAAGCCGGCCAGGCCGATTTCGAGCACGAGCTGATCACGGTCGATGAAGACTGGCACAAGAATACCGGCGATGCGATCGCCGCGCAGATGCGCGACGCCGGCATCAAGGTGAAGCGCACGGTGCTGCCGGGTTCGACGTTCTGGAACGACTGGACGAAGTATCCGCTGTCGATGACCAACTGGAACATGCGGCCGCTCGGCGTCCAGGTTCTGGCGATCGGCTACCGCACCGGAGAGGCCTGGAACGAAACCGCCTGGTCCAATCCCGAATGGGATGCCAAGCTCAACGCCGCGCTTTCGGTCGCCGACGCCGCCAAGCGCAAGGAGATGATGAAGGACATCGAGCAGATCCTGCAGGATTCCGGCATCATCATCCAGCCCTACTGGCGCAAGCTCTACAGTCACTCGGTGGCTGCCGTTAAGAACTACGCCATGCACCCGACCTTCGAGCGCGACTACGGCAAGGTCTGGCTCGACGAGGCCTGATCGGATCGATCGTGGAAGGGGCGGTCCGCCCCTTCCACCCACGCCATGCATGATTCCAGAACCGAAAGTAGGCGCAGCAAGAAAAGCGCGGACTCTTCGGATAGGGACGTGCAATAAGACAGGGTTGATCGCATTCTGAGGGTCCGTTTGACAGCCAGTTCTGCCGATAGCGGCTGAGTTGGCTCCAAGCCGGCCTCAACCCCAACCAGACCGGCAGGGGGACCGCCATGCTTTCTTTCATCCTTCGACGCCTCGGCACCATGGCACTGACGATGCTGTGCCTGACGATGGTCGTGTTCTTCCTGATCAATCTCGACCCCAATCTGAAAAAACTGGCGATCAGCCAGACCGAAATGCACACCTCGGCCGAGCAGCTCGAAAGCTGGCTGGTCAACCACGGCTACCGCCAGAATTTCTTCTCCCGCTACGGCCAATGGCTGGGTATCGTGCCCAAACAGCCAGTTACAGACCCGGCAACGGGCAACCCCGCGCGACGTTTTTCGTTCTGCAACGATCCTGTCGAGCCGACGTTCTCCGGCGTGCTACAGGGTGATTTCGGCTGCTCGACCAAGTTCAAGACGACGGTCGCGTCGAAGCTTTTCCCGGCGCTCGGCGCCACCGGTATCCTGATGTTCTGGGTGCTTGTGGTGATGGTGCCGATCTCGCTTTTGATCGGCATCCTCGCCGGCATGCGCGAAGGCTCGCGAACCGACCGGACGTTATCCGTCGCCTCGATCGCCTCGACGGCGACGCCCGAATATGTGTCGGGCGTCATTTTCACCGTCATTTTCGCCTCATGGCTCGGCCTGCTGAACGGTTCGGCGGCTTCGGCCAGCCGGGGCATCACCTTCTACAATTTCACGCTGCCTGTCATGACGCTGGCGATTTACGGCATCGGCTACATCGCCCGGATGACCCGCGCCTCGATGGTCGAGGTGATGACGCAGCAATATATCCGCACCGCCCGGCTGAAGGGCCTTTCCTTCGGCAGCGTCGTGGTCAAGCACGCGCTGCGCAACGCGCTGATCGCGCCGTTCACTGTCATTATGCTGCAATTTCCCTGGCTGCTCACCGGCGTCGTCATCGTCGAGGTGATGTTCCGCTACCAGGGCTTTGGCTACACGCTGGTCGAGGCGGCCGGCAATAACGACATCGATCTTTTGCTCGGCTGCTCCCTGGTCTCGGTGTTCATCGTCCTGATCACGCAGCTCATTTCCGATGTCGGCTACGCGTTTCTCAATCCGCGTATCAGAGTTCAATAGAGGATCGGGCGGATGCAGCTTGAATATATCGGCGCCTTCAATGTGGTGCTTGGCGTGCTTGCGCGTTTCTGGCCGGTCTGGATCGCTCTCGTCCTGGTGATGGGGGCGAGCTTTGCCTACAAGAAGAGGCTTGGCCTCTACGGTCAGCTCTTCGACAGCAGCGTCGGCATCGTCGGCGTCGGCATCTGCCTGTTCTGGCTGTTCACGGCGATCTTCGCGTCGACCATCTCGCCCTTCAATCCGCTTGTCCAGATCCCGATCATGAAGGATGCACTGCCGGGCGCGGTCGAGCCGCAATCGGGACTGGTCTACCTGTTCGGCGGCGACAAGCTTGCCCGCGACGTGTTCAGCCGCATGGTCTATGGAAGCCAGATCGTGCTGATCATCGCGCCGGCGGCGACCGGTTTCGCGCTGATGGTCGGCATCACGCTTGGCCTGCCGGCCGGCTACTACGGCGGCAGGATCGATACGGTGCTGTCCTTCCTCGCCAACCTGGTGCTCGCCTTCCCGGTGATCCTCCTGTTCTACCTCCTGGTGACGCCAGGCATCATGGAGACGCCGATTCCCTATGCGATGGCCGGCCTGTTCTTCCTGTTTCCGATCATCTTCTTCAGCGTGCTGTTCTGGACGCGCTATAAGAAGCGGCCCGACCGCCTTTACATCCTACTGGGACTGACGCTGATCATTGGCGGCTGGGTCTATGCCGGGCTGGTCTTCGATGCCGACCCGTTCAGGATCATCCATATCGATCCCAACCAGCTCAACATCTTCGTGGCGGTGGTGTTCGCCTCCAGCCCTGGCGTGTTCCGCATCGTACGCGGCCTGGTCATGGACATCAAAACGCGCGACTATGTGGCGGCGGCGCAGACGCGCGGTGAATCGCCCTGGTACATCATGCTGTGGGAGATCCTTCCCAACGCACGGGGGCCGCTGATCGTCGATGCCTGCCTGCGTATCGGCTACACCACGATCCTGCTCGGTACGCTCGGCTATTTCGGCCTGGGGCTGGCGCCCGAGAGCCCGGACTGGGGCACCGCGATCAAGGACGCCAGCCGGCTGCTGCGCTCGTTCATCCATCCGGCGCTGCCGCCGACGATCGCGCTGATGTCGTTCGTGCTGGGCCTTAATCTGTTGGCCGACTCGCTGCGTGAACAATCGATGAAAGATTGATGGACGGGTTCTCGGCCCGATATGCTTGAAAGAACAAGGATTGGAGCGACCCATGAATGAGGCAGTTCGAAATCCCGCCAAGCCGACCAATGGGCCGACCAATGGGCCGATCATCGAGATCGAGAACCTGTCGATCTCCTTCTTCACCCGCAAGGGTGAGATACCGGCCGTTATGGACTTCTCCTGCACGGTCATGCCTGGCGAAGCGATGGGCATCGTCGGCGAATCCGGCTGCGGCAAGTCGACCGTGTCGCTCGGCATCATGCGCGACCTCTCCAACATCGGAAAGATCGTCGGCGGCCGGATAAAGTTCCAGGGCAAGGACATGGGCGAACTGTCCGACGAGGAACTGCGCGCCATCCGTGGCAACAAGATCGCGATGATCTACCAGGAGCCGATGGCCAGCCTGAACCCGGCAATGAAGGTCGGCCAGCAGCTGATGGAAGTGCCGCTGATTCACGACAAGGTGTCGAAGGAAGAGGCTTATAGGCGCGCGCTGGAAATGGTGCGCTCGGTCAGGCTGCCCGATCCCGAGCGCATGATGCGCTCCTTTCCGCACCAGCTTTCCGGTGGCCAGCAACAGCGTATCGTAATCGCCATGGCGCTGCTGTCGAAGCCGGCGCTGCTCCTGCTCGACGAGCCGACGACGGCGCTGGACGTGACCGTCGAGGCCGGCATCGTCGACCTGGTCAAGGGGCTCGGCGAGAAGTTCGGCACCTCAATGATCTTCGTATCGCACAATCTCGGCCTGATCCTGGAAACCTGCGACCGCATCACGGTGATGTATTCGGGCGAAGCGGTGGAGACCGGCAAGATCAAGGACGTCTTCGACCGGATGCGCCATCCCTACACGCAAGGCTTGTTCCGCTCGATCCCGCTGCCCGGCGCCGACAAGAATTCACGGCCTCTGATCTCAATCCCGGGGCAATTGCCGCTGCCGCACGAACGGCCGAAGGGCTGCAACTTCGGCCCCCGCTGCCACCATTTCGTCGAGGGGGTCTGCAACGCCGCCGAAATCCCGATGATCGCGGTCGACGGCCATGAAGGCCATTTTTCGCGCTGCGTACGCTTCAACGAGATCGACTGGGAGGCGCTGCCACCCGGCGCCAAGAAGGTCAACGAGCGCGTCGAGCCCGGCGCGCCGGTGCTCAAGATCGAGGATCTCAAGAAGTACTACAAGGTCGGCGGCAGCGAAGTGTTCGGCTCGAGCGAAGGCCGCGTCGTCAAGGCCAACGAGACGATCTCGTTCATGGCACGCGAATCCGAGACCGTCGCCATCGTCGGCGAGTCCGGTTGCGGAAAGTCGACGCTGGCCAAGGTGCTGCTCGGACTGGAGACGGCAAGCTCGGGCAGCGTGACACTCGGCAACCAGCGGATCGAGTCGACCGGCGTCGAGAAGCGCAGCGTCGAGACGGTGTCGTCGATCCAGATGGTGTTCCAGAATCCGTTCGACACGCTCAATCCCAGCCACTCGGTTGGCTCGCAGATCATCCGCACGCTGGAAAAGTTCAACGTCGGCAATACCGTCGCCGACCGCCGCCAACGCATGCTGGAGCTTCTCGACCTGGTGAAGCTGCCGCGGGCGTTCGAGACCCGCAAGCCGCGCCAGCTTTCCGGCGGCCAGAAGCAGCGCATCGGCGTGGCGCGGGCCTTTGCCGGCGACGCCAAGGTGGTGGTGGCCGACGAGCCGGTCTCGGCGCTCGATGTGTCGGTGCAGGCTGCGGTGACTGAGCTCCTGATGGACATCCAGCGCAAGAACAAGACGACGATGCTGTTCATCAGCCATGACCTGTCGGTGGTGCGCTACATCGCCGACCGCGTCGTCGTCATGTATCTCGGCTATATCGTCGAGCAGGGCACGACCGACCAAATCTTTTCGCCGCCCTATCACCCCTATACCGAGGCGCTGCTGTCGGCGATCCCGATCGCTGACACCAGCGTAATCAAGAAGCACATCGTGCTGGAAGGCGACATTCCGTCGGCGATGAACCCGCCGACCGGCTGTCCGTTCCAGACCCGCTGCGGTTACAAGAAGCTGGTGCCTGACAATCTTTGCGAGACGCAGGTGCCGCCGGTCAAGCATCTCGGCGACGGCCATATGAGCCTGTGCTGGCTTGCTGACGATGTGCTGGCGAAAATGGAGCCGGTGATCAAATTCGACAAGGAGCATGCCGCCCGTGAGGGAGTGCCGGACGACGCGCCGCAGGGCATCGGTCCGGGCTTTGCCGGCGCGCCGCCCAAGCGTCCGCGTGGCAAAAAGCCGAAGTTGACGGATGGTTAGATCCGTGGCGCCATCAAGGCGCGCATTGGCGTAGCTGTGCGGCGTAGTCCCGGGCCATCTGCTCGGTGGCCCGCGCATAGCGCTGCACGCCGGCATCGCCGCGGTTGCCGCGGCCATAGGCCGTCCAGCCGAGATAATAGGCCAGATAGAGATTGTAGGTGTCGTTGCGGGCGACGCCGAGCGTGTCTGATGTCTTGGAATGATACCAGCCGACGAAATCGACGGCATCGGCAAAGCTGGTGCGGCGCGCCGCCCAGCTGCCGGTCTCGCTTTGGTATTGCGCCCAGGTGCCGTCGAGCGCCTGCGAGAAGCCGGTGGCGCTGGAGACACGTTTCCAGGGAATAAAACCGAGAAGCTTGGTGCGCGGCGGCCTCGCATTGCTCTTGAAGCCGGATTCCTTGCGCACAGTCGCCATCAGCACGGGAACCGGCACGCCGTGCTTCTGTTCGGCGCGTTCGGCGGCCGCCTGCCAGTTGTCGAACCAACCGTCATTCTGGTCGAACACGGCGCAAACATTGTTGATATGGCGTGGCGGCGTCGCGCAGGCCGACAACGCCAGCAGCACGGCAACAGTTACAACTTTACTAAAGCTCGACCTACCCATTGGAAGAGGATTAGGCCGAAAACATAAAAGGAATCTTGCTGCGCTCCTTAACGGCCCATCGGCCGCTTTGGTCACGGCAGAGCGAGGATAGATATTCCGACGTTTTCTGTCGCTTTTGTCGGCATGAAATTCCCGACATGCCGCCTTGGCTAAAATCACGCCCGCGGGTGGCGGATTTCTGACAGCCCGATCCTCGTGCCGGCGCTTTGATGCGCCGCATGAACGAACCGAGACGCAAGCGCGGCGCCGAGCGAACCAGCAACCGGGGACCGGCCGCCATTCCGCAACTGCCGTTGCGCCGCGTGACAAATCCCTATCCGCCAATGGCGATGCTCTCGGTCGACCAGATCGAGGCGATCCACCAGGCGTCGATGCACATTCTGGAGAATCTCGGCATCGAGGTGATGAGCCCGCGGGCGCTTTCGCTGTTCGAGAATGCTGGGGCCAAGGTCGATCAAGCATCGATGACTGTCCGCATCGACCGCGGTATGGTCGACCAGGCACTGCGGACGACGCGGTCCAGCTACACGCTGACGCCGCGCAACCCGGCCCATACCGTCCATCTCGGCGGCAACACCATCAATTTCACGCTGGTCGCGGGACCGCCCAATGTACACGACATGGAACGCGGCCGCCGCGCCGGCAACCTGCGCGACTATTGCGATCTCACCCGGCTGGCGCAGCATTTCAACTGCGTACACATGCTCGGCAACCAGGTCTGCGCGCCCGTCGAACTGCCGGCCAATTCCCGCCACCTCGACACCTATTTCGCCAATCTGACGCTGACCGATAAAAGTTTTCACGTCTCGGCGATCGGCCGCGGCAGAGCGCTGGACGGCATCGAAATGATGGCGATTTCGCGGGGCCTGAGCCTCGATCAGATGTGCGACGATCCCGGCGTCACCACCATCATCTCCGTCAATTCGCCGCGCCGCTTCGACGAGATGATGGCCGAAGGGCTGATGACCATGGCCGAGTTCGGCCAATCGGTCGCGGTGACGCCGTTCACGTTGATGGGGGCGATGAGCCCGGTGACGCTGGCCGGGGCGCTGGCGCAACAGAACGCCGAGGCGCTGTTCGGCGTGGTCTTGACGCAGCTTGTCCGCCCTGGCGCTCCGGTCATGTATGGCGCCTTCACCTCCAATGTCGACATGAAGTCCGGTGCGCCGGCCTTTGGCACGCCGGAGAACACCAAGGCCAACGTCGCCTCCGGGCAGCTGGCACGGCGCTATGGACTGCCCTACCGGACGACGCCGGGCTCGGCCTCCAACGCCGCCGACGCGCAGGGCGCTTATGAGACGCTGATGGCGCTGTGGGGGGCGGTGCTCGGCCACGGCAATCTCGTCTACCACGCTGCCGGCTGGCAGGAAGGCGGGCTGACCGCGTCGTTCGAAAAGTTCATCATCGACATCGAGATGATCCAGCACATGATGGAGTTTTTGCGCCCGATCGAAGTCAACGAGGCGGAACTCGCCGTCGAGGCGCTGGGGGCGGTGCCGACCGGCGGCCATTTCTTCGGCGAACCGCACACGCTGGAGCGCTACGCTACCGCCTTCTACCAACCGATGCTGTCCAACTGGCAGAACTACGAGGCGTGGCAGGAGGCCGGCGGGCTCGACGCCACGGCGCGGGCGACGCGGCTGTGGAAGAAAGCGCTGGAAGATCATGTCGAACCGGCGATGGATATTTCCGAGCGCGAGGCGCTGGAGGCGTATGTGGCCAGGCGCAAGGAAGCGATCGGGCAGGGCGAGCCGTGATGGCTTTGATATCGGTCCGCTCAACTCCTGTCATCCCGATTCACTTCACCCGTCCAACTCACTGAAATAACGAGAAAACCCATGAAATCGCATGCAAAGGTCGTGGTCATTGGCGGAGGTGTCGTCGGCTGTTCGGTGCTGTTCCATCTGGCCCGTCACGGCTGGACCGATATCGTGCTTCTGGAGCGTGACGAGTTGACCTCCGGTTCGACCTGGCATGCGGCCGGCGGCATGCACACGATCAATGGCGATCCCAACGTCGCCAAGCTGCAGAAATACACGATCTCGCTCTACAAGGAGATCGATGAACTGTCCGGCCAGGCGACCGGCGTGCATCTGACCGGCGGCGTGCTTCTGGCGGCGACCGAGGCGCGGCTCGACTGGCTGCGCGGCGTCGTTGCCAAGGGCCGCTATCTCGGCATCGACCTCGAGGAGATTTCGCCTGACGAGGCGGCCGAGCTGATGCCGCTGCTCGACCCGAAGCAGTTCGTCGGCGCTGTCCGCAACAAGGAGGACGGCCATCTCGATCCCTCTGGGGTCACCCACGCCTATGCCAAGGCGGCGAGGAAGCTTGGCGCCGAGGTCGAACGCTTCACCAAGGTCGAGGACATAGTGCGCCGCGACGACGGGCTGTGGCGCGTCATCACCAACAAGGGCGAGGTGGTGGCCGAGCATGTCGTCAACGCCGGCGGCCTATGGGCGCGCGAGGTCGGCCGCATGGTCGGGCTGGAACTGCCGGTGCTGGCCATGGAGCACATGTACCTGATCACCGAGGACATGCCTGAGGTCGCCGCCTGGAACCAGAAGACCGGCACGGAGATCATCCACGCGGTCGACTTCGACGGCGAGCTCTATCTGCGCCAGGAACGCGGCGGCATGCTGATGGGTACCTATGAGAAGGCCAACAAGCCATGGTCCGAATTTTCCACGCCGTGGAATTTCGGCCACGAACTGCTGGAGCCCGACATCGACCGCATCGCGCCGTCGCTGGAGGTCGGCTTCCGGCATTTTCCGGCCTTCCAGAACACCGGCATCAAGCAGATCATCAACGGCCCCTTCACATTCGCGCCCGACGGCAACCCGCTGGTCGGGCCGGTGCGCGGTTTGCCGGGCTTTTGGGTCGCCTGCGGCGTCATGGCCGGCTTTTCGCAGGGCGGCGGCGTCGGCCTGGCGCTGTCGAACTGGATGATCGAGGGCGATCCCGGCGCCGACATCTGGGCGATGGATGTCTCGCGCTACGGCGACTGGGCAACGATGGCCTACACCAACGCCAAGGTGCGCGAAAACTATTCGCGGCGTTTTTCCATTCGCTTCCCCAATGAGGAGCTGCCTGCCGGGCGGCCGCTCAAGACCACGCCGGTCTACGACCTTTTGTCGGCCATGGGCGCGCAATGGGGCGTGGCCTACGGGCTGGAAGTGCCGCTGTGGTATGCGCCCGAGGGCGTCAGGGACGAGTTCTCGTGGCGACGCTCAAGCGATTTCGAGCATATCGCAAAAGAGGTGAAAACAGTGCGGACAAGTGTCGGCCTGTCGGAAATCTCGTCATTCGCTAAATACAAAGTGACGGGCGAGGGCGCGGCAGCATGGCTCGACCGCCTGCTTGCCTGCAAGCTGCCAAAAGCCGGCCGCATGGCGCTGGCGCCGATGCTGAAGGAAGACGGCAGGCTGATCGGCGATTTCTCGCTGGCTAATCTCGGCAGCCCCAATTCCAACGGGGAGGACTGGTTCCTCGCCGGCTCCGGCATTGCCGAGCAGTATCACATGCGCTGGTTCGAGGCGCATCTGCCGCAAGATGGCTCGGTCCATATCGAGGCGCTGGGGGCGAGACTGACTGGCCTGTCGATCGCCGGACCGAATGCCCGGGACGTGCTGGCAAAAGTCACGCGGGCGGATGTGTCGAATGCGGCGTTTCCGTTCATGGCCATCCGCAAGATGGATATCGGCATGGCGGCGTGCCTGGTTGGCCGCGTCAGCTACACCGGCGATCTCGGCTACGAGATCTGGGTGGCGCCGGAATATCAGCGTGCCGCGTACCAGACCCTGATGGCGGCTGGCGAAGAATTCGGCATCGGCCTGTTCGGCTCGCGCGCGCTCAATGCGCTGCGGCTGGAGAAGAACTACGGCTCGTGGGCGCGCGAATACCGGCCGATCTATGGTCCGCTGGAGGCCGGGCTCGATCGCTTCGTCGCCTACGGGAAAGAAACCGATTTCATCGGCAAGCAGGCTGCACTGGCTGAGCGCAAGCAAGGCGGTAAGCTGCGGCTGCGCGCCTTTGTCGTCGATGCGGCAGACGCCGACGTCATCGGCGACGAGCCGATCTGGTTCGACGGCGCCGTGCGCGGCTGGGTCACGTCAGGCGGCTTCGCGCATCATTCGAAGGCGTCCGTGGCTATGGGCTACGTGCCGAAGGAAATCGCCGATGAGGCCGACGGTTTCGAGATCGAGCTCTTGGGTAAGCGCTATCCCGCGCGCGTGCGGCCGACACCGCTGTTCGACGCGAATCTCGAACGGATGCGGGGATGAAGGCGCCGTTTGTGGCGGCTCAAGCGCTGCGGCGGTTGTCCAGCGCCGTGCTCGATGAACTGCAACGCGGTCATGATGCGCAGAATACCCAGCACCTGCGGTTGGCCTGCCATCAACAGCCGGTGATTGGGATGTTCCTCGTCCTTTTATTCTATCTAAGATTGCATAAAGATCGCTATAGTTGTATTGAAAGCCAGACACTCCAAACCATGTGGGTTCCGTTTGCCATGAGAAAAGTCCTCGTCAGCCTATTCGCCATCCTTGCAGGCACCAGCGTCGCCATGGCCGACGACGCCGGCTGTGCTGCTTTCAAATGGCCGGTGACGCGCGAGGAGGCCCTGTTTGCGGCGGCGCCCGCCGCGCAGTCCGGCGCTGACCTTTCGGTCGGCGAGGCTGCAGATGTGGCGTTGGTGCCGGTCGACACGATCAGCTTCACTGTTCCGCCGGAACGCGCGCCGGCAGCCGGTACATTCGGCGCGACGGCAAGCGTGGCCGTGCCCCCGGAGGGAGAGCTCCAGATCAGCCTGTCCGATGAGGCCTGGATCGATGTCGTTCAGGACGGCAAGCCGTGAAGTTGGCGGCTTTCAGTGGTATGAAGACCTGTCAGGGGATCCGCAAGAGCGTGCGCTTCAAACTGGACGCCGGCCCGGCGACCATTCAGCTCAGCGGCGCCAGGAAAGAGACCCTTAAGGTTGCGGTGCTGGCGCCGGAATGACTTTGCGCCCTGAGGCAATTCATTTGCCCGCATCGCACCAAAGGTGCGGTGCGGCTGTTCAATTTTGATAGGTATCGGGCTGGTTCAGTGCCCCGGCGCGATCAGCGCGAGAGGCGGGCGAACCGCCGCCATGGGCACGATAGATTTCGCCTGAAGAACATCACCCGGATCGAATGGTACTTCGGCTCCCCGAAGCTCTTTCGCTAACTCGCGCTCCCAATTCTTGTCGTCGCCGAACGACACATAGCCGATGCCGCGACCGTCCAACTTAACGGCGCCAAAAGGCCGGTCTCAAAATTGCGGTGCTGACGCTGGAAAGATCCAGCGGCAGCACTCGGTTGGTCAGGACGCCTACCGCACTGGCCCCGTCAGCGCGAAATGAGCGCCTTGCGGATCCGTGCACTGCACGATCCAGCCGCCGCCGGGGACCTCCATCGGCCCCATCAGAATCTCGCCGCCATTATCGGTCACCCGCTTGGCCGCCGCGTCGATGCTAGGTACATTGAAATAGAACAACCAGACCGGCGCGGGAATCTGCTCGGGCTTGTTCATCATGCCGCCAATAGGTTCGCCGCCGGCGGCGAAGAGCTGGTAGATGCCCATCGGCCCCATATCCATGGCGTCGCCCTTGGTCCAGCCGAACTGGCCGGAATAGAAATCGAACGCAGCCCGCCAGTCGGTCGTGTAGAGTTCATGCCAGCCGACATGGCCGGGAGTGGTGGCCGGCACCGGCGGCTGGTCGGGGCCATCCGGCTGCAGGAAGTTGAAGGCCGCGCCTTGCGCATCGGCGACGACGGCAAAGCGGCCGACGCCCGGAATGTCATCGGGTTCGCGATGAACCGCACCGCCGGCTTCCTTCAACGATTTCGTCGAAGCGTCGACATCCCTGGTGTGGATGTAACCGATCCAGGCCGGCGGCATACCCATTTTGCGCACTTCGTCCGGCTGCGCCATCAGCCCGGCAACGCCGCGCTCGCCGACATTCATGACGATATAGCGCGGCATGCCGGGCGCGCCCTCGAAGGGTTGCGCCTTCCAGCCCACGACAGCGGTGTAGAACGCTTCGGCGGCGTCGAGATCGGTGGTCATCAGCTCGTACCAGAAAAAGGGCATCGGGGATTTTGGCATTGTCGTGCTCCTTGGGTTTCCAGTTATCGATCATGCGTGATCCATCGAGGACGATCCTCGCGACGGAATTCCGACATCTGGGCCAGAAATCGATGGCGGCAAGGCGCCCCTCGTTCGCAATCTTGCGCATGCTGCGGTTTTCGACTTTGCTTATCGTCAACGGAGAGTGTTGATCCATGCGCCGGATGTCGCTCACTTCAGAGCTTGTCGCGCTATGCCATCGGGAGGAAACCGATCCCGGTCCCGATGGCAGCTGGACGCAACTGAACGATGAGGATTTCCAAACCCTTGCGTCGCGGCTATCTGATGAAGCAGACGCCGGCCCGTTGTGGGTGTTCGCCTATGGCTCGCTGATCTGGAAACCGGCCTTCGAGTCCGTCGAGCGACAGCGCGCCACCGCTTTCGGCTGGCATCGGTCCTTCTGCCTCGACATCGCTCGCTGGCGCGGCAGCGCTGCGCAGCCGGGACTAATGATGGCGCTCGAACGAGGTGGGCGATGCGAGGGTGTGATCTACCGCTTGCCGGAGGGGGAAAAGTTGCTGCAGATCGAAAGACTGTTGCGGCGCGAGATCGACGATCACGAGAGCGTCGGCTCTGTCAGATGGCTTCCGGTGCGTACGGCTCAAGGTTCACTGCGGGCGCTGGGCTTCTGGGTCGGTGTGACCGGCAGGGGGACGTCGCTCAACCAGCCGCTGGAGAGGGTAGCGCAAGTGCTGGCGCGGGCGTGCGGGCATGTCGGGTCCGGCGCCGAATATCTCTACAACACCGTCCATCATCTGGAAGAATTCGGCATTCGCGACCGCAATCTGTGGCGGCTGCAGGAACTGGTCGCGAACGAGATCAGGTCGATCCATAGCCGTGCCCTTGAAATCGATCTCCTTTCTGCGCCCTGAGCGACGACGTTCGCATCGAGCACGCCGGACCAGATGCTGCGTGACATCAACAGTCAGATCACCGCTACTCCGGGCGCTGAAACCGCGGACAGGATCCTGATGCCGTATTCGTGCTGCTAGACAGCTCGGCGCGCCGCATCTGCTGTGAAGCGACGTCTCCCAACTGTTATGCCTTGAAGGCAGTACCCTGTTTCGCGTTCATAATATAGCGGACGGTACCGCTTCCCCCTCGATACTCAATGCATGTGACTTCAAATTGGCCGTCAAGCTGAAGCGGCCTGATGTCGGTCACCTCAGCGCATAAGAGGCCATTGGCATTTATGATGAACGCCGTCATTTCCTTCAATTCGCCTTCTGTCATCGCAAGCACTTGACTCGTGAATGCCATTGAGGCTGCGATAATGGTTCCAAATATTCTTTTCATTCCCTTGAATCCCCAGGCCCCTTGTAAGCGACATCTGGACGCTATCGCCAATACCTATCTCGGTCGCTTTGGATTGAGATTTAAAACATGAGTAAAGAAATCATGTTTTTGTCGTGCCTTTTCAGCAACTTGGCTGAAAATTGACCAATTGATAAAAAAACAAAACGTGTTAGCCTTCCCCAAAACCACAAGAAATGGGGAAGCGGAATGGCGACTGGTCATTTCAAGCAGGGCATTGCCGGCGGCCGGCTTTCGCCTGAACAATACGCGGATAATTTTTCCGACCTGCATCCGCCGCTCGATCATCACGAGGCGCTGGTCGAGTCCGATCGCTGCTATTTCTGCTATGACGCGCCGTGCATGAATGCATGCCCGACCTCGATCGACATCCCGTTGTTTATCCGCCAGATATCGACCGGCAATCCGATCGGCTCGGCCAAGACGATTTTCGACCAGAACATTCTGGGCGGCATGTGCGCCCGCGTCTGCCCGACCGAGACGCTGTGCGAAGAGGTCTGCGTGCGCGAAGTGGCCGAAGGCAAGCCGGTGCAGATCGGCCGCCTGCAGCGTTATGCCACCGATGTCGCCATGGCGCAGGACAAGCAGTTTTATCCGCGCGCCGCCCCGACCGGCAAGACGGTCGCCGTGGTCGGCGCCGGACCGGCCGGGCTTGCAGCCGCGCATCGGCTCGCCCGCCATGGTCATGAGGTGACTATCCTCGAAGCCCGCCCGAAGGCCGGCGGTCTCAATGAATACGGCATCGCCGCCTACAAGAGCATCGACAATTTCGCCCAGGCCGAAGTGGACTACGTCCTGTCGATCGGCGGCATCGAGGTCCAGAACGGCAAGGCGCTCGGTCGTGACTACCAGCTGTCGGACCTGACCAGGAATTACGACGCGGTGTTTCTCGGCATGGGGCTTGGCGGCGTCAACGCGCTACGCGCCGATGGCGAGGAGGCGCAAGGCGTGACCAATGCGGTGGAGTTCATTGCGGAGCTTCGCCAGGCCAGCGACCTTGCCAGCCTGCCGGTCGGCAGGCGCGTCGTCGTCATTGGCGGCGGCATGACGGCGATCGACGCGGCGGTGCAGTCGAAGCTGCTCGGCGCCGAAGAGGTGACGATCTGCTACCGGCGCGGCCAGGAGCACATGAACGCCTCCGAATTCGAGCAGGATCTCGCCGCCGCCAACGGTGTCACCATCCGTCACTGGCTTCAGCCGAAGCGGGTCATCACCGAAGGCGGCAAGGTCTCAGGCATCGAACTCGAATATACAACGATGGATGGCGAGAAACTCGTCGGCACTGGCGAGCGCCTGACGCTGGTTGCGGACCAGGTGTTCAAGGCGATCGGCCAGAGCTTTATTCCGGCTGCGCTCAACGGCAGCGGTGCCTTGCTTGCCTTGGAGGCCGGCCGCATCAAGGTCGATGCCGAAGGCCGCACCTCGCTCGCCAATGTCTGGGCCGGCGGCGACTGCATCTTTGGTGGCGACGATCTTACCGTCTCCGCCGTCGCACAGGGCCGTGACGCGGCCGAATCGATCCACCGGGCACTGACCTCGAACGGGAGGGCATGAGCATGGCAGACATAAGCAACAATTTCGTCGGCATCAAATCGCCAAATCCGTTCTGGCTGGCGTCGGCGCCGCCGACCGACAAAGCCTACAACGTCATCCGCGCCTTCACGGCGGGCTGGGGCGGCGTGGTGTGGAAGACGCTCGGCGAGGAAGGCCCGCCGGTGGTCAACGTCAACGGTCCGCGCTATGGCGCGATCTGGGGCGCCGACCGCCGCCTGCTCGGCCTCAACAACATCGAGCTGATCACCGACCGCGATCTGCAGGTCAATCTGCGCGAGATCAAGCAGGTCAAGAAGGACTGGCCCGATCGCGCCATCGTCGTCTCGTTGATGGTGCCTTGCGAGGAACACGCGTGGAAGGCGATCCTGCCGGTGGTCGAGGAGACGGAGGCCGACGGCATCGAGCTTAATTTCGGCTGCCCGCACGGCATGTCGGAACGCGGCATGGGTGCCGCGGTCGGCCAGGTGCCGGAATACATCGAAATGGTGGTGCGCTGGTGCAAGGCCAACACCCGCATGCCTGTTATCACCAAGCTGACGCCCAACATCACCGATGTGCGCAAGCCGGCGCGTGCCGCTCTTGCCGGCGGCACGGATGCGGTGTCGCTGATCAACACCATCAATTCGATCACCGGCGTCAATCTCGATAGTTTCGCACCGGAACCGACGATCGACGGCAAGGGTTCGCATGGCGGCTATTGCGGCCCGGCGGTGAAGCCGATCGCCATGAACATGGTGGCCGAAATCGCGCGCGATCCGGAAACGCATGGGCTGCCGATCTCCGGTATCGGCGGCATCACCACGTGGCGCGACGCGGCCGAATTCATGGCGCTCGGCGCCGGCAATGTGCAGGTGTGCACGGCGGCGATGACCTATGGCTTCAAGATCGTGCAGGAGATGATCGCCGGCCTGGAAAACTGGATGGATGAGAAGGGCCATGCTTCGCTCGATGATATAATCGGTCGCGCCACGCCCAACGTCACCGACTGGCAATATCTCAACCTCAACTACGTCGCCAAGGCGCATATCGACCAGGAGGCCTGCATCAAATGCGGCCGCTGCCACATCGCCTGCGAGGACACCTCGCACCAGGCGATCACCAACATGGTCGATGGCGTTAGGCATTTCGAGGTGATCGAGGCCGAATGCGTCGGCTGCAATCTCTGCGTCAATGTCTGCCCGGTCGAGAACTGCATCACCATGGAGCCGCTGGCGGCCGGCGTGATGGACCAGCGCACCGGCAGACCGGTGTCGCCGGTCTACGCCAACTGGACGACGCATCCGAATAATCCGATGGCCAAGGTGGCGGCGGAATAGGGCAGCCCGTTGTGAAAAAGCGGCGCCTGCGGGCGCCGCTTTTTTCAAATTACTATTGCAGATAAAAATTATCCAGGATATGGTATATCCATGAATTGGAGATCAGCACGATGAAGCTGGGCGAGGGGGTCGAAGCGGCCATCCACTGCGCCGCGATGCTTGCCGGCGTGGAACGCGCGGCGACCATGCCGGGCGCTGCCATGGCGGAAGCGTTCGGACTGTCGCCGAGCTATCTCCTCAAGCATCTCAACGCACTAACGGCGTCGGGCATCCTCGAATCGGTGCCGGGGCCATCGGGCGGTTACCGGCTGGCGCGGCCGGCCGAGCGCATAACGCTGCTCGACATCGTGCTCGCCGTGGAAGGACGCGAATCGGCCTTCCGCTGCGGCGAAATCCGTCAGCGCGGGCCGGCCAGGCTCGATGCCTCGGTCTATGTCAAGCCCTGCGGCATCAGCGTCGCGATGCTGAAGGCCGAGCGCGCCTACCGCGCCGCTCTTGCCGAGGCCCGGCTGTCCGACATCGTGGCGGAATACGTGAGCGATGCCGATCCCCGTTCAGTCGCCGCGAACTGCGCCTTTGTCGAGCGCCATCAGCGACCGCAGAAATCCAGTTCAACCAAGCAAGCGTGAAAGGTAAGGCGATGAAACAGAGGCTGCAATTCTTCGGTGCGGCGCCGGAAATCATGAAAGCGGTGTCGGCGCTCAACAAGGCGGTCGACGAATGCGGGCTGGAGGCAAGCCTGCTGCATCTGATCAAGCTGCGGGCGTCGCAGATCAACGGCTGTTCGTATTGCGTCGAGATGCACAGCCGCGAGGCGCGCCGTGATGGCGAGACCGAGCAGCGGCTCTATCTCGTCTCCGCCTGGAAGGAATCGCCGCTGTTTTCAGAGCGCGAACGCGCTGCTTTCGCCTGGACCGAAGCGGTGACGAAGATCGCCGATACCGGTGTCGCTGACGAACTCTATGCGCGGACGCTCGAGCATTTCTCGGAAGAGGAACTGGTCAAGCTGTCTGTCGCGCTTGGCATGATCAACACCTGGAACCGGCTTTGCATCCCGTTCCAGGCCATTCATCCGATGCCGGCGGCGAAAGCTGCCTGAGCGGTCGGACCGGCGCGCGGCCTAGGTGCCGCGTGCCATTTTTGTTTGGGAATCAAGACCATGTTGGCGAATTTTGAGAACGAGATTCTGTTTGCCGCCCGCCTGCTGCTTGGCGGTGCCTTTGTCTTTGCCGGCCTGCGCAACATCCAGAACGCAACCTTCCTGACCCAACTGATGACCACGCGCGGCGTGCCGCAGGCGCGGCTGATGCTGTGGCTGGGGATCGTCCTCCAGATCGTCGCCGGAGTTCTGGTGATCGCAGGCATCTGGACCGCCTTGGCGGCCGCATGCTTGATCCTGTTCCTGCTTGTCGCGACGCCGATGTTTCACAATTTCTGGGACCATCAAGGGCAGGAGCGCGCAGCCCGCATCAACGGCTTCGTCGGCAACGTCGCACTGACCGGAGGATTTCTGGCGCTGATGGCGCACACGGTGTAGCGGTGCGGGCGGCCGGCTCGCCGAGGCAGCCGCCACGGTCCTTGGCGCCTTGTTGAGCATGATCTTTTCCGACAACCGGTTCCCAGTTTCGCACGGTCGCGGGGCCATGCAGGATGAGCCGCCGATGATCACGGCATGTGAGGGTTTTCGGTCATGGATGCTGAAATCGAAGCGCGCTCGACAAGCTCGCGGCTCAATGTCCGCAATTGCTGTCTTGCCTTTGCGTCATAGGCTTGCGCGTTGGCGCGAGATTCTCTCTGGCCGTCGAAATAGAGGCCGCTCCGCCCTCCGAGCGCTGGCGATGTCGCGAGGTTGATGATGGCTTCGGCGCCGGTTTCGACCGAGTTCCACGACGTGATGCCTGCCTGCCGGACCATGGTCGTGTTCATGTAGCTTGCCGGATGCAGGCTGTTGACGGTGACGCCGGTGCCGTTCAGCTGCTCTGCCAGATCGATGGTGAACATGATCTGCGCCAGCTTGCTCTGGCAGTAGGCGCGAACGCCGTCGTAGGAGCGGGTCAGCATGACGTCATCGAAATCGATCGCCTGCTGGCCGGCTGAGGCGACGTTGACGATGCGCGCCGGCGCGCTCGCCTTGAGCAGCGGCAGAACCTCCGATGTGAGCAGGAAGCCGGCGAGATAATTGACGGCAAAGCGTAGTTCGTAGCCGTCGGCGCTGACCTGCCGTCTCGCGTTGGGGCCGGCGGTGCCGACGCCGGCATTGTTGATGAGGATGTCGAGCCGGTCAGTCCTGGCGCGGACGGCCTCTGCGAGGCGGCGGACCTCGGCCAGGGACGAGAGGTCGGCGACGAGAAGCTCGGCCTTGCCGCCGGCGGCTTCGATCTCAGAGACCGTCGCCTTGCCCCGTGTCGCATCGCGGCCATGCACCAGGACCCGCGCGCCGCCGGCGCCGAGCCTTCGCGCGACGAGACGGCCGACGCCGTCGGTCGATCCGGTGATGAGGACGGTCTTGTCTTTCAGTTCCATGCCTGGAGCCTCCATGTCGTTGCTCTGAGTGGACGATGGGATATCCGGCACGCATCAAACAGGTCAAACTTATCCTGGTATCGATACTGCCTATACGCCGATGGGGTCCCCGACGCGTTCAGCCGATACTGGCCGCAGCCCGTCAGCTTCGTCATCTTGGGGTCTGCACTGCGTCGCTCCGCTCCTTGCTGCGCCCCAGGATGACGAAACGAGAGTTAGCCCTCCGGCTTCAGCCCGTCGATGAACAATTGCTCGAGAAACCTTGCCGCATCCTCGAAGCGGCCGTCGCCGCCGCGGTCGGGCCCGAGCACGGCGCGGACCTGAACGTCGAAATCGGCATAGTGCTGCGTCGTCGCCCAGATCGAGAAGATCAGGTGCCAAGGGTCGGTGCGGGCGATCTTGCCGGCGCGCATCCAGCCTTTGATGACGGTGGCCTTCTCGTCGACCAGCGTCTTCAGCTCGCCTTCCAGCATCGGCATGATGCGCGGCGCACCCTGCAGGATCTCGTTGGCGAACAGGCGGCTTTCCCTAGGGAAATCGCGCGCCATTTCGAGCTTGCGCCTGATGTAGCTGCGCAATTCGGTCAGCGGGTCGCCGATGTCGTCAAGTTCGCGCAGCGGCGCCAGCCAGGTGTCCAGAAGCCGCTGCATCAGCGTCTCGTGGATGTCCTCCTTGCGGCGGAAATAGTAGAGCAGGTTAGGCTTCGACATGCCGGCGGCTTCCGCGATCTGGTCGATGGTCGAGCCGCGAAAGCCGTTGGTTGAGAAGACCTCAAGCGCCGCCTCCAGGATCAACTCGCGCTTTTCCTGCTGAATGCGGGTGCGGCGAGGAGCGTCCATGCCTGTCGTCATCCGCGTAGGACACTGCCGCGAGGGTCATCTGGACCAATTCTCTGGACCAGTTTTTCTCCGGCCTGTGGAGCGCGCTTCCGCTGCCGCATTTCCGCTAGTAATCCCTTGACCGCCGACAGGGCGGTGCTAACGTTTGTCCAATCGGTCAAAATTTGCGTAGCACGAAAACGCAGCAGAGACCAAGTGTCGGGAAGACCAAGCGTTAGCCGCACCGAAACAGGTTACAAGGGAAGTCTTGGTCATGTCCAACCGGCTGAAAGTCACGCCGAACGATCTCAGCGCATTCTGGATGCCGTTCACGGCAAACCGGCAGTTCAAACAGGCGCCTCGCATGATGGTGTCCGCCAAGGACATGCATTACACGACGAGCGACGGGCGCAAGGTTCTCGACGGCACCGCTGGCCTGTGGTGCGTCAATGCCGGCCACTGCCGGCCGAAGATCACCGAGGCGATCCAGCAACAGGCCGCCGAGCTCGACTATGCACCGGCGTTCCAGATGGGCCACCCGATCGTCTTCGAACTGGCGAACCGTTTGGTCGACCTCGCGCCGAAGGGCATGGACCACGTGTTCTTCACCAATTCCGGATCGGAATCGGTCGAGACCGCACTGAAGATGGCGATCGCCTATCACCGCGCCCAAGGCGAGGGCTCACGCACCCGCCTGATCGGCCGCGAGCGCGGCTATCACGGCGTCAATTTCGGCGGCATCTCGGTCGGCGGCATCGTCACCAATCGCAAGATGTTCGGCACGCTGCTCGGCGGCGTCGACCACATGCCGCACACGCATCTGCCGGAGAAGAATTCGTTCACCAAGGGCGTGCCCGAGCATGGCGCGGAATTGGCCAACGAGCTGGAGCGCATCGTCGCGTTGCACGACGCCTCGACCATCGCGGCCGTCATCGTCGAGCCGGTGGCCGGTTCCACTGGCGTCATCCTGCCGCCGAAGGGCTATCTCGAGAGGCTGCGCGAGATCTGCACCAAGCACGGCATCCTGCTGATTTTCGACGAGGTCATCACCGGCTTCGGCCGCCTCGGCACGCCGTTCGCCGCCGACTATTTCGGCGTCACGCCCGATATCATGACCACCGCCAAGGGCGTCTCCAACGGTGTCATCCCGATGGGCGCGGTGTTCGTCAAGAAGGAGATCCACGACGCCTTCATGACCGGCCCCGAGCATATGATCGAGTTCTTCCACGGCTACACCTATTCGGGCAATCCGATCGCCTGTGCGGCAGCCCTCGGCACGCTCGACACCTACAAGGAAGAGGGCCTGCTGACCCGCGGCGAGGAACTGGCGCCGTATTGGGAAGACGCGCTGCATTCGCTGAAAGGCGAGCCGAACGTCATCGATATCAGAAACATCGGCCTGATCGGCGCGATCGAGCTGGCGCCCATTCCCGGCAGTCCGACCAAGCGTGCCTTCTCGGCCTTCGTCAAGGCGTTCGAGCGCGGCGCGCTGATCCGCACCACCGGCGACATCATCGCGCTGTCGCCGCCGCTGATCATCACCAAGGGCCAGATCAACGAATTGATCGACCATGTGCGTGAAGTGCTGAGGGCAGTGGATTGAGGGACGTGCCGCAGCTTTCCCTCCCCCTTGAGGGGAGGGTGGCCGCGAAGCGGCCGGGTGGGGTCGGTGCGGCAGCGCGCCGACCTGATCTCTTGCCGCGAGGTTGTTTCTGATGCCCCGTACCCGCGTGAGCTTCGAAATGCGTCAAAAGGCGCGCGCGCTTCGAGTTCATGCGACCAAAGGCGAATCCCTGCTGTGGTACGAACTGCGCGAGTTGAAATCAGCCGGCATCAAGTTCCGCCGCCAATGTCCGATTGGGCCCTATATCGTTGACTTTGCCTGCCTCGCGGTAAAGCTGGTCGTGGAAGTGGATGGCGATCTGCACGAGCAGGAACTGGGCAAACGGCACGATGCTGTCCGTGATGCCTATCTGCGATCGCTCGGGTTCGATATATTTCGCGTTGACGAGCCCGATGTCATAAACAGCGCATGGCATGTCGCGCAGGTGGTGAAGGAGAAGGTCGCGCGCATGTTCGGCGACCCCACCCGACCGCTTCGCGGCCACCCTCCCCTCGAGGGGGAGGGGGACGCCGGCGTGCCGCAATCGATGAGGTTTTAGGAAATGGCCGCTCCCGGCGAGAATCTGCGAATCAATTCAGACCGTTTGTGGGATTCGATAATGGAGATGGCGAAGATCGGCCCCGGCATTGCCGGCGGCAACAATCGCCAGACGTTGACCGACGAGGATGGCGAGGGGCGGCATCTGTTCAAGCGCTGGTGCGAGGCGGCGGGGCTCGAAATGGGCCTCGACGAGATGGGCACGATGTTTGCCCGCCGCGAAGGCACCGACCCTGATCTGCCGCCGGTCTATGTCGGCAGCCATCTCGACACCCAGCCGACCGGCGGCAAGTATGACGGCGTGCTCGGCGTTCTTGGCGGGTTGGAGATCGTGCGCTCGCTCAACGAGCTCGGCATCAAGACCAAGCATCCGATCGTCGTCACCAACTGGACGAACGAGGAAGGCGCGCGCTTTGCGCCGGCGATGATGGCGTCCGGCGTCTTTGCCGGCGTCCTCGACCAGGCCGACGTCTATACGCATGTCGACAAGGACGGCAAGAAGTTCGGCGAGGAACTCGAACGCATCGGCTGGAAGGGTGCCGAGAAAGTCGGTGACCGCAAGATCCACGCCTTCTTCGAACTGCATATCGAGCAGGGGCCGATCCTCGAGGACGAGGGCATCGACATCGGCGTCGTCACTCATGGCCAGGGACTGAAATGGCTGCAGGTGACGCTGACCGGCAAGGAGGCGCATACCGGCTCGACGCCGATGCCCAAGCGCCGCAATGCCGGGCTCGGCATGGCGCGGGTGATCGAGCTGGTGCACGAGATCGCCATGGACTACCAGCCCGACGCGGTAGGCGCGGTCGGCCACATGGAGGTCTATCCGAACTCGCGCAACATCATCGCCGGGCGCACCGTCTTCACCATCGACATCCGCTCGCCGGAAAAGGAAGTGCTGGACGCCATGGATGGGCGCATCCGCGAAGGCATCGACACGATCTGCGAGGCGCTCGACATCAAATACGCGATCGATCAGGTCGGCCATTTCGATCCGGTCACCTTCGACCCCGGCTGCGTCAAGGCTGTGCGGGATGCGGCAGAGCGCTTGGGTTATACCCATCGCAACATCGTCTCCGGCGCCGGCCATGACGCCTGCTGGATCAACCGCGTCGCGCCGACAGCGATGGTGATGTGCCCCTGCGTCGACGGGCTCAGCCACAACGAGGCCGAGGAAATTACCAAGGAATGGGCGGCGGCCGGCGCCGACGTGCTGTTCCACGCGGTGGTCGAGACGGCGGAGATCGTGGGGTGAGATGTCGGCGCTGTACCCCCACCACTAACCCCTCCCCACAAGGGGGAGGGGGACTGGCAATGGCGACGCCTTTCCTGTGGCGAAAGCTTTGATGGGTTCAGCTGTGATAGCGCGACGAAAAGCCTCCCTCCCCCTTGTGGGGAGGGATTGAGGGTGGGGGTACTCGTCTTGGCACCGACCGCGATCGATCCAGCCGCCATAAAGCGTGCCAGAGCACTGCGTCGAAACATGACGGATGGTGAACGCAAACTCTGGTCCGAATTGAAAGAGTTCCGTCGCCTCTACGGTTTGCATGCCAGAAAGCAGGCGCCGATCGGACCTTATATTGCGGACTTCGTGTTGCATGAGAAGAACCTCGTCATCGAGGTGGATGGAGAGCATCACTTCACGCCGGAGCAGATGGACAAAGATCGAATTCGCGATGCAAGGTTTGGCCGACAGGGCTATCGTGTGCTGCGGTTTTCGACAGGAGACCTGGCAAATTCTTTCGACGGTTGCGTCGAGGGGATATTGCGGGAAGTTGGAGTCATGTAGAGGCCGTTCAGGGCTCGATCCTGAACCGATCTGATCAAGCAAGACGCTCACCAAGAAGCGCGAAGAAAACAAGGGAACAAGAGCATGTCCAAAGTCATCAAGAATGGCACCATCGTCACCGCCGACCGCACATGGAAGGCCGACGTGCTGATGCAGCATGGCAAGATTGTCGCCATCGGCTCGAACCTGCATGGCGACCACGAGTTCGACGCCACCGGCTGCTATGTCATGCCGGGCGGCATCGATCCGCACACCCATCTCGAAATGCCGTTCATGGGCACCTATTCGGCCGATGATTTCGAGAGCGGCACGCGCGCGGCCTTGTCAGGCGGCACGACGATGGTGGTCGATTTCTGCCTGCCGGCGCCGCAGCAGTCGCTGCTGGAAGCCTTGCAGATGTGGGACAACAAGACCTCGAAAGCGTCCTGCGATTATTCCTTCCACATGGCGATCACCTGGTGGGGCAAGCAGGTGTTCGATGAGATGGCTAATGTCGTCGACAAGGGCATAACCTCGTTCAAGCACTTCATGGCCTACAAGGGCGCGCTGATGGTCGATGACGACGAAATGTATTCGTCGTTCCAGCGCTGCGCTGATCTTGGCGCGCTGCCGCTGGTTCATGCCGAGAATGGCGACGTGGTTGCCGCCCTGTCGCAGAAGCTGCTGGCCGCCGGCAATAACGGCCCAGAGGGGCACGCCTATTCGCGCCCGCCGGAAGTGGAAGGCGAGGCGACCAACCGCGCCGCCATGATCGCCGACATGGCCGGCGTGCCGCTCTATGTCGTGCATGTCTCCTGCGAGCAGGCCCATGAAGCCATTCGCCGGGCGCGCCAGAAGGGCATGCGGGTGTTCGGCGAGCCGTTGATCCAGCATCTGACGCTCGACGAGAGCGAGTATTTCAACAAGGACTGGGACCATGCGGCACGGCGCGTGATGAGCCCGCCCTTCCGCAACAAAGTGCATCAGGAGTCGCTGTGGGCAGGCCTGCAGGCAGGATCGCTGCAAGTGGTGGCGACCGACCACTGCGCCTTCACCACCAGCCAAAAGCGTAACGGCATCGGCGATTTCACCAAGATCCCGAACGGCACAGGCGGGCTCGAGGACCGCTTGCCGGTGCTGTGGACCGCTGGCGTCAACACCGGCCGGCTGACGATGAACGAATTCGTCGCGGTGACCTCGACCAATATCGCCAAGATCCTCAACATGTATCCAAAGAAGGGCGCCATTGTCGAAGGCGCCGACGCCGACATCCTCGTCTGGGACCCGAAGCGCAAGAAGACGATCACTTCCAAGAAGCAACAGTCGGTGATCGACTACAACGTCTTCGAAGGTTTTGAGGTGACCGGCCTGCCGCGCTTCGTCTTCTCGCGCGGTGAACTGTCTATCCAGGAGAACGAGGTCAAGGCGAAGCCTGGCCATGGCGAGTTCGTCGCTCGCGAGCCGAATGCAGCGGTCAACCGGGCGCTGTCGACCTGGAAGGAAATTTCCGCGCCGCGCAAGGTGGAGCGCACAGGTATTCCGGCGACCGGGGTGTGAGCTTGGCGCGTCCGGCAGCGATCGTCTCACTGGTTATGGCGAGCATTACCGCCGTTCCGGCAGCGGCTGAGGTCCTTGCAGGTTCCTATGGCAATGATGTCGGTTGTGCCGCTGTACGGCTCGGTTATCGGGACAGCGATGCCTATGTCGTGCTGACCGCCGACGGCGTCGAAACCTATGGCAGCGGCTGCCGGTTCGCGCGGCAACTGGTGACGGCGCCTGGCACGCAGTCATTGAGCTCGACCTGTTTCGCTGAAGGCGAGGAGGGAACGACGACTGAAACCGTCAAGGTCACCAACAAGGGAGCGGACGGTTTCTTCGTGACCATCCCCGGCCTTGAAGAGATAGGGCCGTTGAAATCATGTTCGTGGCGGTGCCGATGACGGCCTCTGCGTCGATGCCGGCCTCAGGCGACCAGCCCATCCAGTTCCGGCAGCAGGACGACGCTTTCCTGCTCGTTGGGATCGGTGCGGGCGATGACCGCCGAGGCCGAACTGTCGCTCAGATTGGCCGGCAGATGCGGCACGCCGGCAGGAATGTAGAAGAGGTCGCCGGCATTGACCACGATCTGCTGTTCAAGCCGGTCGCCATACCAGGTATGGACCTCGCCGGAGAGCACATAGATCGCCGTTTCATGGCTTTCGTGCATATGCGCCTTGGCGCGGGCACCAGGCGGCATGGTGAGCAGATGCATGCAGATACCGGTAGAGCCGACCGTCTCGGCGGCGATACCGGTGAAATAACTCAGTCCCTGCTTGCCTTCATAAGAGCTTTCAGGGCGGATAAGATGACAAGTGGGTTTGAGCGGCATCGGGGAGACTCTCGTTCGAGTGGGAACTCTCAGTCGGATAGGACGGGGCGAGTGGAAAGCAACATCGCGGCAAAATCAACCGGATTCCGGCCGGCGCAGCAGCGGCGCAAAAAGGCAGGCTGCGGCCTATGACGGGAACATCGCCAGCCGTCGTTTCGGCAAGTAAGCTCGGCCTGACCTTCCAGACCAGTGACGGTCCGGTGCAGGCGCTGTCGAATGTCGACCTGACCATCGGGAAGGGCGAGTTTGTGTCCTTCATCGGGCCGTCCGGTTGCGGCAAGACGACCTTGCTGCGGGTCATCGCCGATCTGGAAAAACCGACATCGGGAACCATCTCAGTCAACGGCATGACGCCCGAGCAGGCGCGCCAGAGCCGCGCCTATGGCTATGTCTTCCAGGCGGCGGCGCTTTATCCGTGGCGTACCATCGAGCGCAACGTGGCGCTGCCGCTGGAAATCATGGGCCTCTCGAAGACAGAGCAGGCGGCGCGCATCAAGCGCACGCTCGACCTCGTCAACCTGGGCGGCTTTGAGCAGAAATACCCGTGGCAGCTTTCCGGCGGCATGCAGCAGCGCGCCTCGATCGCGCGGGCGCTGGCCTTCGATGCCGATCTTCTGCTGATGGACGAGCCGTTCGGCGCGCTGGACGAGATCGTGCGCGACCATCTCAACGAACAGCTGCTGGAGCTTTGGGAGCGGACCAACAAGACCATCTGCTTCGTCACCCATTCGATTCCGGAGGCGGTCTATCTCTCGACGCGGATCATCGTCATGTCGCCGCGCCCGGGCCGCGTCAGCGACGTCATCGAATCGACGCTGCCGAAGCAGCGGCCGCTCGACATCCGCGAGACACCGGAGTTCCTGGCGATCGCCGCGCGCGTCCGCGACGGGCTCAGGGCAGGGCACAGCTATGAGGATTGAGGCGGTGGAGAACGGGCTTCCTCCGTCCCATGAGTCGCTTCCGCCCCGCGAGGGAGCGGTCAACCATGCCTTCGTCATCCTAGGGCGGAGCAGCCGCGCAGCGGCCTGCGCAGACCCTAGGATCCATGCCTTGACGTTGGCCGAGGCGCACAAGCGGTTCAGAAAATGTGCGGGACGAGCGGCAACCCTCCTCACATCGGGAGCAATGTTCCGCACGGTCGTGGCGCGGGGAGGTAACGGCATGGATCCTAGGGTCTGCGACGCGTCGCTTCGGTCCTTGCTTCGCCCTAGGATGACGAAGAATAGGTATCATCGCTCTCTCCCGTTTGGGAGAGGAGGGGAGCTTCGCTAGATGGACTCCTTTCGCGACAAGATCGTTCCGGTGACCTCGATCCTCGCGGGCGTGGTCGTCGTTTGGTACATTATGGCTGTCATCCTCAACGCACCCTTCCAGCGCGATCTCGACCGCCGTGCCGGCGAGACGCCTGATATTGTGGAATTCATCGGCAAGACTATGTCGCAGCCGAAGCCGACGCTGCCGGCGCCGCATCAGGTGGCGGTGAATTTCTTCGAGAACACGTTTCTGCGCAAGGTCACCAGCAACCGCAGCCTTGTCTATAATGCCTGGGTGACGCTGTCCTCGACGCTGCTCGGCTTCGCCTTCGGCACCGCGCTCGGCATCGTGATTGCCGTCGGCATCGTGCATGTGGTGACGCTCGACCGCAGCCTGATGCCGTGGATCATTGCCTCGCAGACCATTCCGATCCTGGCGGTGGCGCCGATGATCATCGTGGTGCTGGCGGCGATCGGCGTTACCGGGCTGATCCCGAAGGCGCTGATCTCGACCTATCTTTCGTTCTTTCCGGTGGCTGTCGGCATGGTTAAGGGCCTACGTTCGCCCGAGCTCACCCATCTCGATCTGATGCACACCTACAATGCCAGTCGCTCGCAGACCTTCTGGAAATTACGGGTGCCGGCGTCGGTGCCGTTCCTGTTCACCTCGATGAAGGTGGCGGTGGCCGCCAGCCTGGTCGGCGCCATCGTTGGTGAACTCCCGACCGGCGCCGTCGCCGGCATCGGCGCCAAGCTGCTCGCCGGCGCCTATTACAGCCAGACCATCGACATCTGGTCGGCGCTGGTGGCCGGGTCAGTCGTCGCGGCGCTGCTGGTTATGGTGGTCGGCATTGCCGGGCGCATCGTCGACCGCGCCATGGGCGGGAGGCCGGCATGAGCGATCTCCTCAGCCTTTCGTCGATCACGCCCCGCTCGTGGCAAGGGTATGCAGCGCTTGCGCTTCTTGCCGGCGCGATCCTTCTTTGGCCGCTTGTCGATGCGGCGCCCGGTTATGGTGTCGCTATAGCGGCTTTGATTTTCTTGTTGCTGCTTCTGGCAATCGAGGCTGATAATTTCCCACCGGCAATTGGCGTGGTGTTGCTCTTCCTTGGCGCGCATGGCGCGGCGTGGCTGCTGCTTGCCGGCATAACCGGCAATGAAGGCACCGCTCGCGCGTCCTTCTATCTGCTGCTTGCCGCGGCATGGCTTCTGGCCTGGCGCTGCGTGACGGTCCTGTCCGCGCTTCGCCCGACCTCGCGCTGGGCGGCGACCGCTTTGAGGCTGATCATCCCGGCGATCTTCGGCGCCTGGATCCTGATCATCTGGGAAGCGGTGACGCGCGGCGCAGGCATCCCCTTCATCCTGCTGCCGCCGCCAAGCGCCATCGGCGTGCGCATCGCCAATTCGCTGCCGGTGCTGGCCGCCGACGTGCGGCAGACCATCTTCAAGGCGGTGATCTTCGGTTATGTCGTTGGCAGCGGCGCCGGCTTCCTCGCCGCCATCGCGGCCAACCGCGTGCCGTTCCTGCGCCGCGGGCTTTTGCCGATCGGCAACATGGTCTCGGCGCTGCCGATCATCGGCGTGGCGCCGATCATGGTCATGTGGTTCGGCTTTGACTGGCAGTCGAAGGCCGCCGTCGTCATCATCATGACCTTTTTCCCGATGCTGGTGAACACCGTCGCCGGGCTTGCCGCCTCCGGCCATATGGAGCGCGACCTGATGCGCACCTATGCGTCGAGTTACTGGCAGACGCTGTTCAAGCTGCGGCTGCCAGCCGCCGCCCCGTTCATCTTCAACGCGCTGAAGATCAATTCGACGCTGGCGCTGATCGGCGCCATCGTCGCGGAGTTCTTCGGCACGCCGGTGGTCGGCATGGGATTCCGGATTTCGACGGAAGTCGGGCGGATGAACATCGATATGGTCTGGGCCGAAATCGCAGTTGCAGCACTTGCGGGTTCGGTCTTTTATGGCGTGGTCGCTCTTTTCGAGAGAGCCGTCACGTTTTGGCATCCCTCCGTCCGTGGTGGATAGGGCGGTGGCGGGTTTGGAACCGGGGCGTATCGATAGCTCCTGGTCCTTAAGGGTGATCATTTAACTCCAGAGGGTAAAAACATGAAAAGACTTGTTATTTCGATGTTGGCCGGCGCGATGTCGCTTGCCGCGTTCCAGGCGATGGCCGCAGACAAGGTGACGCTGCAGCTGAAATGGGTCACGCAGGCCCAGTTTGCCGGCTACTACGTCGCCAAGGACAGGGGCTTCTATGAGGCCGAGGGCCTCGACGTCGAGATCAAGCCGGGCGGCCCCGATATCGCGCCCGAGCAGGTGATCGCCGGTGGCGGCGCCGACGTCATTGTCGACTGGATGGGCGGCGCGCTGGCCGCCCGCGAAAAGGGCGTGCCGCTGGTCAATATCGCCCAACCGTTCAAGAAGGCCGGCATGCAGCTGGTCTGCCCGAAGGATGGCCCGATCAAGAGCGAAGCCGACTTCAAGGGCCATACGCTCGGCGTCTGGTTCTTCGGCAATGAATATCCGTTCTACGCCTGGATGAACAAGCTCGGCCTGAAGACCGACGGAGGCCCGGACGGCGTCACCGTGCTGAAGCAGAGTTTCGACGTGCAGCCGCTGATCCAGAAGCAGGCGGATTGTATTTCGGTCATGACCTACAACGAATACTGGCAGCTCATCGACGCCGGCTACAAGCCGGAAGAGCTGATCGTGTTCAACTACTCGGCCATGGGCAACGACCTGCTTGAGGACGGGCTCTATGCCTTAGAGGACAAGCTCAAGGATCCGGCCTTCGAGGACAAGATGGTGCGTTTTGTGCGCGCCTCGATGAAGGGCTGGAAATATGCCGTCGACAATCCCGACGAGGCAGCCGGCATCGTCATGGACAATGGCGGCCAGGACGAGAACCACCAGAAGCGCATGATGGGCGAAGTCGCCAAGCTGATCGACAATGCCGACGGCAAGCTCGACCCGGCGACCTACGCGCGCACCGCCAAGGCGCTGCTCGACCAGAAGATCATCACCAAGGAGCCGACCGGCGCCTATACCACCGCCATCACCGACAAGGCGATCAAGTAGCGCCATCAGGTAGAGGCGATTAACCGGGCCTCTACGGCCTGCAATTCGGAAGGGGCGGGCGACCGCCCCTTTTTGTTGGGATGTAAAATAGCCGTTACCGGTGGAAACATCCGCTCGCCACAACCGTTGTTCCAGTGCATCCAGCTTCAGCGGATGTCACCGCCACAACGGAGATTTTCATGCGCATGCAATCCTTCTCGCCGATTCTTTCGGCGCTGGCCGTTTCGGCATCCTTCCTTTGCGCTTCACCGGCCCTGGCCGACATGATGAAGATGAAGGCGACGCTCGATGGCGCTCAGCAGAATCCGCCCATCACCACGGAGGGCAAGGGTACCGCCGCTCTCGTCTTCGACACAGCCACGAAACAGCTCACCTGGAACGTGACGTATTCAGGTCTCAGTGGACCGGCGACGGCCGGACATATTCACGGCCCGGCAGCAAAAGGTGAAAATGCCGGCGTCGTCATCCCGTTTAAGGGCGCTCCGAAAAGCCGGTTCAAGGGGGCGGCGACTCTGACCGACGCGCAGGCCGACGACCTGATGGCCGGCAAATACTACATCAACATCCATACGGGCGCACACAAGGACGGCGAGATCCGCGGACAGATCGAGAAGGCGGCGACGATGTAGCCAAGTCTTGTGCTGACGGGAAGGGGCACCCCTTCCTGCCAGGTCAGGACCTGTCCCTTATCTGGGTCATCGTCCGGGTCGGCGTGATGGCCTCAGGATCGAGCCTGATCTCGACGATCGACGGCTTGCCGCTGGCGCGCGCGCGTTCGAAGGCCGGCGCGAAGTCGGCCGTCTTCTCGACCGTTTCGCCATGGCCGCCATAGGCGCGGGCGAGAGCCGCGAAGTCGGGATTCCGCAGATCGGTGGCGACGACACGGCCCGGATACTCACGCTCCTGATGCATGCGGATGGTGCCGTAGATGCCGTTGTTGACGACGACAACGATGATCGGCAGATCGTACTGCACCGCGGTGGCGAACTCCTGCCCGTTCATCAGGAAGCAGCCGTCGCCGGCAAAGGCAATCACGTCTCGCTCGGGAAACAATTCCTTGGCGGCGACCGCTGCCGGCGTGCCGTAGCCCATCGAGCCGGAGGTCGGCGCCGCCTGCGTGGCAAAGCGGCGGGAACGGTGGAAGCGGTGCACCCAGGTGGCGTAGTTGCCGGCGCCGTTGGTGAGGATCGCGTCATCGGGCAGCATTTTTTCGAGATAGTTCATGATCGGCCCCATCTGGACGGCGCCGGGGCCGCTTTCCGGCGGTGTCGACCAGTCGAGATAGGCGGCGTGCAGCTTCGGTGTTTCATCAGACCATGTCGGCGTGGCAGCCGGCTTGCGCCCGGCAAAGGCTTCGACGAAAGCGGACGGCGAGGCGTTGATCGCCAGCGCCGGCCGATAGACACGGCCGAGCTCGCCGGCGTCGGCATGGACATGGACCAGCGTCTGGTCGGGGTAGGGGCTCTTGAGCAGCGTATAGTCGGAGGACGGCATCTCGCCCATGCGGCCGCCGATCAGCAGCATGAGATCGGCCTGCTTGATCGCGGTCGCCAGCTTCGGGTTGAGGCCAATGCCGACATCGCCCGCATAGCTCGGGTGGAGATGATCGAACAGCATCTGTCGGCGGAAGGAACAGCCGACCGGCAGCGACCAGGCTTCGGCGATCGTGCGCATCCGCGCGACGGCCTCCGCATCCCAGCGCGTGCCGCCTAGGATAACGAAGGGGCGCTTCGCCTTGTTGAGGAGCTTTTCGAGAGCATCGAGCTCGGCCTCGCCCGGTCGCGTCTCGACCGGCGTGTAGGGCAGGGCAGCAGGCGCTTCGGCAAAGCTGGTCAGCATGTCTTCTGGCAGCGAGATGACGACCGGGCCGGGACGGCCGGACGTCGCCACCGCGAAGGCGCGGGTGACGAATTCGGGGATGCGCGAGGCATCGTCGATCTCGACCACCCATTTGGCGATATCGCCGAAGAACCTGACGTAGTCGACCTCCTGGAAAGCCTCGCGCTGCTTGGCGTGGCTGGCGACCTGGCCGATGAACAGGATGACGGGAACCGAATCCTGCATGGCGATGTGGATGCCGGCCGAGGCGTTGGTGGCGCCGGGGCCGCGGGTGACGAAGCAGATGCCGGGTTTGCCGGTCAGGCGACCATGGCAGTCGGCCATCATTGCAGCACCGCCCTCCTGACGGCAGACGATGGTGCGGATCGTCGAATCGTGCAGCGCGTCGAGCACCGCAAGGTAGGATTCGCCTGGCACGCAATAGATACGGTCCGTTCCGTTGGCGTCGAGCGCATCGACGATGAGTTGTCCGCCGGTCTTCATTTTCCTGACCTCTCCAATTCGGCAAGGATTTCTTCGGTGTGTTCGCCGAGACGCGGCGCGGGTCGCTCATAGACCAGCGGCGTGCCCGACATGATCATCGGCGCGCGCACCGAGGGCAAAAGATTGCCGTGGCCGTCGTCGAGATCGAGCCGCATGCCGCGCGAGATAGTCTGCGGATCGGCGAACATCTCGCCGATGGTGTTGATAGGGCTGGCAGGCACGCTTGCCGCCTCGAGTTTAGCCAGCAGCGGATCGCGATCGAAGGTCTTTAGCGCCTCGATTATATGCTCGCGCAGCTTCGCGCGGTTGGCGACCCGGGCGGGATTGGTGGCGAAATCTGGGTTCGACGACAGCTCGTCCAATCCGACGGCCGCGCAGAATTTAGCGAACTGGCCATCATTGCCAATGGCCAGGATGATGTGGCCGTCCTTCACCGGCACCACCTCGTAGGGCGCGATGTTCATATGCGCGTTGCCCATCTGCACCGGCGATTTGCCGGAGACCAGATAGTTGAGGTTCTGGTTGCCGAGCGCCGAGATCTGGGTGTCGTAGAGCGCCATATCGATGTGTTGGCCTTCGCCGGTCTTCTCGGCGTGGCGAAGTGCGGCCTGGATGGCGATCACCGAATATAGGCCGGTGAAAATGTCGGATACCGCGACGCCGGCTTTTTGCGGCTCGCGACCGGCCTCGCCGGTGATCGACATCATTCCGGCCATGCCCTGGATGATGAAGTCATAGCCGGCGCGCGGCGCATAGGGTCCGTCCTGGCCAAAGCCGGTGATCGAGCAATAGATCAGCCGCGGATTGATCTTGCGCAAGCTGTCATAGTCGAGCCCGTATTTCTTCAGCCCGCCGAGCTTGAAGTTCTCGATCAGCACATCTGAGGTCGCGACCAGCCGGCGCACGGTCTCGGCGCCTTCGGGCGTCGAGAAATCGATGGCGATGGAGCGCTTGCCGCGATTGCAGGAATGGTAATAGGCGGCCGAGAGGTTTTTGCCATCATGGCTCATGACGAAGGGCGGCCCCCATTTGCGGGTGTCGTCGCCGCCATCAGGGCTCTCGACTTTGATAACGTCGGCGCCGAGATCGGCAAGCAGTTGCCCGGCCCACGGTCCGGCCAGGATGCGGGCGAGTTCGATTACGCGGATGCCTTTCAGCGGAGGCTCGATCATGGATCACCGTGATTGGTCGGAAACGCAGGCTCTAGTTTTCTTTTTATGCATGTCGTTGTCCCAAAACCGCTGCGCACTTTTGGGCAACATGCACTATCAATCCCGCGTGCTGCTGTCACGGCTCTTGCAATGGGCCAAACCCGATCATGCCTATCTCGATCACGCTTGTTTCAGCACGCTGTCGGCCCATGCGGCGAAATCGTCCATGATTATATGTCGATTCACTTCGTTCAGGCCTTCGTGGCGGGTCTCGGCGTAAACCTTTGACACGAGATTCGAAAAGCCCATCCTGTGCAGGCGCCCAGCGAGGTGCCCGACCGCCTTGCCGCGATCGGTGGCGGGGTCCCTTTCGCCGCCGACCAGGCAGATCGGAAGGGTCTTGCGGACCCCGGAAAAATTAGCGTCGTCGGCGCCGTCGAAGACAAAGCCGAACAGGTCGCGCCACATCGACACGGAGGCATCCCAGCCGCACAGCGGATCGGCGATGTATTTGTCGACTTCGGCTGCGTCGCGCGACAGCCAGTCGAACGGCGTCCGGTGACCGGGGACGGCTTTGCCCCAGGCCTGGAAGGTCAGTCTAGGCAGCATGCGCGACGGCATATCGGAGCCGAGCCGGAATTTTTCCCAGGCCAGGATGATTCGCGCGGCACGACCGGCGAGCCCGGCGGAAAAATTCGCGTTCCAGATGGTGGCGGCGTGCAGGCGGTTCGAATGATGAAGCATGAAATTAAGGGCGACGAGGCCGCCCATGGAATGGCCGAAGACGATGATGGGCAGGCCGGGATGTTCCTTGGCGATCAGATCGTGCACGGCGGCGACATCGGCGATGACCTTGGCGCCGCCATTTGATTGAGCGAACTGGCCGAGCGGCGCATCGGGCGCCTTGGTGGCGCCGTGGCCACGATGGTCGTGGGCGTAGACGTAGAAGCCGCGCTCACCCAGGAAGGTAGCGAAGCGGACATAGCGCGCGGCGTGCTCGGCCAGCCCGTGATTGATCTGGACAGCGGCGAGCGGGCGACCCTCGGCGCGTTTCACATAAAGGTTAAGCTCGGCACCGGTCGGCGATCGGAGCACGCGCTGCTGGCTGAATGACATTGTCGCTTCGTCTCCAACGCGTTTTCGCGCCTGCGGACATTTGTGTGCTCTGACGCCGGGTTTGCGTCAATCGGTGTTTTTCGCAGCGCTGTTCTTGCGTCGCTACACACAGTATCGCAATTCTGACATGGAGAATTTGATACCGGGAGAGGGCGGCAGTCTGTTGCCGCAGCATTTTTCAGCCGGGGTACTTTTATGCGCATGCGGACAGGTCTGGTTTTCGGATTGTCGCTTGTCGCCGCGTTGCTGGCGGGTGCTGCGCGGGCCGAGGTCAAAATGAGCGGCTCTTTCGTGGCCGACGCCAGCTGTCCAGCCACGCAGGCCATCAAGAGCGGCAAGAACCCCGGCGACATCTCGACCAACGCCGGACAGAGCTACGAGCTTCTGGCCGGCAACAAGGATGTCCCCACGCATTATCTGATCCGCGTGCCGGGTGCGGATCCGGAGCGCCGCTGGGTGAAGATCGGTTGCGGCCATGTTTCGGGTAGCAGCGCATCAACGATGCCGGCAGCACCCGCGCCGGCCGACCAGAAGAAGTCCGCTGCGACGGTTTCGGGAAAGCCCGAACATGTCCTCGCGCTGAGCTGGCAACCGGCCTTCTGTGAAACCAAGCCCAGCAAAACCGAATGCAAGGCGCAGACCGCGGCCGGTTTTGACGCGACCCATTTCACCTTGCATGGGCTGTGGCCGCAGCCGAACGGAAATTTCTATTGCCAGGTGGCAGCGGCCGACAAGGCGAACGACAATCCGGCGCATTGGCAGGATTTGCCGCCGGTCGAGCTTGAGCCGAACACGCGGTCGGAGCTCGATCAGGTGATGCCAGGTACCGCATCCGATCTCGATAGGCATGAGTGGATCAAGCATGGCACCTGTTACGGCAAGAGCCAGCAGGAGTATTTTTCCGATGCGCTGAACCTGACGCGCGCGGTGAATACTTCACCGGTGCGTGATCTTTTCACGCAAAAAATTGGCCGGGATCTGACCTCCGACCAGATCCGCGCCGCCTTCGACAGTGCCTTCGGTCCCGGCGCGGGCGATCGGGTTCGCGTCTCCTGTTTGAACGACCATTCGAGTGGCAGGCGGCTGATCGGCGAACTGACGCTCGGCCTGACCGGCCCGATCGGCCCGAACTCTTCGCTCAGTGAGCTGTTGCTGGCATCAGTGCCGACGAACAATGCGGGTTGTCCGAAAGGCACCGTCGATCCGATCGAATTCCAGTGACACGGGATGCCTATGCGCCGATGCCGCGCGCTGGCCTGGTCCATGGGGTGAGGCTATCGGCCTCGTGGCCGCCAGGTTCGCCGACGACGCGATCGCGTCCGGTCGATTTGGCCTTGTAGAGGCGCTGGTCGGCCAGCGCAAAGACATCGGCAAGGCAGCGGGTCGTCTCGCTGACGGTGGAGATGCCGGCGCTGACGGTGATATCGAACCGGCTGGTGCTTGCGGATGTCTTGACCGCCTGCCTGATGCTTTCCCCAAGCAGCCTGGCGACCGAATGCGACCGTGAGCAGAGGATGGCGAATTCCTCGCCGCCGATCCTGAACACCTGATCCTCGGGACCGGCAACCTCGCCAAGCAGGCCGGCGACGGATTTCAGCACCTTGTCGCCCTCGGCGTGGCCGAAGCGGTCGTTGATCGATTTGAAGTGGTCGACGTCGATGATCAAGAGACTGAGCGGTTTGGCCGTCCGCAGGCTGGCTGCAACGGCCGCTTCGCCGTCGCTGTCGAAGCGTCCCCGGTGCAGCAGGCCGGTGAGGCCGTCGCGGCCGACATGCTCGATCAGCGCCTCATAGCGCTCGCGATAGGTCAGTGTGTCGAAAATGTCGGACAGGCCGCGCGGCGCCGGAATCTGCCGCGCCTCGAACCATTTGATATAAGCGACAAGCATGGTGCTGTAGGCGAGCGCCGCTCCCATCTTGGCGAACCAGCCGCCAAAGAAAACCGCGATCGGCGCGCCGGTGACGAAGTGCAGCGCGGTGAAAAATCCAGCCTGGTCGAAAGTGAGCACGCAAGCGACGGAGATCAGGATGCGGGAGAACATCGCGTTGCGAAGATAACGCCCAAGCTTTTCGTAAAGCAAGATGATCAGGATGGCGTCGACGAAGAGCAGCGTCGTGCCCCACACCATCAGCCAGCCCATCTGGTCGATGAAACCGATGTCTGGAAGGTTGCCGTTGGGAAGCGGTGCGATCTCATGCAGGCGCAGGACCAGCACAAGCCCGATCATCAGGGCATTGCCGAGCAACAGGCCGTAAATCGGCTGCCGGACGGTTGCCGCGTCCTCCTTGATATAGAGCAGCAGAAGCATCACCAGCTTGCCGGAAAACAGCACCGCGGAACCGGGCGAAACCATGCCGAACGGCAGGGCGACGTAAAAGACGCTGGCGAGGTAGGTCTCCAGAAAATGCATGGCGCCGAGCGCACAGACAAACACGCCGAGGCCGATGCGGTGCCTGAACCGGAAAAGCGTGACCATGACGCCGAAATAGAGAACCGCTTCGGCAAGCAGCAGGAAACTGGTCAGCAACGCCGTCGATCCGATCTCTCTGCAGAAATCGCGGCTTGCCGGCGATTCCCCATCCAACACCGTTTTGACGCGGAATGGTTAATCGGAGCTTTCGCCGGACCATGCAGCGAACCGAAATCGGCGACAGTTCGATGAGCACCTTCGGCCCGAAGACAGATCCGAAATGCCAAAACAGTTTGCCGTTCGGCGCGGCATCGCCTACATAGCGCCCAACTTCCATTCAATCCGACATCCAGTCGACTTTTCAGGGAAAGCGCGCGTGGCACGCCAGTTCATCTATCACATGGCCGGCCTCAATAAGGCCTATGGCACCAAGAAGGTGCTCGAGAATATCCATCTCTCCTTCTACCCGGACGCCAAGATCGGCATCCTCGGCCCGAACGGCGCCGGCAAGTCGACCATCCTCAAGATCATGGCCGGCATCGACAAGGAGTGGAGCGGCGAGGCGTGGCTGGCCGAAGGCGCCACCGTCGGTTATCTGGCGCAAGAGCCGGCACTCGATGCGAGCAAGACGGTGTTCGAGAACGTCATGGAAGGCGTCGCCGCCAAGACCGCGATCATTGAGCGCTACAACGAATTGATGATGAACTATTCCGACGAAACGGCCGACGAGTCGGCCAAGCTCCAGGACGAGATGGACCGGCTGAACCTGTGGGATCTCGAACAGCAGGTCGAGATGGCGATGGAAGCGCTCGGCTGCCCGCCCAAGGAAGCCGACGTCACCAAGCTGTCGGGTGGCGAGCGCCGCCGCGTAGCACTTTGCCAGCTCCTGCTGCGCCAGCCCGACCTTCTGCTGCTCGACGAGCCGACCAACCATCTCGACGCCGAGACGACGGCGTGGCTGGAAAAGCATCTGCGCGCCTATCCGGGCGCGGTGATGATCATCACCCACGACCGCTACTTCCTCGACAACGTCACCGGCTGGATCCTGGAGCTCGACCGTGGCCGCGGCATTCCCTATGAGGGCAACTATACCAAATATCTCGAAGCCAAGGCCAAGCGGCTCAAGCAGGAAGGCCGCGAGGACGATGCGCGCCAGCGGGCGATCGGCCGCGAGCGCGAGTGGATCCAGTCCAGCCCGAAAGCCCGGCAGACCAAGTCGAAAGCGCGCATCCAGGCCTTCCAGGATCTGCTGGATGCGGCCGACAAGCGGCGTCCGAGCGACACGCAGATCGTCATTCCGCATGGCGAGCGGCTCGGCAATGTGGTGATCGAAGTCGAGGGCCTGTCGAAGGGTTTTGGCGACACGCTGCTGATCGACGATCTCGAATTCAAGCTGCCGCCCGGCGGCATCGTCGGTGTCATCGGCCCGAACGGCGCCGGCAAGACGACGCTGTTTCGCATGATCACCGGCCAGGAAAAGCCGGATGCCGGCACGATCCGCGTCGGCGAGACCGTCAAGCTCGGTTACGTCGACCAGAGCCGCGACGCGCTCGACCCGACCAAGACCGTGTGGGAAGAAATCTCGGGCGGCGCCGAAGTGGTCAAGCTCGGCAAGTTCGAGGCCAACACCCGCGCCTATTGCGCGTCATTCAATTTTCGTGGCGGCGATCAGCAGCAGAAGGTCGGCAATCTGTCCGGCGGCCAGCGCAACCGCGTGCATCTGGCCAAGATGCTGAAGACCGGCGGCAACGTGCTGCTACTCGACGAACCGACCAACGATCTCGATACGGAAACGCTGGCGGCACTCGAAGACGCGCTGGAAAACTTCGCCGGCTGCGCCGTCATCATCTCGCACGATCGCATGTTCCTCGACCGGCTGGCGACGCACATCCTGGCATTCGAAGGCGACAGCCATGTCGAATGGTTCGAGGGCAATTTCGAGGATTACGAGCAGGATAAGATCCGCCGGCTCGGCCCCGATGCCGTCAATCCGCACCGCATGACGTACAAGCGGCTGACAAGGTAGGTTTTTTGTTTTAGGGCGGCGAATTCTCGAATGATCTGAGGAGCTGAAATGGCCGATTGGTCCCCCGCCCAATATCTCAAATTCGAGGACGAGCGCACGCGGCCGTCGCGCGATCTCGTCGCGCAGGTGCCGGTGGCGGCACCGTGCCGGGTGGTCGACATTGGCTGCGGGCCGGGCAATTCCACCGAGCTTCTGGTCGAGCGCTGGCCGAACGCGCAGGTCAGCGGTTTCGATACCTCGCCTGACATGATCGAGAAGGCGAGGGCGCGTCTGCCTGAAGTAGCCTTCGAACTGGCCGATGCGGCTGCGTGGCAGCCCGAAAAGCCGGTCGACGTGATCTTTGCCAATGCGGTGTTTCAGTGGCTGCCGGAGCATCCGGCGATCTTCCAGCGGCTGATGGGTTTTTTGACGCCCGGCGGCGCGCTTGCCGTGCAAATGCCCGATAATATGAGCGAGCCGTCGCACCGGCTGATGCGGGAGACGGCGGCCGAAATGCCGTTTGCCGACAAGCTCGAGGGTGCTGCGCGCGGGTTGTTGCCGCCGGTGTCGTTCTACTACGATCTTTTGTCGCCGTTCTGCGACCGGCTCGACATCTGGCACACCGCCTACAATCACCCGCTGGCGGATGCCGAAGCCATCGTCGAATGGCTGAAGTCTACCGGGCTGAAGCCGTTCCTCGATCCGCTCGACGAGGACGAGCGGCGGCTTTTCCTCGATCGCTACACGGCAAGCGTCACCGAAGCCTATCCGAAGACGGCGAATGGCAAGGTGCTGCTGCGTTTCCCGCGCCTCTTCATCGTCGCGCGGCGCGCTGCTTAGCTCAGGCACTTGATTTAAGCCGGCATAAACTAGCTTGGTGCGAAAGATGTTGCGCCGAGCTCTCGCGGCGCCCACATCAAGCCGCAACGCCTGCGCATGGGGACGAACTGAAAATGCATCGCGTCATCATCAGCGGCATCGGCGTTGAAATCCCCGAGCCTTCGATCACCAATGAAGAACTGGTCGACAGCTTCAATGCCTGGGTCGACATGGAGAATGTCCGCCGCGAAGCTACGGGCGAGACACTGCTGCAGAAATCGGACAGTGCCTTTATCGTCCATGCTTCGGGCGTGCAGACCCGTCATGTGATCGAGCGCGAAGGCATTCTCGACCCGACCCGGATGGCGCCGCGCATTCCGGCGCGCCCCGACGATGCGCTGTCACTGGAAGCCGAGTTCGGCATCGCGTCGGCCAGGAAAGCGCTCGACCATGCCGGCCTGGAGCCTGGGGATATCGACTTGGTGATCTGCTCGGCCTCGCATCACCAGCGGCCCTATCCGGCGATCGCCATCGAGATGCAGCAGGCGATGGGCACGAAGGGCGCCGGCTTCGACATGGGGCTTGGCTGCTCGTCGGCGGCGGCGGCATTGCACATTGCGGTCAATCTGGTGCGGGCCGGCGCGCACAGGCGCGTGCTGGTGACGACGCCCGAGATCATCACCGGCCATCTCAATTTCCGCGACCGGCAGACGCATTTCATCTTCGGCGATGCTTCGGTTTCGATGGTCGTCGAGGGGCTTGCCCAGGGCGACAAACGGCCGGGGCGCTTCGAGGTGCTCGACACGCGGACCTGGACGCAGATGTCCAACAACATCCGCACCAATCTAGGCTATTATACGCGCACCGCCCAGGACGATCCTTATATGATCAATCTGGAAGGCAATCTGATCAAGCAGGTCGGCAACAAGGTGTTCAAGGAAGTCACCGTCGCCGGGCACAAGTTCATAGTCGAATTCCTGGCCGAGCACGGGCTGACGCCGCAAGCGATCCGGCGCTTCTGGCTGCATCAGGCCAATGCACGGATGAACGCCATGATCCTGAAGCTGTCGTTCGGCCACGAGGTCGGCCATGACCGCGCGCCGATGGTGCTGGAGCGCCTCGGCAATACTGCGGGCGCCGGCGCGATCGTCGCCCTGGCGGAGAACCACGCCGACATGAAGGCCGGCGACTACGGCCTGCTCTGCGCCTTCGGCGCCGGCTATTCGATCGGCGGGGCGCTATTGCGCATGCTCTGATCTATTTTGGCGCGAACGCCCAGCATTAGTTTAGCCGCTCAACGAGAGTGATCTGATGCTGTCACCCGATTGCTTCCCGATCGCTTTGAGCAGGTCGGCCTTGAGAGGTAACTTGTGTCTGCCGTCGCCAAGAGCCATGAAAGAGCTTTGGAAGGGTACGCCGTCAGCAGTCGCCCGAACTTTTACCAAGCCTCTGGTCCCAAAGAAATCTGCGGAGTCGGGCCAAACCACGTAGGTCCAACCGCCCTTGGCAGGACTCTTCTGAATCGTCACTTCTAAGGATTTGTCGAGTGTGCGTCGCATCGTCATTCTCCGAGATGGTTATATCTCTAGGACGCGTGGTCGTCGGAGATTCCGACACAATGCCGAGTCTTTCGACCGCACGGCCTAGAAGGCGCCGGTATAATCACATCGGTCTCGTTGATTGGAGCATCAGCGCTTTCGACTGGACCTGATGAGCTCGCTCCGGCTAATTGCGTCGCGTCATGCAAGGAAATGAAGCCCATGCTGGATCTCTTCCCCGAGGTCGAAAACCCGGTCGAAATCATCCCGGCGCGGAAACTTGCCGCGCAGGTGGCCGCGCTTTACGTCGCGCGATCAGATCATTTCGAGACACGTGCGGTGGATGAATTGCGGCTCGGCTTCGACGGCATCGACGGCGATTTCCACGCCGGCGCAACGCGGCGCTCCGGCGGGCGCGAGCCGTGGTATCCACGCGGCACCGAGATGCGCAACGAGCGGCAGCTGTCGATCGTGGCGGCGGACGAGCTGGCGATCGTCGCCCAGCGGATGGGCATCGCCGAGATCAAGCCGGAGTGGATCGGCGCCAATCTCTTGATAGAAGGCCTGCCGCATCTCTCCATGCTGCCGTCCGGTACGCTGCTGTTCTTTAAGGGCGGCGTCACCATCAAGGTCGACGCCCAGAACGGACCTTGCCGCATCGCCGGGCGCTCGGTCGCCGAAAATGCCGGAATGGCCGACCATGAGGCCGGCGCATTGCTGTTCCCGAAGGCGGCAAAGCGGTTGCGCGGCCTCGTCGCCTGGGTGGAAAAACCAGGCCGCATCACGACCGGCGAGGAGATTTCGGTGCGTGTGCCGGAGCAATGGATTTACCGGGCGTAGCCAGGCTTTGGGTCAGGGATAGCGCACCACGCTCGACCAGGCCGAGTCTTCATGCTTCTGCCAATAGATCGCCATGAGGCGCCTGGTAATCGCGCCGACCATGCCGTCCGCGACCGGAACACCGTCGATCTTCGTCACCGGCATGATACCGCCGGCAGTCGAGGTGATGAAGACCTCGTCGGACTGACGCAGCGCAGCGACGCTGACATCGGCCGCTGTGACGGCAAGTCCTGCCTCCGCGCAGAGATCGAAGACGGTGCGGCGGGTGATGCCGGGCAGCACGCCGACGGCCGGCCGTCGACAGTTTGCCGTCATTCACGCAAAAGACGTTGAAGCCGGGTCCTTCCGCGACATTACCGTTGAAATCGAGGACCAGCGCGGTCTCGGCGCCGCGGTCATACGCGTCGTAGAGGCCTCGCACCAGGTCGAGCCAGTGATAGTTCTTGATAGCCGGGTCGATCGAACCCGGTGGGATGCGCACCTTGTCGCTGATCGCCACATGCAGGCCACGCTGCAATTGCTCGGCATTGGCGACCGAGCCGAAGGGAACGGCGAAAGCCATGAAGCGGTTGACCGCGTCGCGCGGGTCGCGGCTGAAGGTCGGCGAGGCACCGCGCGTGCACAGCATCTCGACATAAGCGGCGCGATGACCCGACAGCGCCACGCAATTTTCGAGGATCTCGGCTACGCCATCGCGGTCGAAGGGGATCGTCATGCGCAACTTTTCCAACCCGCAGAAGAAGCGGTCGAGATGCAGGTCGAGACGAAAGAATCGGCCGTTCCAGACATGCACGGTGTCATAGGTGGCGTCGGAGGGCAGGAAGCCCCAATCCAGAACCGAGATCTTGGCTTGCGACATCGGGAGATATTGCCCGTCCAGGAAGGCAACGCCATCCGGGTAGGAGTGCGGGTCTGTATGATGGGCGGAGAACTCAGGCAGGGGGTTGGCTTGCCGATCGATCGACTTGCTCATCACGTCCTCCGTCAGTCGTTCTCGCCGACCAGATGGCGGGATAGAGCGGCACGGTGGGTAATACAAGACACAGGCTGGGCTTGCCGCTGGGCCATTGAAGAACCAGCTATTCTTCCTCGTTGTCATCGAGCAGACGTGTGGCGCGCCAGCGGGTCAGCACAATGTTGATCTGTTCCATGACGAAGAAACGCGCCGAGTCGCGGTCGTAGCCCTCGGCCAGAAGCTTTTCGTAGTCAGTGTGCACATGCCGGATATGGGCTGTCGTCGCCAGCCACACGGCGATCGTCGGCGGCAAGGTCTTCATGTGTACGGCTCCGGCGTCAGCGCGGATCTTTTCCATGTCGGCATAGGGCGCCAGCGGCAGAAGGGCTGTCAGCGCCTTGGCGATGGCGCGGCGGCGGCCGGTCGGCGCACTCATCGTTCGACCCTTCCGGGCTCGTCCCGTCCGGCCATGGTTGCCTCGGGGAAGGCGTCGGTCGAGGCGAAGTAGGGCTTGATGTCGACGACCGGCGTGCCGTCGAGCACGTCGATGGCGTCGAGCTCGATGCGGCCGCTCTCGATGTCGAGGGCGACGAGCCTAGCGATATGCAGCCCGACCGGGTTCGGGCGGGCAGGGGAGCGCAGCGAAAAAACGCCTTTCGGTTCAGCGGCATGGCGGGGTTTCTGAACAATCAGGGTCCGCGGTGCGTGGTGCAGCCAGGACAGGATGATGACGTGGCTGGCGCGTTCAAGCCCGAGCAGACCCTCGCGATAAGGCTGGTCGATCGTGAGAACCGCCGGCTGTCCGGTTTCCCGCGCCGCTTTCATGTTCTTGGGGCAAGTTTCCCGCGTGGTCCAGGGCGAGGCGATACGACCGATGAAGACGACCTGGCCGTCCGGCGGCATATCGGCCGGATCGGTTTCCAGAAGCTTTTCGCCGCTGCGCGTTTCGAACATGGTTTTCGCCCCGATCATGCTTCCGGCTTTGCGCGATCCGCCACGCATGCGTCATTTTCTTGTCCGGGAGCGACATACCGCTTGCAAGGCTATCAAAATCGACATAAACATATGTTTATATCTTTTTCAAAGAGAATGCTCGCATGCACGTCGCTCTGGACACCATGGTAGATACATTGAAGGCAGCGGCCGAATCCAGCCGGCTGCGCATCCTGGCGTTGCTGTCGCGCGGCGACCTGACCGTTTCCGATCTCACCGAAATCCTCGGCCAGTCACAGCCGCGCGTCTCGCGCCACCTGAAGCTGCTGCTGGAGGCGGGGCTGATCGGCCGCTATCAGGAGGGCTCATGGGCCTTCTTCCGGCTGTCCGATTCGGACGCGGCGCGGGATTTCGTGCTCAAGCTGGTCTCCGGCATCCGCGGTGCCGACCCGCAGATCGAGCGTGATCTCGAGCGGTTGGCAGCGGTCAAGCGCAAGAGGCAGGATCGCGCCGCCGAATATTTCTCCGTAAATGCCGCAAGCTGGGACCATATCCGCTCGCTGCATGTGCCGGACCGCGCCGTGGAGACAGCGCTGCTCAAGGTCGTCGGCAAGCGGCCGTTCCAGTCGATGCTCGACCTTGGCACCGGCACCGGGCGGCTGCTCGAGATCTTTTCGCCCCTATACCGGCGCGGCGTCGGCATCGACATGTCGCGCGAGATGCTGACGGTGGCGCGCGCCAATCTCGACAAAGCCGGCATTTCCAATGCGCAGGTGCGGCAGGGCGATATTTTCGCGCCACCGGTCGAGCGCGACGCCTTCGATCTCGTTACCATCCACCAGGTGCTGCACTATCTCGACGATCCCGCCCGCGCCATCCGCGAGGCAGCAAGGCTGCTGCGTCCGGCAGGCCGGCTGGTGATCGTCGATTTCGCTCCGCATTCGCTGGAATTCCTGCGCGACGCCCACGCGCATGTGCGGCTCGGCTTTTCCGACCGGCAGATCACCGAGTGGTTTTCCGAGGCCGCGCTCGACCTCGAGGACAGCCAGGAATTCGAGCCGCGCGGTGGCAACGAGCCCAGGCTCACCGTAAAACTGTGGCTCGGCCGTGACCAGCGCATGCTGATCGCCGATCCTTCCAACCACGCACAACCGGCCAATGCCTATCCGATAGGGGAAACCGCCTGATGAACCAGTTCCGCTTTTCCCGCCGCCCTGACATTGGTGACAAGGTCAGAGTTTCGTTCGAGTTCTTCCCGCCGAAGAGCGACGAGATGGAAGCAAGGCTGTGGGACACCGTCACCCGGTTGCAGCCGCTCAAGCCGAAATTCGTCTCCGTCACCTATGGCGCCGGCGGCTCGACCCGCGAGCGCACGGCGCGCACGGTCAAGCGCATCCTCAACGAAACGGCGCTGACGCCGGCGGCGCACATGACGTGCGTCGATGCGGCGCGTCACGAGGTCGATGAGGTCATTCAGGAATTCGCCGACATGGGCGTCACCCGCTTCGTCGCCTTGCGCGGCGATCCGGCCGAGGGCGTCGGCGCCGCCTACCGTCCGCATCCGGACGGCTATGCCAATGGCGCCGAACTGGTGGGGGCGCTGAAAGGTGTCGGCGATTTCGACATCTCGGTCTCCGCCTATCCGGAAAAGCATCCGGAGAGCCCGGATTTCGCCACCGACATCGACATGCTGAAGCGCAAAGTCGACAATGGCGCGAAACGGGCGATCACCCAGTTCTTCTTCGACAATGATCTCTACGAGCGCTATGTCGAGCGGGCACGGCGGGCCGGCATCTACATACCGATCGTGCCGGGCATATTGCCGGTCCACAATTTTACCCAGGTCGCCAATTTCTCGGCGCGTTGCGGCGCGCTGGTGCCGGCTTGGATGGCCGAGCGCTTCGACGGGCTGCAGACGGACCCGCAGACGCATGCGCTGGTGGCGTCCGCGGTGGCGGCCGAGCAGGTGCTGGACCTTGTCGAGCGCGGCGTTGGCGATTTCCATTTCTACACAATGAACCGGGCCGATCTCGTCTTCGCCGTCTGCCACATGATCGGCATCCGCTCGCATGAGGCTGAAGCTGCGGGGTCTGCTGCGGCGTAAGTCTCGGCCGAGTCTCTGGAAATGCAAAAAGGCCGGGTAAAAACCCGGCCTTTTCAATGACTTGGACTATTCGGTGCTGATCTTCCGTTGCTTTGGCGGGTCTAGGGAAGAAAGCCCATAATCAGGGCTCCGATGAATGCAAACGCAGCACAGATCATCAATGCGTTGATTGGCCTCGTTAGTCCCATGTCATAGCCTCCTCTTAAAGAGCTATGGCCAGAGTCTAGGGTCATTTGTGTCACAGGCAAGCGGAAAATGTGCTGCATTGCGACGACATTGTGGAATTTACGACCGGCTCTTTGCTGTTAGACATTGAAACTCTTCGGCAAAATCCCGCTTCGGACCTGTGCATAAAATGTGACGAAGCTGGGGCAGCGATGGATATGGCAGCGCTACCGCTGCCGAAAATCGGAATCGATTTTCGGTCGATGCAAAGATTCAACGAGTTAGAGCGTCGTTGGCGCGTCCAATTGGATGCGAAGCTCTAACGCTGGCGACCGAACAGGCGGCCGTCGATGGTGACGAGGCCGAGCGCGATCAGCGCCATGCCGCCGAGCTCGAACAATTCTAGCCGTTCGCCCAGGAACAGAAAGCCGAGCAGGATGGCGCTGGCCGGCACGATGAGCGTGACCAGCGAGGCGTTGGTGGCGCCGGCCGAGGCGACGAGGTTGAAATAGAGGATGTAGGCGAACGCGGTGGACAGCAAGGCCAGCGCCAACACCGCTGCCCAGACCGGCGGCGAGGCCGAAAACAGGTTGGCACTGCCGTGGCTAAGCAGCACGATCGGGATCATGATGATGGTCGAGGCGGTCAATTGTCCAGTCGCGATGACCGGTGACGGCACGCCCTTGAAGCGGCGGGCAATCATCAGCGCAACTGCATAGGACAGCGACGCGCCGATCAGCGCGGATTTCGCCCAGACCGGACCGCCCAGCCCGGCAAGCAGGCCCGGCCCGATCATCACCGCCGTGCCGACGATGCCGAGCCCGATCCCGGCAAGCTTGTTCCAGGAGAGTTTTTCGTCTGATGTCAGCGCGTTGGCGAGGATCAATGTCCAGAACGGCGTCGTCGAATTGAGCACCGAGGCGACACCGGCGCCAAGTTCGGTCTGGCCGGCGAAGATCAGCGAGAAGGGAATGACGTTGTTGACGAGCGCCAGCAGGAAGAACAGGCCGGCATGCGGCAAGGCGAGGCGGAAGGACGGACCGCGCAGGCCGAGATAAAGATGCAGCGCCAGCGCCGCGATGGCGACGCGAAACAGCACCAGCACCAGCGGCGGAATCTCGGCAACCGCAATGCGGGCAAAAAAGAACGAGCCGCCCCAGATCGCACCGAGCAGCAGAAGCTGTGCCCAGTCTTTCAGGGCCATGGGTCCGCGCATTGCCGTCGTGGTTGTGATCGCCATGGACCGTCCTCCCAGGTGGCTCTGAATGGCAAGCCAATCAGCGTCTGTTCAGGCCATATCCTGTTTGATGGCAAGTGCCACCCGGAACCAGATCGGTAGGCTAGCTTTTCCTGTCGTCTGGCCTGCCGTCTGGCGTAGCGCCGCGGCGTCCGGCCGCGAGACATAGAATTGTTTTCATTCACGCATAGGTTGGATTAATTGTGCGCAGTCTAAGTCAAGGGATTCGTCCATGCAGCGATTCGAAAATGCGCGCGAAGCGGCGCTGGCGCTTCGCCCGGACGATCCGATCTATTGCTTCCGCCCGCAGGTGCTGAAGGCGGACGCCAGACAGTTCATGGGCATGTTTCCCGGCAAGACCGCCTATGCGGTCAAGACCAACGGCGAGCAGATCGTGCTGAAGACGCTGGTCGAGGCCGGCGTCGGCGCCTTCGACGTGGCCTCGCCCGGCGAATTCGCCGCCGTGCGCGCGGTCTCGCCCGACGCCGAGATGCTCTACATGCATCCGGTCAAGGCACAGTCGGACATCAAGCTGGCGCTGGAGAAATATGGCATCCGCGTCATCTCGCTCGACCATGAGGACGAGATCACCAAGCTGACCCGCGTAGTGCGGGCGCTCGATATCGATCCGGGTGCGATCACCGTGTTCGTGCGCATCCAGACGAAGGGATCGGCCGCCTACGAACTGTCGAAGAAATTCGGCGCCGGGCCGGCCAACGCGGTCGATCTGGCCGAACGGCTGAACCGGACGGGCTACAAGGTCGGGCTGTGCTTCCATGTCGGCAGCCAGATCGAGGATCCCGACACCTACGAGCGGGCGCTGGCCTCGGCCGACTGGGTGCGCAACCGCGTCAGCTTTGACATTGCCGGGCTCGATGTCGGTGGCGGTTTTCCCGCCGAATACGGCCATGATCCCAACCGCAAGCAGATCGAGATGCCGTCGCTCGGCCAGATCATGTCGCGGCTGTCGGGGGATCTGAAGGAATACCAGTTCGATCAGATGCCGCTGGTGGCGGAACCGGGCAGGGTGATCGTGGCGCGCTGTCTGTCGCTGATCGTGCGCGTGCTGCTGCGCAAGGGCAAGCGGCTCTACATCAATGATGGCATCTGGGCGTCGCTGTCGGATTCATGGACCGGCAAGATCACGCTGCCGGCGCGCTTCATTCCAGACCCGGCGATCCGCTCGCGCAATGGCGAGGAAAAGACCATCGTGCCGTTCAAGGTCTGCGGCGCAACCTGCGATTCCGTTGACATCCTGTCGCGGCCGTTCTGGCTGCCGGAAACGGTCGATACCGGCGACTGGATCGAGATCGGCCATATCGGCGCCTATTCGCTGTCGCTGAGGACACGGTTCAACGGCTTCTATCCCGACACCTTCGTCGAGGTGACGACGCCGTTCGATGAGGGCGACGCGCCACAAGGGTTTGCCAGCCTGGAGACGATGGCGGACTAGGCTGCAGACACATCACGCCGTTCGATGAGGGCGGCGCGCCGCTTTTCACGTCGATATTCTCTTACAGCTTCGCCAAAAGCTCCGGTGTCGGCCAGCCGTCGACGGGCAGGCCTAGCCGCATCTGCTCCTTGCGGATCGCCTCGCGGGTGTTGGTGCCCAGGATGCCGTCGACCGTTCCCACGTCATAGCCTTTGGCCTCGAGCTTTGTCTGCAAGGCCTTCATCTGGTCGCCCTTGAGGCCGGGTTCGGGATTGCGCGGGTCGAATTGCGGTGCGCCCGCCAGCCGCGCGGCGAGATTTGCCGCGGTCAGCGCATAGGTGAAGGATTGGTTCCACTCGAGGTAGACGTCGAAATTGTCGTAGACGAGGAAGGCTGGCCCCTTGCGGCCCATGGGCAGCGCGAGACCTGCCTTCAGGCCGTTGTCGACAAGCGGCGTGCCGTTCGGGTTGGTGACACCCCACTGAGCCCACTGCGTCAGCGGCAGCTTGTTGGTGCGGCCGGTCTGGTCCCATGGCAAGTCGTCGGGCACGCGAACTTCCTCGATCCAGGGCTGGTCGCGTTTCCAGCCGCGCGACATGATCTTGTTGGCCGTGGTCATGATCACGTCTGGCGCGCTGCCGCGCAGGTCGATCACTTCGTCGCCGTCGCCGTCGACCCCGCGGCCGAGATAGTCGGAAGGCAGCATCTGCGTCTGGCCGATTTCACCCGCCCAGGCCCCGGTGACGTCGGCCGGCACGACGCCGCGATCGATCAGTGTCAGCAATGGCACGATCTGCGGCCGGAAGAGCTGCGGGCGACGACAGTCGTGAGAGAGCGTGACCAGTGCGTTCAGCGTGTGGAAATCGCCCTGCACGGCGCCGAAATCGGTTTCGAGCGCCCAGAAGGCGGCAATGACCGGGGCCTGAACGCCGAATTCGCGATCGGCGCGGGCAAAGACGTCGGCATAGTGTTTTAGGATGACCGCGCCCTGCTTCAGCCGGTAGCCCGAAATCATACGGTTCGAGAACTCGACGAAGGTCTGGGTAAAGACGCCTTGGGAGCGGTCGCGCGCCAGCACTTTTTCATCGGCGGTGGCGTTTTCCAGCGCCTCAAGGCCGGCAGTGCCGACGCCGGCGTTCCTGGCCTCCGCCGCCACGCCCTGCTTCCATGCCTCGAAATCGCCGCCGCATTGCTGTGCCACCGCTGGCGCGGTGGCGGCCAGAAGCAGCGCCGCGAGAATTTCCAAGCGCAATCGCATCGCCATCCTTCCAAGAAGATTACCGGCGGTTGCAGGCGTCCTTCACTGGCTGTGTCGAAAAGCAGGCGGCAGCCCCGCTGTCAACGGGTGTTCTGCCGCAGCCACTTGTTCCAGGCGGCTTCCGAGCCGTTGAAGACATTGATATCGGCCTTGCCCCTTATGCCCGGCACAACGCCGGTTCCGGTGTACTGCCAGAAAGTGAAGGGGTGGCTGCCGTATCTCTTGCGCGGATGCCCGGCCACCGAACGCAGCCAATAGGGGTAGCCGCGGAAAGCCGACAAACCGTTGTCCTCGAAGAAATCGATCGAGGTGTAGATGATCGGCTTCTTGCCATAGTGTCTTTCGACGATTTCGAGGAATGCGCTCATCTCGCTGCGCACCGTGGCCGCATCGGGCCGCAGCTTGCAGGTCGGTGATTGCGGGTTCCATTCCATGTCGAGAACCGGCGGCATCGCCGAGCGGTCTTTGGGCACGTTCTTGATGAACCAGCGCGCCTGCGTGGCGGCCGGCGTGCAAAAATAGTAGAAATGATAGGCTGCGCGCGGAATTCCCGAAGCTTTCGTACGGCTCCAATGCTCGTCGAAATATTCGTCGAAGCGATCGCCGCCTTCCGTCGCCTTAATGAAAACGAAGGAAATGCCGCTGGCCCTGGCCGCCGGCCAATCGACCGAGGTCTGGTATTTGGAGACGTCGGTGCCGTGAACGGCATAGCTCCACGGCGCGCCGCTTTCCCACTCATGCGGGTCGGAGTCGTCAAAACGGGGTGCACGCACCGCAACGGTCGGGGCGCTCGGCAGCGACGGCGCAAGATCGTCGACGGTCGAGCAGGCGCCCAGCAGCGCCAGCATGATGAAAGCCGCGAAACGGCGCATCGCTACTCCTGAACCGGTTTCAGCCGGCCGCTGATGGGTTGTTGCTGCAGGTGGCCCCTCGACAGTACCCCCCAAGCGATCACCCCACAGGACCGCTCATTACCTCCAGTGATCGCCGATCCTGGTTGATAACAGGTTGACGGCGTTCGACAAGAGCCAAGATTTTGCCGAAGCAATGGCGGCAAATCGATGGCACAAATCGAGCTGGAATCCATGCGCGGGAAATATGGGGCGGAAAGATGCGGATCGTTCTTAAGGTCCTCAAATGGCTACTGGGGCTCGTCGTGCTGGCGGTCGTCGCACTCGCCGCCTGGCTGTATTTGGCGCCGCCGGAACTGATCCGCGTCGGCTCGGGTTATACAGCCAAGATCGTTTGCTCGAATGTCTTTATCGCCGGACGCGATGCCGATGAGGTGCTCGCCGTCGACGTGCAGGCGCCGGGCCATCCGCTGCTGCGGCTGATGAGGGTCTCCGTCGACAAGGAGCAGGGCACGGTCTCGGCGGGGCTGTTCGGCGTGTTCGGCAAAAGCGTCGCGGTCGTTCGTGACGGGCTCGGCTGTGCTTCGGTTCCGGACGGCAACATCGCCACGGCCAAAGCAGTCGCCGGGCCGGCCCTGACACCGGCGTCGCCGCTCGATGCACTCTGGCCGGGCGGCGACAGGGTCGATGCCTCGCAGAACCCCGAAATCGCGAAAATCCTCGACGATCCTGCAATGACCGGCGCCGGTATGCGGGCGGTGGTAGTGGTCAAGAACGGCCGCATCATCGCCGAGCGTTATGGCGAAGGCTTTACCGAAAAGACGCCGCTACTTGGCTGGTCGATGACCAAGACGGTAAATGCCGCGATCGTTGGCACCGTGGTGAAGGACGGCAAGATGGTGATGACGAACCAGGGCCTGTTCGGACCATGGAAAACGGACGGCCGCGCCGCCATCAGTCTCGCCGACATGATGGCGATGTCGAGCGGGCTGGAGTTCAACGAGGATTATGGCGACGTCACCGACGTCACGCGGATGCTCTACCTCGAGCCTGATATGGCAGGCTTTGCCGGATCCAAGTCGCTGACCGGCGAGGTCGGCGAAATGTTTTCCTATTCGAGCGGCACGGCAGTGATGCTGTCGCGGCTCTGGCAGGACGCGATCGGCGACAAGAACAAGGTGCTGGCGTGGCCAAGGGTTGCACTGTTCGACCCGCTCGGCATGCAGAGCGCGCTACTGGAGACCGACGAGCACGGCACGTTCGTGGGTTCGTCTTATCTCTACGCCACCGCGCGCGACTGGGCGCGCTTCGGCCAATTCCTGCTGCAGGACGGCGTCTGGAACGGCAAGGAGGTCCTGCCTGCGGGCTTCGTCGCCTGGATGCGGGAAGCTGCTCCCGCCTCGAAAGTCTACGGCAGGGGCCAGGTGTGGATCGAGGGGCCGGGCGACGAGGAGAGCCCCGGCTCCGGCGTCGCTGCGGGCCTGCCAAGGGATACTTATTGGATGGAAGGCCATGACGGGCAGACGGTCGCCATCATCCCCTCGGAGCAGCTGGTGGTGGTGCGGCTCGGCCTGACGCCGGCCAAGCTCGGCTACCGCCCGCAGATCATGCTGGCAGCGCTGGTGAAGGCGCTGCATTAGCTGTGTTGATATTCAAGTGATGCCGGCCTGCGAACGGCGGTTTCCTGCGCTTCCGGTGCTCACGTACCCAAAAGTACGCTCCGCTCTGGTTCTCGGAAACCACCTGTTTGGTCGCTTCGCGCCCGTCTTCGACTCTGGCTCGGCCTGACCTGAATCTCGACACACCTAAGCTATTTGCGCGGTCCGACCACGGCGAGCCACGCATAGCCGTGATACAGTGTTCTGAACCGAAGGCATGCGCCGATCCGCTCGGATTGCGATGCCATAACCGCGCGCAGGGCCGCACGCGGCTCAACGTGAAATTTCTTCAGCCAGCCGCGCAGCAGCGTGCGGAACCAGCGGGGCAGGGCCTCCTGCTGGCCAAAATCGACGACGTGCAGCGAGCCGCCGGGCGACAGGGCTGCAAATGCCGCGGAAACCGTCTTCTCCCAATCGGGGATCATCGACAGCGAATACGAGACAAAAATGCGGTCGAAACTTTCGATGGCAAACAGGGCCTTCGCGTCGAAATCGGTCGCGTCGCCGCGCGCCAGCTTGACGCGGTCGGACAGGCCTTCGCGGGCGATGGCAGCAGTGGCTGTTTCCAGCATTTCCGCCGAAATATCGAGACCGAAGAAGCGGGCGTGGGGATAGCGGCGGGCGGCGAGGATGATGTTGCGGCCGGTGCCGCAGCCGAGTTCGAGCACGGTGCCGCCGGCGGGCACGTCCAGCCCTGATATCAGCCGGTCGCGGCCGAGCAGGTAATATTTGCGGGTCAGGTCGTAGAGGTGGCGCTGCCAGCGGTAGACGCCGTCCATCAGCTCGGCGTGCCCGGCCGGCGGTTCGGCGTGCCCGGCCGGCAGTTCGCCGTGCCTGGCCGGTAGTTCGGTCGTGCTCATGCGGCCTGCTTCACATAGAGGTGGAAGCCGCCATAGATGGCCGAACGGTCGCGGGCCGAGAATTCGCGCGACGCCTCGTCCGCATAGCTCCACTGGTCGAGCAGCGAATTCGAGACCCGACCGGGCAACAGGCTGGGCTCGGCCGCGGTGCGGAAGATGACGCGGGCACCAGTCGACGCGGTGCGGGTGATTTCGGCCCACAGCGCATTGAGCTGATCGTCGGTCATCCAGTCCTGCGCGTCGAGCAGGACGAAGCGGTCGACCGAACCGGCATCTTTGCCGGCAAGGAATTCGATCAGATTGGCATGGTGGATGGCGACGCGGTCGGCATTGTTGCGGATCGTCTTGTAGTTGCGCTTTTCGAGATAGGCGGGCAGCGCCGCCTCGCCGGGTTTGGGATAGCGGCGGGCAAAAGCCTGCCAGGCGAAATAGTTGTTCTCCAGCGGAAAATCGCAGGCGAGCTTTTCCAACCGGGCCTTCAGCACGCTGGCCATGGTGCCGTCGCCCGAGGTGATCAGCGAATCATACTGGGCCGGCGGAATGCCGAGCCCGAACAGCGAGGCTTTTCGCGAGGTGGCCCATTTCAGCAGCGGTTTTTCGAAGACCGGGGCCAATTCCTCGTCGAAGAAGCGGCGCTGGTCGGCAAGGCTTTTGGCTTGCATGATGCCGGCCGGATCGACGCCGAAGAATTTCGCGGTGCGATGGCCCATGGCAATGAACAGGCCGAGCAGCCCGGTCTGATAGAAATTACGATCGAAGACGGCGATGCGGCGACGGCGGCGCCAGTTGCGATGTTCCCGATAATGGCGGCTGACCGGGTCGAGATGCGGCGCGATGAAGCGGTCGTAGGCTTGCGAATTGTGACGGGTCTCGGCAGCGCCGAAGAAACGGAACAGGTCACCCTGGGACGGCAGATGGCGCACCGCCTCCAGCTTCATGCGGTTCAGCGCGATATGGGCGGCATTGAGATCGACGGCATCGATCCGTTCCGGCGACCGGGTGAGATAGGCGAGGATGTTGCAGCCGCCCGAGGCGATGGTGACGACGCGATGGCCCTGGCCAAGCTGCATCGCCTCCATGTCGACGTCTGGGTCTTCCCAGATCTGCGGGTAGACGAGGCCGGAAAACAGCAACGCGAAGAGCCGCTCGGAGAGGCCGGCCTTTGACAGCGGGCGGTTCTGGTAGACGGCCTTGCCAACTTCCTTGCCGCGGCGAAAAACCAGTTCTCCGGAAAGATCCGTCATGACAAGGCGATTCCCCGTTTGCTCTGGCGCAAGCGGGTAACGCAGGTGGATGACAGGCGGGTGACAGTCTGTTGAGGCGAGCTCAGGCCTTGCCGAAACCACCCGGCGTCGGTGTCGTCACGATGATGGCTTCACCGGCCTCCAGCACGGTCTGGTCGCAAGCCTTCAGGACTTCGATGCGGCCGTCCTTGCGGCGGACCTTGGTCGAGCCGACCTCGCCATCGCCGCCGCCGTCCAGGCCTTGCGGCGGGCGGTTGCGATGTGAGGACAGAATGGCGCACTCCATTTTTTCAAGGAAACGGATGGTGCGCTTGGTGCCGTCGCCGGCACTCCATTTGCCTTTGCCGCCGGAGCCTTCTCGGATGCGGAAATCCTCGAGCAGGACGGGGAAACGCAGTTCCAGCACTTCCGGGTCGGTCAGGCGCGAATTGGTCATGTGGGTGTGGACGCCGGAGGTGCCGGCAAAGCCGCGACCGTTGTTCATCCGGCCTGCCGGCGAGCCGGAGCAGATCGTCTCGTAATACTGGTACTGCTTGTTGCCGAAGGTGAGATTGTTCATCGTGCCCTGCGCGTTGGCCATCGCGCCCATGGCGCCGAACAGCGCGTTGGTGACATGCTGGGAGGTCTCGACATTGCCGGCAACGACCGCGGCAGGGTAGGTGGGCTTCAGCATTGAGCCATCGGGGTTGATGATGTTGATGGGTCTCAGGCACCCGGCATTCATCGGGATCATGTCCTCGACCATGACGCGGAAGACGTAGAGCACGGCTGCGCGGGCGACCGGCTCGGGAGCGTTGAAATTGTTCTTCATGACCGGCGACGTGCCGGTGAAGTCGACGGTCGCCTCACGCTTTTTCCGGTCGACTGATATCTTCACTTTGATCATCTGGCCGGTGTCGGTCGGATACTCGTATACAGAACTGTCGGGCAGCCGCTCCAACACGCGGCGCACGCTTTCGGCTGCGTTGTCCTGGACGTGACCCATGTAGGCCTCGACGACATCGAGACCGAAATGCGTGACCATCTTGCGCAGTTCAGCAACGCCCTTTTCGTTGGCGGCAATCTGCGCCTTGAGGTCGGCGATGTTCTGGTGCGGATTGCGTGCCGGGTAGGGGTGGTCGGTGAGCAGCGTCTCCAGTTCCTTCTCGCGGAACCGGCCGCGATCGACGATGCGGAAATTGTCGAACAGCACGCCTTCTTCGTCGACGGTGGTGGCAAGCGGCGTCATCGAGCCGGGCGCCGTGCCGCCGATGTCGGCATGATGGCCGCGTGAGGCGACGTAGAAGAGGATCTCCCCCCCCCTTGAGGGGGAGGTGCCGCCGAAGGCGGCGGTGGGGGTCTCCTCAGAAGGCACCGCCGGAACGTCGAGCACTGCCGCAGCGACCCCACCCGGCCGCTCCGCGGCCACCCTCCCCTCGAGGGGGAGGGAAAAGACCGGCGTCACCACCGTGATATCAGGCAGATGCGTGCCGCCATTATAGGGCGCGTTGAGGGCAAAGACGTCGCCCGGGTGGATGTCGCCCGAGTTCAGCCGGATGATGGTTTCCACGGAGCGGTCCATGGAGCCGAGATGCACCGGCATGTGCGGCGCGTTGGCGACCAGCGCGCCATGACGGTCGAAGACGGCGCAGGAGAAATCCAGCCGTTCCTTGATGTTGACCGAATAGGCGGTGTTCTGCAGCGTCACGCCCATCTGTTCGGCGATCGACATGAACAGGTTGTTGAAGACCTCCAGCATGACCGGATCGGCCTCGGTGCCGAGCGCCGCCTGCCGACGCTTTTTCTCGATGCGGCGCAAGAGCACGTGGTTCTTGGCGGTGATCTCGGCCTGCCAGCCCGGCTCGACGACGATGGTCTGGTTCGGCTCGATGATCAAAGCAGGGCCGGCAATCTTGTTGCCCGGTTTCAGTGTCTCGCGAGGAAAGATATTGGCGTCGCGCCAAGCGCCGTCGGCGAAGATCTTCCTATTCTCCACAGGGTTTACGGCGATCTCCACAAGGGCTAAATCACTTTCCTCGCGGCCGGTGCCGCCGGTGTCGATGCCTTCGACGCCGACCGATTCCACGATCATCGGCTTGTCGTCATAGACGAAACCGAACTGCGCCTTGTGGACCGTTTCGAAATCGCCCTTGGCCCGCTCAATCGAGCCGTGCTCGAAATTCACGGGCAATGCAGTGTCGGTGCCGTCGTAGCGGACCTGCAGCACTGGTTTCCAGACGACGGATTCCCCGGCGATGCCTTGCGCGGCAAGCTCGTCGATGACAGCCTTTCGCAATGTCGCGATGAGGTCGTCGATCGCCGGCCTGGAGTCTTCCGCCAGTGGTTTCAGCAGCGCCTGCTGGCGCGACGAAAAAATCGAGGACAGGCCGATACCATAGGCCGACAGCAGGCCGGAGAAAGGATGGATCAGCACCGCTTCCATGCCGAGTGCGTCGGCAACGAGGCAGGCGTGCTGGCCGCCGGCGCCACCAAAACAGTTCAAGAGATATTCGGTGACGTCGTAGCCGCGCTGCACGGAAATCTTTTTGATGGCGTTGGCCATGTTTTCGACGGCGATGGTGACGAACCCTTCGGCGACCGCTTCCGGTGAGCGGCCGTCGCCGATTTCGGCTGCCAGTGCTGCGAATTTCTCGCGCACGGTTTGCACGTCGAGCGGCTCGTTCTGGCCGGGTCCAAAAATGGCCGGAAAGAAGTCGGGTTGCAGCTTGCCCAGCATGACATTGGCATCGGTGACGGCCAGCGGCCCGCCGCGCCGGTACGCGGCCGGGCCGGGATTAGCGCCGGCCGAATCCGGCCCGGCGCGAAAGCGCCCGCCCTCGTAATGCAGGATCGAGCCGCCGCCGGCGGCGACGGTGTGGATGCGCATCATCGGCGCGCGGATGCGCACGCCGGCAACCTCGGTGTCGAAGGCGCGCTCATAGTCGCCGTCAAAATGGGCGACGTCGGTAGAGGTGCCGCCCATGTCGAAGCCGATGACCTTGTCGAAACCGGCGAGTTTCGCGGTCTCGACCATGCCGACGACGCCGCCGGCCGGACCGGACAGCAACGCGTCCTTGCCCTGAAACATGTCGGCAGCGGTGAGACCACCCGACGACATCATGAACATGAGACGGGGGCTATCCCTTCCCCTCGAGGGGAGGGTGGCGGCGGAGCCGCCGCGTGGGGTCGGCTCGACCGGGTTCGGCGCGCTGGCGGTGCCTTCTGAGATGACCCCCTCTGGCTGCTGCGCAGCCATCTCCCCCTCAAGGGGGGAGATGGCGCCCAGCTCTTCCGCCACCTTCTGCACATAGCGCGACAGAATCGGCGACAAATAGGCGTCGACCACTGTGGTGTCGCCGCGGCCGACCAGCTTGATGAGCGGCGAGACCTCGTGGCTGACCGAGACTTGGCGAAACCCCAGTTTTCTGCAGACTTTTGCAACCGCCTTTTCGTGGTCGGGATATTTCCAAGCATGCATGAAGACGATCGCCACGGCGTCGATGCCGTCGGCCCTGGCCTGTTCGATGGCCGGACGCATGGCGGCGATGTCGAGCAGCCGTTCGACGCCGCCGTCGGCGCGCACGCGCTCGTCGACTTCGATCACGCGCTCGTAGAGCTGCTCGGGAAGAATGATCTCCTTGGCGAAGATGTCGGGCCGCGCCTGATAGGCGATCCTCAGCGCGTCGCGAAATCCCCTGGTGATGAGCAGCAGCACACGGTCGCCCTTGCGCTCCAGAAGCGCGTTGGTAGCAACGGTGGTGCCCATCTTGATGTCGCCGATCAGGCCGGACGGGATCGGCGCGCCGGATTTTAATCCGAGCAGTTCGCGAATGCCCTGGATGGCGGCGTCGGCATAGGCTTCTGGATTCTCGGACAGCAGCTTGCGCGGGTGCAGCCCGCCTTTCGGGTCACGGCCGATGACATCGGTGAAGGTGCCGCCGCGGTCGATCCAGAAATCCCATTTGGCGGTCACGGCAGCTCTCCCAGGCATTTTATTTATTCAATATGTTTAATTTGCCATGGCTTGGTGTTAGTTCGCCACGGCTTCGCCGGCAACGGCAAAAGCAGGATGATGTTACATGCGGAAACGCAACGTTATGAAACTCATGGGCGCCTGATGCATTCTGTCCTCGATCGTCACCCGCTAGCGGGGGCGTGATTAGAGGAGAGATGTCATGAAGAAACTCATTCTTGCGTCGGTTTCGGCGCTTGCCCTGCTTGGCGTTGCGGCTTGCAGCGACAGCGGCACGAGCGGGGACGCCACAACCACGCAGAGCACCAATCCGCCGGCAAACGAACAGCCAATGCAGCCGGCTCCTGACGCAACGAAGCCGGCCGAGCCGGCTCCGGCACAGCCTGCGCCGGCGCAGTAGTTCTCATGTGATGAACAGAAGGCCGGCATCCTGCCGGCCTTCTGACTTCAGGACACGCGCCTTGCGGCCATCGCCGCAAGCAGCACAGTTTCGCCTCACTTTTTCGCCAGCAGAGACGCCGAAACGGCAAGGTGACGAAGGCTTGCAGCAATTGTACCTCGCTGACACGGGCAGACGACCTACCAGCCCGGCATTTTCCGCGCCAGTTTCCCCGAGATAGCCGAAGCTCGCCGCCAGAGCGGCAACGAACAGCAAGATGTCACAAGGCTGTGGCTTCGCACGCCATGGCCGGGGGTCGCGGTTGCCGTCTGTTGGTTTTCCATGATCGACGGGCGGCGCCGGCTGCTTCCGGCGTCCCGCGAAATCGGTTCGGCCGGCCCTGCGGCATTGTCTTCGCTTGATAGCGGTGGCCGGTTAGCCGTAATAGGTGCTCATGTCGATTTGGGATCGCCTCGGCGACTTCATCACCCGCGTTTCGTCCTCAACCTCGTCGGGTGTCGCCGACGTCGTCGAGGCCGTGCGCACGGTTTTCTCCGGCGACCCCGATCTGCGCCGGCGCGTCGCCTTCTCGGTGGCGATGATCGCGCTGTCGGCCAAGATGGCCAAGGCCGACGGCATTGTCACGCAGGACGAGGTGCGCGCCTTCCAGCAGATATTCGAAGTGCCGAAGGACCAAACGCGCAATGTGGCGCGACTCTACGATCTGGCCAAGCGCGACATCGCCGGCTTCGAGACCTATGCCGCGCGCATGGCTCAGCTTTGCGGCTCCGGTCATTCGAACTGCAAGATGCTGGAGGATATTCTCGACGGGCTGTTCCACATCGCCAAGGCCGACGGGCTGGTCCACGAGCGCGAAGGCCAGTTCCTGCATCGTATCGCCGAGATCTTCCGGATCGAGGAGGCGCATTACCAGAGCATTCTGGCCCGGCACGTCGACCTGGGTGCGGCCGACCCCTATGTCGTGCTTGGCATCGAGCGGGGAAAAACGTTCGAGGAGGTCAGGAAGCGTTATCGCAAGCTGGTTTCGGACAACCATCCCGACCGGCTGATCGCACGCGGCCTGCCGCAGGAATTCATCAAGATCGCAACGAGCAGGATAGCGGCGATCAATGCGGCCTACGAGATGATCGAACGAGGCCTGCGGCACGCATGAGCGGCTTCCCGCCCGACGAGCCGAGCGCCGAGGTAAGGGTATCGCCGAATTTCGGTCCACGACGCGATAAGCCCGACATGATCGTGCTGCACTACACCGGCATGCAGACCGGCGCCGGCGCCGAAGCATGGCTGTGCGATCCGGCCAGCGAGGTCTCGTCGCATTATATCGTCCATGAGGATGGCCGCATTATCCAGATGGTCAGGGAAAGCGACCGTGCCTGGCATGCCGGCAAGAGTTCGTGGTTCGGACGCACCGACATCAACTCCTGTTCGGTCGGCATCGAGATCGTCAATCCGGGGCATTTGCTGGGCTATCGGAATTTTCCGAAACGGCAGATCGATGCCGTCATCGGCCTTTGCAAGGGGATCGTCCAGCGCCATTCCATTCCAGCTCAACGGGTGCTCGCCCATTCCGACGTGGCGCCGGGACGCAAGATCGACCCCGGCGAGAAATTCCCTTGGAAAACGCTGTTCGAGGCCGGTGTCGGCCATCTCGTCGAAGCGGCACCCCTCAGGCGCGGCGCGGTGCTGAAGGCCGGCGATGCGAATGCCGAGGTCAAGGCGTTGCAATCGATGCTGGCGCTCTACGGTTATGGCGTAGAGATATCAGGCAATTTTGACCGGCATACCGAAATCCTGGTCGAGGCTTTTCAACGGCACTTCCGCCAACGCAAAGTGGATGGCGTGGCCGACGGATCGACAATCCGCACGCTGGAAAGGCTGCTTGCCTCCGTGGGGGCAGTCCCGTCCAAGTAGTCTTTTCCTAGCCGTTGAGTTACAGCCTGTCACTCAAAGTGACTTGCCCCGCCTTTTTTGCCGCCAATTCGGTCGTCAAAGGCGATCCGTGCAAGTTGTCGGACCTACAGCCTCCCAGATGTTCCGATGTTGATTGGCGTAGCTGCGTGAAGTTCTTCGCGCGGTTCAAACAGAACAGGATCCCATGCAGAAATTGACCGTTTTAACGGCAGCTGTTGCTGCCGGCGTAATGAGTTTTGCCATCGGTGCGGCGAATGGCGCGCCACTGAGCCAGCGAGCCGACCAGGGTTTCATTACCGCGTTCGATAAAACTGCCACGCCGAAAGCCGGCCAAGATGCGAAGGAAAAAAGCACAGCCTCAGCAAAGGCGGAGACTGCTGCGGTAAAAGTGAAAAAGCCAGCATCCGCAAAGGCGGAAAAAGCGGCTGCAGTAAAGGTGAAAAAGCCAGTCTCTGCAAAGAAGGCAGTCTCCAAGCGACATGTGAAGCGTAACAGGACCCGCATCGACCAGGCGACGACGGCGTCGATCGGCCGGCAAAGCCGGGCGGCGGCGCCGAAGGCGGCGGCCGCTGGCGGCAGTGGCCAGTATGCGACGATCATCGAGCGTCATGCGGCCAGCAACGGTGTGCCGGTCTCGCTCGCCAAGGCCGTCATCATGATCGAGAGCAGTTTTCAGCCGAACCAGGTCGGCAGCGCCGGTGAGATCGGCCTGATGCAGATCAAGCCTTCGACGGCGCGGATGATGGGTTACAGCGGCTCGATCAAGGGCCTCTACGATCCCGAGACCAACATCAAATACGGCATGAAATACCTCGCCATGGCGCGGAACCTCGGCGACGGGACGACCTGCGGCACGATCCTGAAGTACAATGCCGGCCATGGCGCCAGGCGGATGAACCCGATTTCCGCGGCCTATTGCGGCAAGGTCAAAGTGCAGTTGGCCGCGCTTGGAGCGCCCGCGTAATAAGCCGGAACCTGCTTTTTTGTTTGCGTTTTCGGACGTGAACCCCTTTATACGCCTTGCCAGCTGGCTGGGCGGCCGCACCCGCGAAGCCGAAAGGCTGCGGGTGAGGAAAGTCCGGGCTCCATGGAGACACGGTGCCGGTTAATGGCCGGCGGGGGCGACCCTAGGGAAAGTGCCACAGAAAGCAAACCGCCACGGTTTACCGTGGTAAGGGTGAAAGGGTGGGGTAAGAGCCCACCGCGCGACTGGCAACAGGAGCGGCACGGTAAACCCCACCGGGAGCAAGACCGAATAGGGACGGTGCGAGGGGAAACCCTCGAGGGCTGTTTCCGGCTCACCGTCCGGGTAGGTTGCGTGAGGTGCATGGCAACATGCGCCCAAGATGAATGGCCGCCACGTTCTCGCGCCGCAAGGGGCGAGGGCCATACAGAACCCGGCTTACAGGCCAGCTGGCAATCTTCGTCCAGATTCTACAAGGAAATTCCCTGATATCAGCAGGTTGCGTCTTCGGGCGCGCCTGCTGGTTCAGGCGCTTCATTGACTGAATCAGCTTTCACTGGGCTGTGCGCGAAAGCAAGCGTTTCTTGAAACTGGCGCGATTAAATCGTGCCTTCCTAGTGCCGATGGTATTAGGAGCGCATCATGGGCCAGGTCGACAAACGCAGCATCACGCTTTCGCCGGAACTGGCGGCGGCGGTCGACGATGTGGTCGCCGCCGGCGAATACGCTTCGGCGAGCGAGGTGATCCGCGACGCACTCAGGCAGTGGAAAGACCGGCGCGACCTGCACGGCTACACGGTCGAGGAGTTGCGCAAGCTGGTGCAGGAAGGGATCGACAGCGGACCGGCGCTGGACGGGCCGCCAATCATGGAACGACTGCGCGCCAAATATCTGAAAATAGCCGAGACCAAAGGCCTTGAGGAGTGAAATACCGCCTGCTTCCTCAGGCATTAGTCGATCTTGAACTTATCGGCGACTACATTGCCGAACACAATCCTAATGCGGCGATCCGCCTCGTGAATATATTCGAGAGGCGTTGGGATTTGCTGACCCTGCATCCCTTCTCAGGCGCCGCACGCGCGAAGACATTGCGGCCGGCATCCGCCATCTGGTCGTCGGCGAATATCTCACCTTGTATCGTGTCGGCGAGGATGCAGTCGAGATCCTGCGCGTGCTGCATGGCCGGCGCAATATCGAAGCCGACGATCTGGCTTCGTGATCGGTTCGTTCAGCCGCCGATGCCGTCCAGCGACGCTTCGATCGCCTGCCAAAGCTCTTCCACCGGTTCGCAGCCGACCGACAGGCGAACGAAGCCGGGCGGAACAGCGTCTCCTCTTTTTGCTCGCCGTTCCGCCGACGCATGCACGCCTCCGAACGACGTCGCCGCCTGCATCAATGCGCAGTTGTTGATGAAATCCTCGGCCTTGTCCTCCGATGCCAGCACAAACGAGATGAGAAAGCCGAAGCGCTCCATCTGGGCGCGGGCAAGATTGTGCGATGGATCGCTTTCCAATCCGGGAAAGCGCAGACCGCTGACAGCGGGGTGGCCTTGCAGCCGCCGCGCGATGACTTCGGCGGAAGAACACATGCGGTCGAAACGCACGTCGAGCGTTTCCAAGCCGCGATGCACAAGCCACGCCTCGAACGGCCCGGGAATGGCGCCCGACGTCTCTCGCCAGCCGGACACGGCGGCGATGATGTCGGCATTGCGGCTGGCGACATGGCCGAACAGGACGTCGGAATGGCCATTGGGCGCCTTGGTATCGGCGGCAATGACGATGTCGCCGCCGAGATCGAGCGGGCGTTGGCCGAAGGGCGTCATTGTCGTGTTGTCGACCACCAGGATCGCGCCGGCTTTGTGCACGGCTTCGGCGACAGCCGTAATGTCGCAGATATCCAGTCCCGGATTGGCGGGAGTTTCGACGAAGGCCAGCCGGTATCCATCGAAGCCGCCGTCGAGGAAGGTCGATGTCGGCCGGACATCGTGGGCGACGCCGAAAGGTTTTAGGAAACCGTCCGCCAGCGCCCGCGTGGTGTGATAGCCGTCCGACGGCAGCAGGATTCGGTCGCCGGATTTCAGCAACCCAAAAAACACCGCCGAGATCGCAGCCATTCCCGAGGGGAAGGCAACGCATGGCGCGCCTTCCAGATGCGCGAGCATATGTTCGACCGCGTCCCAGGTCGGATTGCTGAAGCGGCCATATTGATCAAACCCGGTGGCGTCGCCGGGTGCGTGAAAAATGGCGGCCATGGTTAGGGGCAGGGGAATTGGGTCGCCCTTGGCAAGCCTGCCGCGACGCAGATGGGGAAGTGCCGCCGCGCGGGACTTGGCTGTTTCGGACATGGATTTCAACCTTGTTTCTGACCGAGAAAGACAGGCTGACGCTATGCGTGGCGGCGATCCGCGGCAAGCCGCCTCCGGTTAGGCCAAGCGGTCTAAACGCTTCGTTAGGCTTAATGGATCATAAAGACGGGAGCGCCGTCAAAGCTGCTCTCATCGGTTGTGACGCGCGCGTTTGTGAAGCCTATTCCCGTTGACGCCCATATCGCCCCATGATATCCCATTTTAATATTCAAGCTTTCGTTCCGCGTCAGGGTGAAGCGTACGCCAATCGGGCAGCGGCGGCGGCTGCGCGATTGCCTGTTTTCGCCCGGAACGAAGTGAGTTTTGAGCCGGGACCGCGCCGCGGCGGCGCGGAGGGCAACATGCAGAGGGGTGCGGCGGCGCAAGCGGCCGTAACGCGTAATGGACCGGTTTCTGTCGAGCGCGGTGAACAGGATCGATGCGAAGGGGCGGGTGTCCGTTCCAGCGCATTTCCGTGCGGTTGTGCAGAAACGCGGCTATTCGGAACTCTATGCGCTGCGCTGCCTGGACCGTCCGGCGATGGATGTCGGCGGGCTCGACCTGCTCGACCGCTACGAGCAGCGCATCGCGCAGGAAGACCCCTTCCTGCAGACGGCGGACGACATGTCGTTCTTCTGCCATGGCGATGGAACATTTCTCAAGGTCGATCAGGACGGCCGCATCTCGATGACCGACTTCATCCGCGAGCACACCGGCATTTCCGCGGAAGCGGCGTTTGTCGGTCGCGGCAATTTCTTTCAGATCTGGGAACCTGGACGGCTCACCGCCTATGGGGCGGAAGCACGCGCCCGGCTTTTGCAGCTTCGGCAGGGGACGAAGCCTGGGGAGCGGCCGGAATGATGGCGGGCTACGGCGATGACCCTCACGCCGTTGGCGGACCGGCCCGTCACATTCCGGTCCTCCTTGCCGAAGTGCTGGGGGCGCTTTCGCCTAAAGCTGGCGATGTGATCATCGACGGCACCTTCGGCGCCGGCGGCTACACCAAAGCCATTCTGGCAAGCGGCGCCTCGGTCGTCGCCATAGACCGCGATCCGGATGCGATCGCTACGGGTCGTGTCCTCGAACAACAATCAGGTGGCAAGCTCAGGCTCGTTCAGGCGCCGTTCTCGACATTGGACGAGCATGTCGAAATTGCCGATGGCGTCGTGCTCGACATCGGCATCTCCTCAATGCAGATCGACCAGGCTGAGCGCGGTTTTTCGTTCCGCGCCGACGGACCCCTCGATATGCGTATGGCGCAGGCTGGCCTCAGCGCGGCCGACGTCGTCAACAGCTTCAAGGTGGGGGACCTTGCCCGCATCTTCGGGTTCCTTGGCGAAGAGCGCCATGCCGGCCGCATTGCCCGGATGATCGAAAGCCATCGCGAAAAACATCCGTTCGAGCGCACGCTCGACCTTGCCGATGCGGTCGAGACGCATATCGGCCGCGCGCCGAAGGACAAGATTCATCCGGCGACCCGCGTCTTCCAGGCGTTGCGGATTTTCGTCAATGACGAACTCGGCGAACTGGCCAAAGCGCTGTTTGCGGCTGAACGCGTGCTGAAACCGGGCGGACGGCTGGCCGTGGTGACGTTCCACTCACTGGAAGACCGCATCGTCAAACGCTTCATCGCCGATCGGGCCGATGCGGCGACCGGATCGCGGCACCTGCCCGAGGCACAAGCGCGCACCGCCACCTTCAAAAAGGTGGGTAGCGGCGTGACGCCCAACGAGGCCGAGATATCAGCCAATCCGCGCGCACGCTCAGCAAGGCTGCGCGCTGCGATCCGCACCGACGCACCGCCGCGGGCCGGCGACTTTGCGTTTTTCGGGCTTCCAAAACTTCCTGACCCAAAACTTCCCGGTGTCGTCCGGCCGGGAGAGAGGTGAGCACGTGTTTCGTACCAGCGACATAGTCCTGATCGCCGTGATGGTATCGGCTGCGGCCTTGACCTACAAGACCAAGCGCGAGGCCGAGGAGCAATTGGCTGCGGTGCACAAGATCCAGGCGCAGATCCGCTACGAGGAGGATACGATCGATCTCCTGAAGGCGGACTGGAGCCTGCTGACCCAGCCGTCGCGCCTGCAAAAGCTGGCCGAGATCTATAGATCGCAACTCGAGCTCGAGCCGGTCAGCGCCCGCCAGATCATCGGGCTGGACGATCTGCCGGCAAAACCCCTCACCATCGAGGACCTTTCGTCCGAGCCTCTGGGTGGCATGGCCGACAATTCTGGCAAAGGAACTTTGGGCGGCAAGGACCCTGTGGTCACCGGAGGCATCGTCCAATGATTCCCAGACTTCCATTGATCGCCAGACTGCTGACGCGCCCCGCCAAGCCGGAAGACGGATCGATTGTGGTCGAAGGCGCCCGCAAAGCGACCGGCGGCAAGGGCAGGACCCGCATCGTGATGACGATGGCGGTGTTCTTCGGCATCTATTCGATCATCACCGGGCGGCTAGTCTATCTTGGTTTCCAGAACCCCGACCTGTCCGGGGGTCCGCAGAGCCGGGTGACGGCGTCTCGGCCCGACATCGTCGACCGCAACGGCGAAGTTCTGGCGACGGACATCAAGACGGCGTCGCTATTTGCCGAACCGCGCCGCATTGTCGACGCCGACGAGGCGATCGAAAAACTGGCGACGGTGCTTCCCGAAATCGACTACGAACAGACCTACCATAAGCTGAAGAGCGGCGCCGGCTTCGTCTGGCTGCAGCGGCAACTGACGCCCAAGCAGCAATCGGATATCATGCAGCTCGGCATTCCCGGCTTCGGCTTCCGCACCGAAAAGCGCCGCTTCTATCCGGCCGGCGAAACCTCGTCCTACATTGTCGGGCTCACCAACATCGACAATCAGGGCATCTCCGGCATGGAGAAATACATCGACGAACAGGGGCTGAGCGACCTTCAGGCGTCGGGACTTGCCGTGGCCAAGGATCTGAAGCCGGTGCAGCTCTCGATCGACCTGCGCGTCCAGCATATCGTGCGTGACGAGGTCGCCACCGGTATGGAGAAATACCGCGCAATCGCAGCGGGCGCCGTCGTTCTCAACATCAAGACCGGCGAAGTGATGGCGATGGCCTCGGTTCCGGATTTCGATCCCAACAACCCGTACAATGCGCAGGACAAGGATCGCTTGAACCGCATGTCGGCCGGCCTTTACGAAATGGGTTCGACGTTGAAGAGCTTCACCACCGCCATGGCGCTCGATTCCGGCAAAGTGACGCTGGAAAGCCGTTTCGACGCTTCGCGCCCAATCAGGATCGGCCGCCAGACCATCCATGATTTTCACGGCAAGGCCCGGGTGCTGTCGGTGCCCGAAGTGTTCATCTACTCGTCCAACATCGGTTCGGCCAAGGAAGCCGAAGCGGTTGGCATCGAGGGGCACCGCGAATTCCTGCATCGCCTGGGCATCCTCGAGAAGATGCAGACGGAACTGCCTGAGGTCGCCCGCCCGACCGAGCCCAAAGTCTGGAAACAGGTCCATTCGATCACCATCGCCTTTGGTCACGGTGTGTCGACGACGCCGCTGCAGACGGCGGTCGGCTGTGCCGCGCTGGTGAACGGCGGCTATCTGATCCAGCCGACATTCCTGAGGCGCGCGCAGGAACAGGCGATGTCGGTGGCCAAGAAAGTTGTCAGCGACAAGACCTCCGATAGCATGCGCTATCTGTACGCACTGAACGCCGAGAAAGGCTCAGGCAGGAACGCCAGGGTTCCTGGTTATCGCGTCGGCGGCAAGACCGGAACGGCCGAGAAGGTTGTCAACGGCCGCTACTCAAAGGACAAGAATTTCAATGCCTTCGTCGCGGCTTTCCCGATGGACGATCCGCAATATATCGTGCTTACGATCGCCGACGAACCGAAGCCGGAAAAACCCGGCATGGGCGCGACGGCCGCCTCGAATGCTGGTGTCATGGCTGCAAACATTATCCGACGTTCGGCTTCCATGCTTGGCGTGAAGCCAGATTTCAGCCATGAAAATGGCGCAACGCTGGTTTCCTATCAGTGATTCTTAGGGCGCGCCGGCAACTGCGCGCTATTTTGTTGCTATGAACGGGGTTCGATGAAGCTGAAAGATCTAGCCGGTATCCTGCCTGTCGAGGGGACAGCTTCCTTCGATACGGAGGTTACCGGGATTTCGTCGGATTCCCGCCAGGTAGCACCGGGCGTGGTCTTCTTCGCACTCACTGGCACCAAGACCGATGGCGCGACCTATGCCGCCGATGCCGCCGAGCGCGGCGCAGTAGCGATCGTGGCTGGCAAGGGCAGCGCCGTCGCCGGACTGCCGGTGCCCCTTCTCGCCGTCGACGATTCGCGCCTTGCGCTCGCGCTGAGTGCCGCCCGCTACTTTGGCAGGCAGCCGCAAACCATGGTCGCGGTGACCGGTACCAGCGGCAAGACATCGGTTGCGGCTTTCATCAGGCAGATCTGGGAGCAGTCAGGCTTTGCCGCCGCCTCAATCGGCACAACCGGGGTGGTGGCGCCGGGCCGCAACGAATATGGCTCGCTGACCACCCCCGACCCGGTGGATCTGCACAGGCTGCTGAGGGAACTGGCGGATGCCGGCGTCACCCACGCATCGATGGAGGCCTCCAGCCACGGCCTCGACCAGCGCCGGCTCGACGGCGTGAAGCTCGCAGCCGGCGGGTTCACCAATCTCGGCCGGGACCACATGGACTATCATCCGACAGTCGAGGACTATCATCGCGCCAAGCTGCGCCTGTTCGACACGCTGCTGCCGAAGGGCGCGCCGGCCGTCATCTTTGCCGACGATCCGTGGTCGGAGCCGACGATCCAGGCGGCGAGGGCGGCAGGACTGGATGTGCTCACGGTCGGCCGCCATGGCGAGTTCCTGAGACTGAAGCGGGTCGAGCACGAGCGCCACCGCCAGCGCGCCGAGGTGGAAGTCGATGGCGTTCTCCACGAGATCGGCCTGCCGCTGGCCGGCGATTTCCAGATCGCCAATGCCCTGGTTTCGGCGGGCCTCGCCATCTCCACTGGAACGCCTGCCGCCAAAGCCCTGATGGCATTGGCGAAATTGAAGGGCGCGCCGGGTCGGCTCGACCTCGTTGGGACAACATCCCATGGTGCGCCGGTCTATGTCGATTATGCGCACAAGCCGGACGCGCTGGAAAACGTGCTGGCGTCGGTGCGGCCGTTTACCACCGGCCGCGTCATCATCGTGTTCGGCTGTGGCGGCGACCGCGACCGCGGCAAGCGTCCGATCATGGGTGAAATCGCCACGCGGCTCGCCGATGTCGTTATCGTCACCGATGACAATCCGCGTTCGGAAGTGCCTGAAACGATCCGTGCCGCGATCCTTGCCGCTGCCCCCGGCGCTATCGAGATTGGCGATCGGCGCAAGGCGATCCACGAGGCAGTCGCCATGCTCCATGCCGGCGACACGCTGATCGTGGCCGGCAAGGGGCATGAGGAAGGCCAGACCATCGGCGCCGAGACGCTGCATTTTTCCGACCATGAGGAAGTCCGCGCCGCGCTTCAGGAGCGCGCCGCATGAGCTTTCTGTGGACCTCCGAGGATCTCGTCGCCGCCATGGGCGGGCGACCGCTCGGTCTGATGCCGGAGGGTATTAGCGGTATCTCGATCGACAGCCGCAGCCTCGAGCCGGGCGATGCTTTCTTCGCCATCAAGGGCGAGACGATGGACGGCCACGATTTCGCGACCGCCGCCATCAAGGCCGGCGCCGGCGTGCTGATCGTCGCCGAGGGCAAGCTGCCGTCGCTCGGGCGGCTGACGGCGCCGATGATCGTCGTGCAAGATGTGCTGGCCGCACTGGAAAAGCTCGGGCAGGCCGCCCGCGCGCGCTCGAACGCCAAGATCATCGCTGTGACCGGTTCGGCGGGCAAGACCACCACCAAGGAAGCGCTGCGCCATGTGCTGTCCGCGGTCGGCAAGGTGCACGCATCGGCCCAGTCCTTCAACAACCACTGGGGCGTCCCGCTGACGCTGGCGCGGATGCCGGTGGATTGCGACTATGCCGTGTTCGAGATCGGCATGAACCATCCCGACGAGATCCGGCCGCTGGTCAAGATGGTCCGGCCGCATGTCGCCATCATCACGCTGATCGCCGCGGCACATCTTGGCTTCTTCCGCAATCTGGACGAGATCGCCAAGGCCAAGGCCGAGATTTTCGAAGGGCTGGAACCGAACGGCGCCGTTCTTCTCAATCGCGACGATCCGCGCTGGAAGCTTCTGGACAAGATGGCGAGAGCCGCCGGTGTCGAGCACATTTACGGGTTTGGCGAGAATGTCCGTGCGACCTTCAAACTGCTCAAATGTGCGCTGCATGCCGATCATTCGGTCATCACTGCCAAGATCGGCGGACAGGAAATCACCGCCAGGGTAGGCGCGCCGGGCCGCCACATGGTGCAAAATGTGCTGGCCGTGCTGGGCGCTGCGCATCTGGTGGGCGCCGACATCGCCAGGGTGGCGCTGGCGCTGGCCGATCTTTCGGCCGAACGCGGACGCGGCAAGCGCCACGTGCTGCGTCACCCGAAAGGTCCGATCACGCTGATCGACGAGAGCTACAACGCCAATCCGGCGTCGATGAGCGCTGCAATGGCGCTGCTCAACGCGACGCCGGTGTCGGGCGAAGGCAGGCGCATCGCGGTGCTCGGCGACATGCTCGAACTCGGCGACCATTCGGCGAAGCTGCATGCAGCCCTTGCCGATCCCATCGTCGGCACAGACACGCGCACGGTCTTTCTCGCCGGCCCGGAAATGCGGGCGCTGGCCGATATCTTGCCTGATGAGATCGAGGTGGAGTATCGCGCCGGCGCAGAGGATCTGAAACTGGTGCTTCTGTCGGCGCTGAAGCCCGGCGACGTGGTGATGATCAAATCGTCGAAAGGCATCGGGTTTTCCAAGTTGGTCGACGCACTGCTCAGCAAATTTCCGGCTGTAGCCACAACCGCCAAACAGACCTAGAGCCGGGTCCGGGGGCCGATCGCATGTTCACACTGCTCGTCGAATTCGCGGACAAGATCTCGGTCTTCAACGTCTTTCGCTACATAACCTTCCGTACCGGCGGCGCGCTGATCACCGCGGCGCTGATCGTCTTCATCTTCGGACCGGCTATCATCAATTCGCTGAGGCTGCGGCAAGGCAAGGGCCAGCCGATCCGCGCCGATGGCCCGCAGACGCATTTCAAGAAAGCCGGCACGCCGACAATGGGCGGGCTGATGATCCTGTGCGGCATCATCGGCTCGTCGCTTTTGTGGGCAAACCTGTCCAGCATCTATGTCTGGGTGGTGCTGCTGGTGACCCTGGGTTTCGGCTCGATCGGCCTCTACGACGATTATCTCAAGGTGACGAAGCAATCGCATCTCGGCTTTTCCGGCAAGGCGCGGCTGGCGCTTGAATTCGTCATCTCCGGCATCGCCGCCTGGGTGATCATGCACAATGGCCAGGCGCCGTTCTCGTCGTCGCTAACCTTCCCTTTCGCCAAGGAGTTCCTCGTCAATCTCGGCTGGTTCTTCATCCCGTTCTCGTGCTTCGTCATCGTCGGCGCCGGCAATGCGGTGAACCTGACCGATGGTCTCGACGGGCTGGCGATCGTGCCGATCATGATCGCGGCGGCGTCCTTCGGCGTCATCGCCTACCTGTCCGGCAATGCGGTGTTCGCCGAATATCTGCAGATCCATTTCGTGCCGGGCACCGGCGAATTGGCGGTGGTCCTCGGCGCGGTGATCGGCGCCGGCCTCGGCTTTCTGTGGTTCAACGCACCGCCGGCGGCGATCTTCATGGGCGATACCGGCTCGCTGGCCTTGGGCGGCCTGATCGGCACGGTCGCGGTTGCCACCAAGCACGAGATCGTGCTGGTCATCGTCGGCGGCCTGTTCGTCGTCGAGATCCTGTCGGTCATCATCCAGGTCGGCTACTTCAAGATGACCGGCAAGCGGGTGTTCCTGATGGCGCCGATCCACCATCATTTCGAGAAGCTCGGCTGGACCGAAAGCCAGGTGGTGATCCGCTTCTGGATCATCGCCGTCATCCTGGCGCTGGTCGGCCTGTCGACCCTCAAGCTCCGATAGGAGGTCGCTTGATCCCCGCCGCATCTTTCGCAGGCAAGCGCGTTTCGCTCTTCGGGCTCGGCGGCTCGGGGATCGCCACTGCGCGCGCGTTGATCGAGGGCGGGGCGGACGTGCTCGCCTGGGACGACAACCCCGGCAGTGTCGCCAATGCCGCGGCCGTCGGTATCGCGACCGGCGATCTGCGCGGCGCAGACTGGGCGAAGTTCTCGGCCTTCGTGCTGTCGCCCGGCGTGCCGCTGACGCATCCGAAGCCGCACTGGACAGTGGAGCTGGCGCGCGCTTCAGGCGTCGAGATCATCGGCGACATCGAGCTGTTCTGCCGGCAGCGGACCTTGCTGGCGCCGGCAGCACCCTTCATCGCCATCACCGGCACCAACGGCAAATCGACGACGACGGCGCTGACGGCGCATATCCTGAAATCGGCCGGACGCGACACGCAGATGGGCGGCAATATCGGCCGCGCGGTGATGACGCTCGATCCGCCGGAACCCGGGCGGCACTACGTCGTGGAATGCTCGTCCTACCAGATAGACCTGGCGCCCTCGATCAATCCGACCGCCGGCGTCCTGCTCAACCTGACGCCCGATCATCTCGACCGTCATGGCACGATGCAGCACTACGCCGCGATCAAGGAGCGGCTGGCGGCCGGCAGCGAGACGGCAATCGTCGGTGTCGACGATTCCTGGTGCGCCCAACTCGCCGACCGGCTGGAACGGGCAGGCCGGCACGTCATCCGCATTTCCAAGCGCCTGCCATTGACCGACGGCTATTTCGCCGACGGCACCAATCTGATGGAGGCGGTGCATGGCCGTTACAGCCGCGTTGCCTTTCTCGAAGGCATCGGCTCGCTGCGCGGCCAGCACAATGCGCAGAATGCGTTGGCCGCGATCGCCGCCTGCCTCAAGGTCGGGCTCGAGCTGGGCGAGATCCAATCGGGGCTGGAAAGCTTTCCCGGGCTGGCGCACCGTATGGAGCAGGTCGGCCGCAGGGGCCATGTGCTGTTCATCAACGATTCCAAGGCGACCAATGCCGATGCGGCAGCGCCCGCATTGTCCAGCTTTCCGCGCATTTACTGGATCGCCGGCGGGTTGCCGAAAGAGGGTGGTATCGAGCCGTTACGCGGCCTCTTTCCGCGCATCGCCAAGGCCTATCTGATCGGTGAGGCCGCACCAGTCTTCTCGGCGACGCTCGGCGAGGCGGTCCCTTACGAGATCTCCGGTACGCTGGCCGCAGCAGTCGAGCATGCCGCAAGCGACGCGGCCAGGGATGATCACAACGGCGAGGTGGTGGTGCTGCTTTCACCGGCCTGCGCCAGTTTCGACCAGTTCAAGAATTTCGAAGTGCGCGGCGAAGCCTTCAGGCAAGCTGCGAGCAGTGTTGATGGCGTGAAGCTCATCGGAGGGGCACGATAATGCAAAGCCGTCTCGACAAAAGCCCGGTTGCCACGTGGTGGTGGACGATCGATCGATGGTTCCTGGCTGCGTTCCTGTCGCTGATGGGACTCGGCATCGTACTGTCCTTCGCGGCAAGCCCGGCGGTGGCCCAGCGCATCGGCCTGGACAGTTTCCACTTCGCCACACGGCAGATCATCTTCACCATTCCTGCACTTGGCGTGATGCTGGCCGTCTCCTTCCTGGAATCGCGGCAGATCAGACGCATGGCCCTGGCGATGCTGTGCATCATGCTGGTGCTGATGGTGGCGGTGCTCTATATAGGCGTCGAGGTGAAGGGCGCGCGGCGCTGGGTGTCGCTCGCCGGCGTGTCGATCCAGCCGTCGGAATTCCTGAAGCCGGCCTTCGTCGTCATCTGCGCCTGGCTGTTTGCCGAACACAAGCGCCAGCCCGATATTCCAGGCAATCTGTTCGCCATGCTGCTTCTGGCCCTCGTCATTTCGCTGCTGGTGGCGCAGCCTGATTTCGGCCAGACAATGCTGGTGCTCGGCACCTGGGGGGTGATGTTCTTCATGGCCGGACTGCCATGGCTGTGGATCATCGCGCTGGGCGCTGCCGGCATCGGCGGCGTGTTCGCCGCCTATACGGTGTTCCCGCATGTCGCCGGCCGCATCGATCGCTTCATGACCGGCGAGGGCGATACGTTCCAGGTCGACATGGGCCGCGATGCGCTGATCAACGGCGGCTGGTTCGGCGTCGGACCGGGCGAGGGCACCGTCAAGCGGGTCATACCCGACAGCCATGCCGATTTCGTCTTCTCAGTGGCCGGCGAGGAGTTCGGACTGATCATGTGCTTCTTCATCATGACCATCTTCGCCTTCATCGTGCTGCGCGGCCTCAGCACCGCGCTCAAGGAGCAGGACGATTTCACACGCTATGCGGTTGGCGGCCTGGTCACGGTCTTCGGTCTGCAGTCGGTCATCAACATGGCCGTCAATCTGCAGCTGATGCCGGCCAAGGGCATGACCTTGCCGTTCATCTCCTATGGTGGCTCCTCGCAGATCGCCATCGCAATCTCGATGGGCATGGTGCTGGCGCTGACGCGCAAGCGGCCGGAAAAGCGCAAGCAGTTGGGCTTTGCACCATCGCAGCGCGCCATGCCGGCGGAGTGAAATGTCGAAGGGCTCGATCCTTCTGGCGGCCGGCGGCACGGGCGGGCACCTCTTCCCGGCCGAGGCGCTGGCGCATGAGCTGATCAGGCGCGGCTGGACGGTGCATCTCGCCACCGATGATCGGGCCGAACGTTTTGCCGGCCAGTTTCCGGCCGCAGGCATCCATTCGATCCAGTCGGCGACCATCGGCTCGAAAAATCCCTTCGCCGTGCTCGCCGCCTTCTGGAAAATCTGGGGTGGCGTGCGGCAGGCATCTGCCGTCGTCGGCCGGATCAAGCCAGCCGTCGTGGTCGGTTTCGGCGGCTATCCGACGCTGCCGCCGCTCTATGCGGCGACGCGTCGCAACGTGCCGACGCTGATCCACGAGCAGAACGCGGTGATGGGGCGCGCCAACCGGGCGCTCGCCGGCCGTGTCGATGCCATCGCCGGTGGGTTCTTGCCGGAAGATTCAAGCGCTGCAGGCGCCAAGACGGTGACGACAGGCAACCCGGTCAGGCCGCAAGTGCTTGAGGCAGCAAAGACGCCCTATGCGGTGTCGATTGGGAACCAGCCGTTCCGGTTCCTGGTGTTCGGCGGCAGCCAGGGCGCACAGTTCTTTTCCGATGCCTTGCCGGCGGCGGTAGCGCAGCTTTCCGACGCACAACGCAAGCGCCTGTTGATCACCCAGCAGGCCCGCGCTGACGATGTCGAGCGGGTGAAGGCGGCCTATGCCGCCCTTGGCGTCGAGGCTGAGGTATCGCCCTTCTTCACCGACATGGCGGCGCGCATGGCTGCGGCGCATCTGGTTATGTCCCGGTCCGGCGCATCGACCGTATCTGAAATCGCGGTGATCGGCCGGCCGGCGCTGCTGGTGCCCTATCCACACGCGCTCGACCACGACCAGGCGGCCAATGCCGCGGCATTGGCGGCGGCAGGTGGCGCCGAAGTGCATCCGCAATTCTCGCTCTCGCCCGAGCGCATCGCTGCGCTCGTCGGCGCGTTGATGGACAATACGAAGCGGCTGACCACAATGGCAGCGGCGGCGAAATCGGCCGGAAAACCGGACGCGGCACGGTTGCTCGCCGATCTGACAGAGGCTATTGCGTCGAAGAAAAGCGTATCGGAATTCAGGAAGGAGACGCACGCATGAAGATGCCGCAGACGATCGGCCTCGTGCATTTCATCGGCATCGGCGGTATCGGCATGAGCGGCATCGCCGAGGTGCTGCACAATCTCGGCTATAAGGTGCAAGGGTCCGACCAGGCCGACAGCGCCAATGTGCAGCGGCTGCGCGACAAGGGCATCGAGTGCTTTGTCGGTCATCATGCCGACAATATCGGCGATGCCGAGGTGGTTGTCGTCTCGACGGCGATCAAGAAATCCAATCCGGAGCTGAAGGCGGCGCGCGAGAAACTGCTTCCCGTCGTCCGTCGTGCCGAGATGCTGGCCGAACTGATGCGCTTCCGGCAGGCGGTGGCCATCGGCGGCACGCATGGCAAGACGACGACGACCTCGATGGTGGCGACGCTGCTCGAAGCCGGCGGGCTCGATCCGACCGTGATCAATGGCGGCATCATCAATGCCTACGGCACCAACGCCCGCATGGGCGACGGCGAATGGATGGTGGTCGAAGCTGATGAGAGCGACGGCACCTTCCTGAAGCTGCCGGCCGAGATTGCCGTCGTCACCAACATCGATCCCGAGCATCTCGATCATTACGGCTCCTTCGACAAGGTACGCGAGGCCTTTCGCCAGTTCGTCGAGAACGTCCCGTTCTACGGCTTCGGCGTCATGTGCACCGACCATCCGGAAGTGCAGGCGCTGGTCAGCCGCATCGAGGACCGTCGCGTCATCACTTATGGCGAGAACGCGCAGGCCGACGTGCGTTTCACCAATCACCGCATGGACGGTCCGATCTCGGAATTCGACGTGGTAATCCGCGACCGCAAGAGCCGCGGCCAGTCGACCATATCAGGCCTGCGCCTGCCGATGCCCGGCCGTCACAACGTCTCCAACGCGACCGCGGCGATCGCGGTGGCGCATGAGCTCGGTCTTTCGGCCGAGGCGATCAGGAAGGGCCTGTCGTCCTTCGCCGGCGTCAAGCGGCGCTTCACCCGTACCGGTTCGTGGAACGGCGTCGATGTATTCGACGATTACGGCCACCATCCGGTCGAGATCACGGCGGTTCTGAGGGCGGCGCGCGATGCCACCAAGGGCCGCGTCATCGCCATTGCCCAGCCGCACCGCTTCACCCGGCTGCATGATCTGTTCGGCGAGTTTTCCGTCTGCTTCAACGACGCCGACACGGTGATGGTGGCGCCGGTCTATGCGGCAGGCGAAGAGCCGATCGACGGGGTAACGTCCGAGGCATTGGTGTCGCGCATCCGCTCCGGCGGCCATCGCGACGCGCGCTACATCGAAGGCCCCGCGGCGATTGCGCCGGTTATCCGCGATCTGGCGAAACCAGGCGATTTCATCGTCTTTCTTGGTGCCGGCAACATCACGCAATGGGCCTACGCGCTGCCCAAGGAACTCGGCGGTACCGCCTCATGATGCGCGGTCAGGCATTGATCGACAAGCTTGGCGGCCGGCTTGCCGGCCTGCGCGGCCGCATCACGGCCAATGCCGAGATGGACAAGATCACCTGGTTCCGCGCCGGCGGACTGGCCGACGCGCTGTTCCAGCCGGCTGACGAGGACGATCTCGCCGCGTTCCTGAGAGCGGTACCCGAAGAGATACCGCTGACCATCGTCGGCGTCGGCTCGAACCTGCTTGTCCGCGACGGTGGCATTACTGGATTCGTCATCCGGCTTTCGGCCAAGGGCTTTGGCGAAGCCGAAGTGATTGCGCCGACCGCGATCAAGGCGGGCGCCGCCACGCCCGACAAGCGCCTTGCCGCTGTCGCCTATCAGGCTGGTATAGGCGGCTTTGAATTTTACCATGGCATTCCGGGTGCCATCGGCGGTGCGCTGAGGATGAACGCCGGCGCCAATGGCGTCGAGACGCGCGCGCGCGTCGTCGAGGTGCGGTCGCTCGATCGTAAGGGCAATGTGCATACGCTGAGCAACGCCGATATGGGCTACGCCTATCGCCATTCGGCAGCCCCTGCCGGGCTGATCTTCACATCAGCTGTCCTTGAAGGGGTTTTGGCAGACAAGGCCGCGATCAAGGCGGCAATGGACGCCGTCCAGCACCATCGCGAGACCGTGCAGCCGATCCGCGAAAAGACCGGCGGCTCGACCTTCAAGAATCCGGAGGGCACCTCGGCCTGGAACGAGATCGACAGGGCGGGCTGCCGGGGGCTGATGATCGGCGGCGCGCAGATGTCGCCGATGCATTGCAACTTCATGATCAACACGGGAACCGCGACCGGCTACGACCTTGAATATCTCGGCGAGACGGTGCGCGCGCGTGTGCTTGAAAAGTCGGGCATCCGGCTGCATTGGGAAATCAAGCGCATCGGCAATTTCCGGCCGGGGCACGAGGTCCAGGAATTCCTCGGACAGTTGCTCTAAAGACTCACAACACAGTTTTCGCTGCCCTTTTTGCCGAAAGTGAATCTCTCGGAATTGTAAGCACTTGCCAGCGATTCAACTCTCTGATTCTCTGGCCTGAAGCGTTTCCTGATTTGAGTCGTTTCGACGCGTCACCAGCGTTTTTTCGTCAGGGGCAACCTGCCGGGAGACTCGAGGACTCAATGTTGCGGAAATCATGAGAGCAGGGACTGCTCCGAGCGTTTGAGTGTGTGGCCCTTTTCGGGCATGTGAGATGCAGACCCGCCGTGAAAGGGCCCGCCGTGAGAGGGAATGACGGGAAATGAAAAGCAAGCACGTGGCCGTCCTTCTGGGTGGATTCTCGTCCGAGCGGCCCGTGTCTTTGTCTTCGGGGAAAGCCTGTGCTGATGCGCTCGAGAAGGAAGGTTACCAGGTCACTCGCGTCGACGTCTCGCGCGATGTTGGATCGGTGCTGGCTGAGATCAAGCCGGATGTTGCCTTCAATGCGCTGCATGGCCCTTTCGGCGAGGACGGCACCATCCAGGGCATCCTCGAATATCTTGCCATCCCCTACACCCATTCCGGCGTGCTCGGCTCGGCGCTTGCCATGAACAAGGAACAAGCCAAGAAGATCGCCAAGACTGTCGGCATCCCGGTTGCCGAATCGAAGGTGGTCAATCGCTTCGCCATCCAGAACAAGCACCCGATAAAGCCGCCCTATGTCGTCAAGCCGGTCAATGAGGGGTCGAGCTTCGGCGTCGTCATTGTGCACGAAGGTCAGTCGCATCCGCCGCAGGTCATCGGTTCGTCCGACTGGAAGTATGGCGATACCGTCATGGTGGAGCGCTATGTGCACGGGCGGGAATTGACCTGCGCGGTAATGGGCGACGTGGCGCTCGGCGTCTGCGAAATCATCCCGACCGGCCATTCCTTCTACGACTATGATTCAAAATACGTTGCGGGCGGATCAAAACACGAATGCCCTGCAAAAATTTCACCGAATATTTACCAAAAAATACAGACACTGACGCTCAAGGCTCACCAAGCTATCGGTTGCCGGGGCGTTTCCCGGTCGGACTTCCGTTATGATGATCGACACTCCGAGAACGGCGAAATTGTCTGGCTCGAGATCAACACTCAGCCGGGCATGACGCCGACATCCTTGGTGCCTGAAATCGCCGCGCAGGCGGGACACTCGTTCGGCGATTTGTTGAGTTGGATGGTGGAGGACGCTTCGTGTCTGCGTTGAAGTGGGGACAGGGCAAGGGAAAGGGCGCGGCCGGGCCGAAGCTGTTCGGCGTGTCGTTGTCGTTCGACCATTTCGTGCTGCCGCGTCTGCTTCGCCGGCCGGCGCGCGTGCTGGCGCGCCTGGGCGAGGGCGATTTCGAGGTGCCGCCGTTTTCCGCAGCCATGCTGTCGGCGGCGCTGCTCGTATCGGGCAGTGCCTATGGCGCCTACCTCGGCGGACATGTCGACGGCATCGTCCAGGGCATCACCGCCCGCACCGGCTTTGCCGTCGACCAGATCAAGGTCGTCGGCAACCGCTCAACCTCCGAGATCGATATTCTCGACAGGATGCAGCTCGATGGCTGGACGTCGCTGATCGGCTTCGATGCCGAAGCCGCGCGGGGCCGCATCGCCACGCTGCCCTGGGTCGAGGTTGCCGGGGTGCGCAAGGTCTATCCGCACACGCTTGAGGTGCGCATCGAGGAGCGTGAGCCTTTTGCGCTCTGGCAGCAGGGCAGCGAGCTTTCCGTCATCGAGCAGTCCGGCGTCGTGATCGCGCCATTCTCCGGCGGCAAGCAGTCGCTGCTGCCGCTGATTGTGGGCACCGGCGCACCGGCCAAGGCGCCGGATTTCCTGGCCAGGATCAAGAAATATCCAGAGCTTGCTGCACGGATCAAAGGCTACATCCGCATCGGCGAACGGCGTTGGGACCTGAAGCTGGAAAACGGCATCACGGTCAAGCTTCCCGAGGATGGCGAGGACCAGGCGATCGCCGATCTGGTCAGGATGGACCGAGAGAACGGGCTGCTGACGCGCGATATCGCCGCCGTCGACATGCGGCTTTCCGATCGCCTCGTCGTCCAGTTGACGCCCGAGGCGGCGACGCAGCGTCAGGCCGCGCTCAATGAAAAGCCGAAAATGCCGAAGCGCAAGCCGGAGACGAAGATATGAGCTGGCTTGGCGGCAACAGCGATGCCTCGTCGCGCCGGTCCGGCATCATGACGGTGCTGGATGTCGGTTCGAGCAAGGTCTGCTGCGTGGTGGCCAAGCTCAAGCCGCGCGAGGACGGCATGCTGCTGCGCGGGCGCTCGCATCGCATCCAGGTGATCGGCATCGGCCACCAGAAATCGCAAGGCGTGAAATCGGGTGTCGTCATCGATCTCGACAGGGCCGAGCACGCCATCCGCCTTGCCGTCGATGCCGCCGAGCGCATGGCCGGGCTGACCGTCGATTCTCTGATCGTCAACATGACGGCCGGCCGGCTGAAGAGTGAAAGCTTCTCGGCAACCATCAACCTCGGCGGCCATGAGGCCGACGAGGCCGACATCAAGCGTGTGCTTGCCGCCGGCGCCAAGCAGGCGCTGCGAGCCGAGCGCGAGGTGATCCATTCGCTTCCCGTCGGATTTTCGCTGGACGCCGAGCGCGGCGTGCGTGATCCGCGCGGCATGGTCGGCGACCAGCTTGGCGTCGACATGCATGTGCTCACGGGTGATGCGGCACCCTTGCGCAATCTGGAGCTTTGCATCAACCGTTCACACCTCTCGGTCGAGCGCATGGTGGCGACGCCCTATGCCAGCGGACTTGCCGCACTGGTCGACGACGAACTCGAAATGGGCGCGGCCTGCATCGACATGGGTGGCGGCACCACGACGATCTCGGTGTTTTCGGAAGGCAAGTTCGTCCATGGCGACGCCATCGCCATCGGCGGCAATCACGTCACGCTGGACATGGCCAAGGGCCTGTCGACCTCGCTCGACGCCGCCGAGAGGCTGAAAGTGATGCATGGCTCGGCGCTGCCCGGCAGTGCGGACGACCGCGATCTGGTCTCGATACAGCCGATCGGCGAGGATGGCGAGATGCCGCTGCAGATACCGCGTTCGGTGATGACACGCATCATCCGGGCGCGCATCGACGAGACGCTCGAACTGTTGCGTGACCGGCTGAACAGGTCCGGCTACGGCAACGCCGTCGGCAAGCGCGTCGTGCTGACCGGCGGCGCCAGCCAGCTTTCCGGCCTGCCGGAGGCGGCACGCCGTATTCTCGGACGCAATGTGCGCATCGGCCGTCCGCTCGGCGTGGCGGGCCTGCCCGAGGCGGCCAAGGGACCGGCTTTCTCGACGCCGGTCGGGCTTCTGATCTATCCGCAAATGGCGAACTTCGAGAGCCATCCGGCGAAAGGAATTTCTGGTCTCAGGATGACCGGAACGGGCGGAAAACTGCATCGAATGAGTCAGTGGTTGAGAGACAGTTTTTAAATTGACGGGGACAGCCCCATAGGCGGCCGCAGCGGCGAAGCGGCGGGAAAGGCAAAGGACGGAGACAATGACCATCAATCTGCAGAAGCCGGATATCACCGAGCTCAAGCCGCGTATCACCGTGTTCGGTGTCGGCGGCGGCGGCGGCAATGCCGTCAACAACATGATCACCGCCGGCTTGCGCGGCGTCGAGTTCGTGGTCGCCAATACCGACGCGCAGGCGCTGACCATGTCCAAGTCGGACCGCCTGATCCAACTCGGCGCGCATGTCACCGAGGGCCTGGGTGCGGGATCGCAACCGGAAGTCGGGCGCGCGGCGGCGGAGGAATGCATCGACGAGATCGTCGACCACCTCTCCAATACCCATATGTGCTTCGTCACTGCCGGCATGGGCGGCGGCACCGGCACGGGGGCCGCGCCGGTCGTTGCACGTGCTGCGCGTGAGAAGGGGATTCTCACCGTCGGCGTCGTAACCAAGCCATTCCATTTCGAAGGCCAGCGCCGCATGAAGACGGCGGATCTGGGCATCGAGGAATTGCAGAAATGCGTCGACACCCTCATCGTCATCCCCAACCAGAACCTGTTCCGGCTGGCCAATGACAAGACGACCTTCGCCGATGCTTTCGCCATGGCCGACCAGGTGCTCTATTCCGGCGTCGCCTGCATCACCGACCTGATGGTCAAGGAAGGGCTGATCAACCTCGACTTCGCCGACGTCCGCTCGGTCATGCGCGAGATGGGCAAGGCGATGATGGGGACGGGTGAGGCTTCCGGCGAGGGCCGCGCAATGGCTGCCGCTGAAGCCGCGATTGCCAACCCGCTGCTCGACGAGACCTCGATGAAGGGCGCCAAGGGCCTGCTGATCTCGATCACCGGCGGCCGCGACCTGACCCTGTTCGAAGTGGACGAGGCGGCGACCCGCATTCGCCAGGAGGTCGACCAGGAAGCCAACATCATTCTGGGTGCGACGTTCGACGAGGATCTCGAAGGCGTCATCCGCGTTTCGGTGGTTGCTACCGGCATCGACAAATCGGCGGCTGAAATCGCCGCCGCGCCGATCGCCATCCGCACGGCTCCGCCAAAGCCGGTCAGCCGCCCGGCCGCTCCGGTCACGGAAAGCCGTCCGGCGCCTGTCCAGCAGGGAGGCTACGAGCCACGCGCCGTCGATCCTGTAGCCGAGGCGATCCAGCTTGCCGAGGCGAATGCCGCGGCGATGGCGCGTCCCGCGCCGGCTGCCCATGCGGAAGATTTCCGCCCGCAGAGCAAGATCTTCCAGGCGCCGCCGGCCCAGCCGCAGCCGATGGCGCAGCCAATGGTTCAGCAAGCGATGCAGCCCGCGCCGCAGCGTGAAATGCTTCAGCCGGCAGCCGCAGCGCCACAGCGCATGCCGCGCGTCGAGGACTTTCCGCCGGTGGTGAAAGCCGAAGTGGAAGCCAAAAGCCGTCCGGCCGACCACGAGAGCAGCGGACCGATGGGACTGCTCAAGCGCCTGACGAACGGCCTTACCCGCCGCGAAGAGGAGCCTGCACGGCTGCAGCCGGCGCAGCCGCGCGAGCCGAAACTGCGCCAGGCGGCACCCGAAGTGCGCCGCCTTGCCAGCCAGGATCCGCAGCTTTACGCGCCACGCCGCGGCCAGTTGGACGACCAGGGCCGGCTGACGCCGCAGAGCAGGACTGTCCAGGAGGACGATCAGCTGGAGATTCCGGCATTCCTGCGCCGCCAGGCCAACTGACCTGTTAACGGTCCGTAACAGTTGTTAACAGGCAGACAAGAAATTGTTTGCCTGTTAATGTTAAAAGCGCTTGTAAAACAGGGAGTTACGAGACCGTATCCGCTGCGGATCGCGGTTACAGAGAGTAAGAAACCGTGATTTGGAGACTTCCTGCTGGACCACTATCTTCGCCGCGATCAATTTCGGTTTGCTGGGATTCGGGGAAGTGACCCTGCCTGCCGATCAAAGAGCCGCGCCCTTGGGCTAATGAAGCGGACGTAGGCGGTTTGGGCTATGGGGTTTGTTTTGCACGACTATCAGACGACACTTAGATCGCGTGCGACGCTGACCGGCACCGGCGTTCACAGCGGCAATCCCGTTACGGTTCATTTCGTGCCGGCAGACGCTGATACGGGTGTCGTGTTCCAGCTTTCGAATGGAAGCGAGGACCGCGAGTTCCGTGCGCTCGTTTCCGAGGTCGGCGCAACCGATCTCTGCACCATGCTCGGCGATCCGGCAGGCGAGCACATCGCCACAGTCGAACATCTGATGGCTACGGTTTTCGGGCTCGGCATCGACAATCTCGTTATCGAGATCGACGGCCATGAGGTTCCGATCCTTGACGGCAGCGCCATGGCGTTCGTGGAGGCCATCGACCAGGCGGGCATCGGTACGCTGCCGGTCAAGCGCCGCTACATCCGTGTGGTCAAGCCGGTTCGCATCGAGAACGGTGCCTCCTGGGCGGAGTTCAGGCCCTATGACGGCACGCGCTTCGAAATCGAGATCGATTTCGAAAGCCCTGCGATCGGTCGTCAGCTCTTCGCATCCGATATGAACGCCGACGTTTTCCGGCGCGATATCGCGCGGGCCCGCACCTTCGGTTTCATGAAGGACGTCGAGCGGCTGTGGGCAGCGGGCTATGCGCTCGGCTCCTCGCTGGAAAACTCCCTGGTGATCGGCGACGACAACCGTGTGATCAACATGGGAGGCTTGCGCTATCCCAACGAGTTCGTGCGCCACAAAACGATGGACGCCATGGGTGATCTGGCGCTGGCCGGCGCCCGGTTCATTGGCTGCTTCCGTTCCTATCGCGGCGGCCACAGGCTGAATGCGGCAGCGCTGCGCCGCCTTTTGTCGGACCGTTCGGCGTTCGAGATCGTCGAGACGACACGCCGCGAGCGCGGTCGTACCGCCGAGATGAGCGCCGTCTATGCGCCTGTGTACGCGCCCTGGATGATCTGATTCTTAACGTTTTCGGGTTTTATGGCCGCCGGCCTGTGTTGCATGAATGCACCATTGGCCGGCGAAATCACGCAAGTGTGCGGGCTGCGCCAGGCTGCCACAAAAATGTGCGATTGGCCGGAGATAGCGTTGCCGGGCACGGCGATTATGGTTATGCCTGCTGCCGACGACTGAAATGACGCCGAAAGGGCGGAATCCAATCATGTTCTTCAAGCGAATTGGTCAATCGAAAGCGCCGCATCGGGCTGTTTTCCTGGCGCTTTCGGTGGTTGTTCCATCGCTGTTCCTGTCGGCCTGCATGTCGTCCGAGAAGGATGTCGACCTGTCGACCTATGTCGAGCAGACCGAGCCGGCCGACGTCCTCTACAATCAGGGCCTCGCCAATCTGAATGCCGGGCGCCTGCAGGAGGCGAGCCGCAAATTCAGTGCGGTCGACCGCCAGCATCCCTATTCCGAATACGCCCGCAAATCGATGGTGATGGGCGCCTTTGCCGACTATCGCCAGGGCAACTATACCGAGGCGATCGGTTCGGCTAAGCGCTATCTCACGCTCTATCCGTCGACCGACGACGCTGCCTATGCTCAGTACATCATCGGGCTGAGCTACTACCGGCAAATCAGAGATGTCACCCAGGACCAGAAGGAAGCGCGCCAGACCGTGCAGACGATGCAGGATCTGGTGACGCGCTGGCCCGATTCCGAATATGTCGACGACGCCAAGGAAAAGATCCGCTTCGCCAACGACCAGCTCGCCGGCAAGGAGATGCAGATCGGCCGCTACTATCTCGAGCGCCGTGAATACATCGCCGCCGTCAAACGGTTCCGCGTCGTTGTGGAAACCTATTCCAACACGCGCCATGTCGAAGAAGCGCTCGCGCGCCTTACCGAAACCTATTATGCCATGGGGCTGACATCGGAAGCGCAGACTGCCGCTGCTGTACTCGGCACCAACTATCCCGACAGCGTGTGGTACAAGGATTCCTACAAGCTCCTGCAGACTGGTGGGCTCGAGCCGCGCGAGAATGCCGGCTCGTGGATCGCCAAGGCCGGGAAGCTGATCACCGGCGCCTGAGCGGCGCGTCACCATGCTTTCCAGACTGTCGATCCGCGACATCGTTCTGATCGAGAAGCTGGACATCGACTTCTCGTCCGGTCTTTCGGTGCTGACCGGCGAAACCGGCGCCGGAAAATCCATTCTGCTCGACGCGTTGTCGCTGGCGCTTGGCGCCCGCGGTGACGCCTCGCTGGTGCGGCATGGCGCAGCACAGGGCCAGGTCATCGCCGTGTTCGACGTGCCGCGCAACCATCCTGCCCGCATGCTGCTTGCAGACAATGCTATCGAGGACGATGGCGACATCATTCTGCGCCGCGTCCAGACGGCGGATGGCCGTACCCGCGTCTTCGTCAACGACCAGCCTTCCAGCGCGACATTGATGCGTGACGTCGGTCACGCGCTGGTTGAGATCCACGGCCAGCATGACGAGCGTGCCCTGGTCGATCCCGGCGCCCATCGCGAACTACTGGACAGCTTCGGCGGTCATCTTGGTGCTGTCCGGGCGACCGGCGAGGCATGGCGGCACTGGCGGGCCTGCGAACAGGAACTTTCGCGACATCGCGCCAAGGTGGAGGCGGCGGCCCGCGAGGCCGACTATCTGCGCGCCGCGGTCGCCGAATTGACGAAGCTCGATCCCCAGCCCGGCGAGGAAGCCGACCTGGCCGAATTGCGCGCCTCGATGATGCGGGCGGAAAAGATCGCCTCGGAAATCCACGACGCACAAGATGTGCTCTCGGGCCCGTCCTCGCCCTTGCCGCAACTCGCCAGTCTGTTGCGGCGGCTGCAGCGCAAGGTGACCGAGGAGCCCGGCCTGCTCGACGACGTGGTCAAATCGCTCGATGAGGCGATGCTGTCGCTCGACGCGGCGCAATCGGGCGTGGAAGCGGCACTTCGCGCCGCCGAATACGATCCGCGGCGGCTGGAACAGGCCGAGGAGCGGCTGTTTTCGCTGCGCGCCGCCTCACGCAAGCACAGTGTGGCGGTCGACGATCTGGCGCAATTGCGCGACACGATGGCCGCCGATCTCGCCGATCTCGACGCCGGCGAGGAGCGCTTGCACGGGCTGGAGAAGCAAGCCGCCGCGGCACGCGAGACCTACGACATTTCCGCAGCACAGCTTTCGTCCCTTCGCCATGCGGCGGCGGTCGGATTGACCAAGGCGGTGATGGCCGAACTGCCGGCACTGAAGCTCGAACGGGCCGCGTTCATCGTCGAGATGGAAAGTGAGGCCGAGAGCCGCATGGAAGATGGCATCGATCAGGTCGAGTTCTGGGTGCGCACCAATCCCGGCACAAGACCGGGCCCGATGATGAAAGTCGCCTCCGGTGGCGAACTTTCGCGGTTCCTGCTGGCGCTGAAGGTGGCGCTGGCCGACCGTGGCTCGGCGCCGACCCTGGTCTTCGATGAAATCGACACCGGCGTTGGCGGTGCGGTGGCGGACGCCATTGGCCAAAGGCTGGCGCGGCTGTCGAAGCGCGTGCAGGTGCTTTCGGTTACGCACGCGCCGCAAGTGGCGGCACGCGCGGCGACGCATTTCCTGATCTCCAAATCCGGCGGGGCCGACCGTGTCGCCACCGGTATCGCCGAGATGGACCGGGCGGCGCGGCAGGAAGAGATCGCGCGGATGCTGGCCGGAGCGACCATCACCGACGAGGCACGCGCGGCGGCCGAGCGCCTGCTGCGAGAGAACACAACCGCGGCATAGCGGAGCTCATGTTTGGCGTTGTGGATGGAGTCAGGATGCGGCTCCATGCTGCTGTTCCGGAATGATTTTCTCGAGGCTTGGCTCCCTCACGGCAAAATCCTGATCTATTGTATTGCGCGCCGCTACAGCGTCGCGCGCCCTTTCGGATGCGCAAAGGACGCTGTAGCAATTTGATGTTTGCGCGTGATCCTTTCTGAAGATCGTTCCGAGCTTCGGGGTCAGCGTCGAGGAGCAGTGCATGTCCGAAAAACCTGTCGATGCGCTTGACGAAAGCGAGGCAGCAAGCGAGCTGAAGCGGCTGGCGGAGGAAATCGCCGACCACGACCAGCGCTACCATGCCGAGGACGCGCCGACGATTTCGGACGCCGCCTACGACGCGCTGCGGCGGCGCAATCTCGCAATTGAGCAGCGTTTTCCCCATCTTGTGCGCGAGGATTCGCCGTCCCGCAAAGTCGGTGCCGCGGTCTCCGAGAAATTCGGCAAGATCGTCCATGCTATTCCGATGCTGTCTCTCGACAACGCTTTTGCCGATGCGGACGTGATCGATTTCGTCAGCCGCATCCGCCGTTTCTTGCGGCTCGGCGCAGACGCGCCGCTGGCCATGACGGCCGAGCCGAAGATCGACGGCCTGTCGCTGTCGCTGCGCTACGAGGCCGGACGGCTGGTGACGGCAGCAACGCGTGGCAACGGCCAAGTCGGCGAGGATGTGACGGCCAACGCCCGCACCATTGCCGAGATCCCCAATGTGCTTTCGGGCGACTTTCCCGATGTGCTGGAGGTGCGGGGCGAGGTCTATATGCGCCTCACTGATTTCGCCGAACTCAATCGCCGCAATGCCGAGGCCGGAAAACAGGTTTTTGCCAATCCGCGCAATTCGGCGGCAGGCTCCTTGCGCCAGCTCGACACCTCGATCACCGCCAGCCGGCCGCTGCGGTTTTTCGCCTATGCCTGGGGCGCGGTGAGCGCCATGCCTGCCGACACCCAGAGGGGGATGGTGACTGCATTCGAGCGCTTCGGCTTCCGGGTCAATCCGCTGATGAAGCTGTTCGACAGCGTCGAAGGGCTGCTCGAACAATATCGGCTGATCGAATCCAACCGGGCGACGCTCGGCTACGACATCGACGGCGTCGTCTACAAGGTGAACAGCCTCGAGCTGCAGCAGCGGCTGGGCTTCGTGTCACGCTCGCCACGCTGGGCGATCGCGCACAAATTCCCGGCCGAGAAAGCGACGACGATCCTGACCGGCATCGACATCCAGGTCGGCCGCACCGGCGCGCTGACACCGGTGGCGCGGCTGGTTCCGGTGACGGTCGGCGGTGTCGTGGTGACCAACGCGACGCTGCACAATGAGGACTACATCAAGGGCATTGGCAATAACGGCCAGCCGATCCGCGAAGGCCGTGACATTCGCATCGGCGACACTGTGAGCATCCAGCGTGCCGGCGACGTCATCCCCCAGGTCATCGACGTGATCATGGAAAAGCGGCCGCCCGACAGTGTGCCATATGCATTCCCAGAGCTTTGCCCGGCCTGCGGCAGCCACGCCGTGCGCGAGGAAGGTGAAGCAGTCAGGCGCTGCACCGGCGGATTGATCTGCCCGGCGCAAGCAGTCGAGCGACTGCGTCATTTCGTGTCTCGAGGTGCTTTTGATATTGAGGGGCTCGGTGAGAAGCAGATTGAGTTCTTCTTCCATGCCGAGGATCCGTCACTACGCATCTATTCGCCGGCCGACATCTTCACGCTGAAGGCACGGCAGGCAGCATCGGTGACCAAGCTCGAGAATGTCGACGGTTTCGGCGCGACCTCGGTACGCAAGCTGTTCGCAGCAATTGACGATCGGCGGCAAGTCGAGTTCTCGCGCTTCCTCTATGCGCTCGGCATCCGCCACATCGGCGAGACCAACGCCAAGCGGCTGGCCCGCCATTTCCTTTCCTTTGCCGCTTTCCGCGAAGCCGGGCAAAACGCCGTCATGCCGGCCGGCAAGGGCGACCCTGGCAACGCTGCCTGGCAGGAGTTGAACGGCATCAACGGCATCGGCTCGATCGTTGCCGAGGCAGTGGTCGATTTCTTCGCTGAAGACCATAACCGGCAGGCGCTCGATGCATTGCTGGAGCAAGTAACAGTGCTCGACGAGGAGCCGGTCGGTGGCGTGTCGTCGCCGGTCTCCGGCAAAACCGTGGTCTTCACCGGTGCGCTGGAGAAAATGTCGCGCGACGAGGCCAAGGCGATGGCCGAAAAGCTCGGCGCCAAGGTCGCCGGCTCGGTGTCGAGGAAGACCGATCTCGTTGTTGCCGGACCAGGTGCGGGCTCCAAGCTCAAGCTCGCCACCGAGCTCAGCATCGAAGTGATCGACGAGGATGCGTGGTTGGCGCGGATCGGCAAGGCGTGACGGTGGCATTTAACGGTTTCGGCCAAAAGGCCATTCCCTTCCTCAAGGCGCTCGATTTTCATCAGAGCCGGGAGTGGTTTCTGGAAAACCGCGACCTCTTCGAAAGCGAGCTGCGCGACCCCTTCGGCGATCTGGTCGAAACGCTCTCCGAGCGGTTCGCGGCGATAGGGCTGGGTTTGCGCGGCGATCGCAAGAAGTCACTGTTCCGGATCAATCGCGACGTGCGTTTCGCCAAGGACAAACGACCGTACAACCGGCATCTGTCCGCAATCCTTTCGCCTGACGGCACCAAGATGGAACAAGGTGTGTTCTTCGTCCATATCGGGCTTGAGCGCTGCTTTGCAGGCGTTGCCTGGTGGCAGCCGGGTCCGGAGCTGTTGCTGGCGATGCGCAACGCCATCGCGACGCGGCCGGACGAATTCCGGGCGCTGATCAAGGCGCTGAAGCAGAACCGTCTCGAACTTGATGCGGAAGGCTGCATGAAGCGAGCGCCACGCGGCTTTGAGCATGTCACGGAGGCCGATCTCACGGCGGCCATCCGCAATCGGCATTTCGTCGTCCGGCACGCGATCGACCCTGCGGGAATCCACAGTGCGGTATTGGTCGACGAGCTCGTCGATTTCACCATGCGGGCCAAGCCGCTGCTCGACTGGGGCAGGGCGATCGAAGGCCAAGTTCCGGTGGACTAAGCTCCGGACCGATGATGCAGGCGTGAACGTGCAAAATGGCTGCGCGATCATTTCCGCTGATCGTTTGGCTCAAGCGAATTGGTGTGACAAGGCAGGCGGCGCTCCCTACATACGACCATTCCCGAGGGAGTGGTCGATGTCGGCGGAAGCAATCTCCGAAAACGGCGCGAAAAGCGATTTTTGGCAAGGCGTGCGGCTCTCGATGCCCGTCGTGGTGGCGTCCGCGCCGTTTGCGTTGCTGTTTGGCGCTATCGCCGTCGACAACGGTTTTTCGGTGCTCGAAGCCTTCCTGATGAGCGCCATGGTCTTCGGCGGCGCCAGCCAGATGGTCGGCATCGAATTGTTCGGGCAGCATGTCGCGCCATGGCTGATCGTGCTGTCGATCTTCGCCGTGAATTTCCGCCATGTGCTCTACTCGGCGGGTATCGGCCGCCGCATCGCGCACTGGCCGCTGGTGCAGCAGGCAGTCGGCTATTTCATCCTGACCGATCCGCAGTTCGCGGTGGCCGAGCGTAAGGCGGAGGCCGGCGAGACGGTCGGCTTCGCCTGGTACATGGGGCTTGGTCTGCCGGTCTATGTGTTCTGGGTAACTGAAAGCGCGCTCGGCGCGATGTTCGGCACGCTCATTCCCGATACGCATGCGCTGGGTATCGATTTCCTGCTGCCGATCTATTTTCTTGGATTGGTCATGAGCTTTCGCAAACGGCCACTGTGGCTGCCGGTGGTTGTCGCAAGTGCCGCTGCCTCCATCATCGCCTACAAGACAGTGGGCTCGCCCTGGCACGTCTCCATTGGCGCCGTGGCCGGCGTGCTGCTCGCGGTCATCCTGCCGCCGCATCACAGCGGTGTGGAGACGCAGCCATGAGCACAACCTTGTGGATCATCATCGCCGGTGCGATCGCCACTTATCTGACCCGCATCGGCGGGCATCTGGTGATCTCGCGCTTCGAAAACATCCACCCGCGCGTCGAAGCCGGGCTGAACGCTGTGCCGGCGGCGGTGCTGACGACGCTGGTGGCGCCAGCGGCGCTTGGCGCCGGACCCGCCGAATGGGCGACATTGACCGTCGCCGGACTGGTCTCGCTGCGCGGCGGGCTTATGGCGATGTTTTTGGCCGGCGCCGCCGTGCTGATCCTCGCCCGGCAGTTCGCCGGGTAACTGGACCGGCTGAGTACGCCACTCGTCGTTTCCATCTAGAAAATCCTGACACCCGGCACGTCGCCCAGACGCCTGAAACCGACTCGCGCGAAACGTTCTTGTTAGGCCGCCTTCTACGGTATTCTCCCGTCCATCTCCGGGAACAGGACAACGCTTTCCTGTGCGGTCGGTTCGTTGCGGGCGCCGATAAAGATGGCCGGCTTGCTTGCCCTATTGACAGCAACGTGGAGCACGTTGGCCGGAATATAGAGATAGTCGCCGGGATGCACGAGGTCCCGAAATTGCAGTTCGTCTCCACTCCACATCTCCAGCTCGTCTCCGCTCAGCATATAAAATGCTGTTTCGTGACGTGCGTGGACGTGGACCTTGGTCCGTTTCCCCGGAGGCATCGTGACCACGCCCAGCCAAAGCGCCTTCGCGCCGACGGTCTCAGCACTTATTCCCGGCAGATAGTCCGACCCCTGTTTGTTCGGCTCGATAAGCCTCGCCACCCCCGACGATTACAGCTTTTCTGTCGCTGGGCGTGACGCTGTCCGCTCCGGACGCTTGCTTCAACATCGTCATTTCGACCTCCCTTTGTGTTAGTCTGTGCGAAGAACGGCCAAGATGACCGCACGTCCGGCCGGAGTCCTAAAGGGGGAGGCGAAAAGTTCCGAATTCTTCCGAAGCCAGCAAGCGGAATGTCGCGGCACCGCGACGCTTAGCGTTCGGCCCGTTCGTGCTCGACGTGCTGCGCGGGGCGCTTGTCCGCGAGGGCCGGCCGGTTGCGCTCGGCCAAAAAGGCTTGTCGTTGCTTCAAGCCTTGCTGGAGGCACCGACGCAAGTGCTGAGCAAGACGGCGCTCATGGAAGCGGCTTGGTCCGATGCCGTTGTCGAGGAAAGTAACCTCTCTGTGCAGATTGCGGCCCTGCGCAAGCTGCTCGGGCCACAGCCGGACGGCAGCGAGTGGATCGCCACGGTTCCCCGCACCGGATACCGCTTCGCCGGCAGCGTCCGTGTACTGGACGCCGCTGCAGACGGCGCGCTTCCAAGTCCCGCCGGCCGACCAGTCTTCCTGAAAGACCGTCCATCGCGGTCTTGCCGTTCGTCAATGTCAGCGGCGACAGGGAACAGGCGTATCTGGCTGACGGCATCACGGAGGGCATCATCACGGCACTGACGAGGTTCCGCTGGTTCCGGGTGATCGGGCGCGGTTCCAGCTTCGTCTACAAGGACAAGTCGGTCGACTCCAAGCAGGTGGCCCGCGAGCTTGGCGTCCGTTATGTGCTGGAAGGCAGCGTGCGCCGGTCCGGCCAGCACATCCGGGTCTCGACGCAATTGGTCGATGCGGCCTCGGCCAATCAGATCTGGGCCGAACGATACGAGATGGAAATGACGGAGGCATTCGCCGTCCAGGATGCCATAGCCGAGCGGGTGGCTGGCGCGATCGAGCCCGAACTGCTCAAGACGGAGTCGCTTCCAGCCGCCGCACGCAGCAGCGGAAATGCGACGGCCTGGGACCTGGTGCGGCAAGGTACCTGGCATTTCCACCACGTCGGCCGTCAGACTCACTTGAGTGCCCGTAAGCTGTTCCGGGAGGCGTGCAGGCTCGATCCTGAACTGGCAGAGGCCCATCTTTGGCTCGGCCGGGTGAGCGCCGGCATCGTCGCATACGGCTGGAGCGACAAACCGGAACAGGATATTCGGGAAGGCCTGGATGCAGCCTTGAAGGCGGTTCGGCTCGACGAGAAGAACCCCTATTCGCACTACGCGCTGGCCATCTGCAGCATCTACGCGAATGCGCCGGAACAGCCGTTCTTGCGGCGGAAAAGGCGATCGAGATCAGCCCAAGCTTCGCCCTCGGCCATCTGGTGTTGGGAATGGGTCAGCTTTTCCGCGGCAGCGCATCCGAGGCAATAGCGCCGCTCGAACACGGCCTTACGTTGAACCCTTACGATCCGCAGAACTTCGTCTGGTTCAATGTCCTGGCGCTCGCCTATCTGTTCGCAGGACAGGCAAACGAGGCGCTTGCCGCAGCCATCAAGGCGCGCAAGATCGCTCCCGCTTGGCGGCCCACCCACGAAACACTCGCCTGCTGCTACGTTTCGCTTGGCCGCCCGCCGGAGGCAAGATCTTGCGTTGAACTGATGTGGGAAGTGGAAAATCCTTCAGGCGATGCCTTGGCGCCGCTCAGGCTGCGCAATCCACATTGGGCCGACGAGATGGCGCATCTGTTGAAGAAAGCCGGTTGGCAGCAATAAGACTACAGGTCATTCCCGTTGGGGCAGCACAAGCTAGGTCCGCTTCGCACTCATAATTTCCAAGGGGTGATGCCGGTCTGCCCCGGGATCGATAGCTGACCGACCGCCTTGCTGAAAATCAGGACTTCTGGTCGTGCGGCAGCGGTGCGGTTGCGTTTTCCAGCCAGGCCAGCGTCTCGCCATCGAGCATTGGTCCGATCTCGGCCAGCACGCGGGCGTGGTATATGTCGAGCCAATGCAGCTCGTCGCGCGTCAATAGGTCGGATCGCACCAGCCTGGTGTCGATAGGCGCCAGCGTCAGTGTCTCGAAGCCGTGCATGGCGATGTCGCCGCCCTCTATCGGCTCGGCCGGTGTCACCAGAATGAGGTTCTCGATGCGGATGCCGTAAGAGCCTTCTTTGTAGTAGCCCGGCTCGTTGGAGACGATCATGCCTGCCAGCAGCTTTTCGGTGCCGGTCTTTGCGATGCGCTGCGGGCCCTCGTGCACGGCCAGATAGGAGCCGACGCCGTGGCCGGTGCCATGGGCGAAATCGCAGCCATGTTTCCACAGAGCCAGGCGCGCCACGGCATCGATCTCCGAGCCGCGCGTGCCTGGCGGAAAGCGCAGCATGGAAATGCCGATCATGCCTTTCAGCACCAGTGTGAAGCGCTCGCGCATTTCCTCGGTTGGCTTGCCGATCGGCACGGTGCGGGTGATGTCGGTGGTGCCGTCCTGATACTGCCCGCCGGAATCGAGCAGGAACAGTTCGCCAGACTGAAGCTTTCGGCTGGTGGCGCGGGAAACGCGGTAGTGCATGATGGCGCCATTCGGACCGGCGCCCGAGATGGTGTCGAAGGAGACGTCGCGCAGCGGCATCTGCGTTTCCTCGCCGGTCCTGCGGCGGCACTCCTCGAGCTTGGTGACGACCGCGATCTCGTCAAGCTTGCCGGGTTCTTGGCGGTCGAGCCAGCAAAGCAGCCTGGCGACGGCGGCGCCATCGCGGCGATGCGCGGCGCGAGCGCCGTTGATCTCGGCCTGGTTTTTCGTCGCGCGTGGAATGCGGGCAGGATCGGGTGCGGCAATGACGGTGCCGCCATTGTCCTCGACCAGCATTCTCAGTTTCTCCGCCGCCAGCACCGGATCCAGCGCGATCTTCGCGCCGCCCTTGGCTAGGGCTGCGATAACAGCTTCGAATTCACCGGGTTCGTGCAATTCGGCGAGCTGCGTCAGATAGGCCGCGACGGTGCGCGAAAACTTGCGCTGATCCATAAAGAGCAGGTGCGACCCGTCGGCGGCGAGCACGGCAAAGCCGAGCGCCAGCGGCGTATGCGGCACGTCGCCGCCGCGGATGTTGAAGGCCCAGGCGATGGAGGACGGGTCGGTCAGCACGGCATGGGTGGCGCGATCTCTGCCGATGGCCTCGGCCAGCCGTGCCAGCTTGTCCTTGGCCAGCTCGCCGGCAAAGGCGATTGGATGGAGCTCGACCGGCGCCAGCGGTGGTTCGGGCTGGTTCTTCCAGATGGCATCGATTGGATTCGTCTCGAGCGGCACCAGTACCGCTCCCGATTTTTCGGCTGAAGCTTTCAGCGCTTTCACGTCGCCGATCGTCTGCAGCCACGGATCGAAGCCAAGCCGCACGCCCTTGCCGAGATTGTCCTTGATCCAGGTGGGAGGCGGATTGTCGACCAGGCTTTCGATCGAGAAGATGTCGAGATCGACCTCCTGGCGCACCTGCAGCGTGTAGCGCCCGTCGACGACCATGAAGGCACGGTCGCCGAGCACGATGGCGACGCCGGCCGAACCGCTGAAGCCGGTCAGCCATTTCAGCCGCGCCGAGCGGTCGGCGACATATTCGCCCTGATGCTCGTCGGCACGAGGCACGATGAAGCCATCCAGCCCGTTGGCCGCCAGCCATTGACGCAGCAACGCCACACGCGGCTTGCCGACGGCGGGGTCGCCGGCGGAATCAAAGGTCTGGAACATCTGGCCTCTCCTCGGATGTTAGCGCGACCGTAGCGCATGACCCCGAAAATCGGAATCGACTTTTGCTGCGCTGATCGTCGGTCCGGAGAAAATCAGCGCAAGATCAAAGTGCTACAGCGTCAGCCGACTGACAACCGATAGGGTTTGGTCCAGAGCATCGCTTTTGCGCATAGAAGCGATGCAGAATCGGCGATTTTCAAATAGGTCAGCAGAGCTTACCTTTTTGGCGTGGAGGAAAGAGTCTTATTGCCCTGCAAAGGAGACCATCATGTCCACGATTTCAGCCAGACGCGGATTTTTCAGAAGCGCCATGAACGCTCTCATCGAAGCGCGCCAGCGCGAAGCGAGCCGCTATGTGAGCGGCGTTCTGCTTGGTTTTGACGACGAAACGCTGAAAGCGCACGGCTACGATCGCGAAGAACTGAGGAAGACGGCAAGGTCGCGCTACGTCTGAGCGAATTTACGGCTTGCGATTGAAGGGTGCTGCGCGTCACCGCTTGAGGTGGATTGTCACCCAGCCTTCGCGATGCAACGTCCTGACATGACGGAACTGCTGGCCGACATAGGCCGAGACCACCGCGTCGCGCTGCCGGTCGAGAATGCCTGACAGAACGATCGAGCCGCCCAGGGTGATATGCCTGGCCATTTCGGGCGCCAGCCGCATCAGCGGCCGCGCCAGTATGTTGGCGACGATGAGGTCGAAGGGGCCGCGCGCGGCAAAGATCGGATGGTGGAAGCCCGGCGCCATCACCGTTTCGACGAGCGCCTTGACGTGATTGAGCCGCGCATTGGCGGCGGCGACTGTTATGGCGACCGGATCGATGTCGGTCGCCAGCACCGGGATATGGGCGAGCTTGGCCAGCGCGATGGCCAGCACCGCACTGCCGGTGCCGAGGTCGAGCGCGTTGCGCGGGCGCTCGCGCCGAACAACCTGTTCCAGCATTTCAAGGCAGCCGGCGGTGGTGCCGTGATGGCCGGTGCCGAAAGCCAGGCCGGCCTCGATCTCGATGGCGAGCTCGCCGCTGTGGCGCTTCCTGCGGTCATGCGCGCCGTGAACGAAGAAACGGCCGGCGCGCACGGGCTTCAGTCCCTCCAACGAACGCGTCACCCAGTCGATATCAGGCACGGGCTCCCGCGTAATCGGCATCGACAGGGCGAGCCCGGCAAGTATGTCTTTCACGCGCGCCTCGACGGCATCGACATCGCCGTCGGCATAGAGCGACACTTCGTGGATGTCGCGGTCCTCGTCGACCTCGAGCACGCCAATCGGCAGGCCCTCGTCTTCGAAGGCCGCTTCGAACGCCGCGAAGATACGGTCGGCCTCGATCTTTCCAGTGGTGAAATATAGTCGCGTTTGGGTCATCAAACGTTATTTTTGTTTGAGCATGATCTTTTCCGAAACCGATCCCACTTTTCGGGATCATGCTCTAACCTTCCGCCAGCCGCTTGAGCTTGGCGATGGCGGTATCCGAGCTTTCGCCATAAGCGATGGTGCCGGCGAAGTCGCCCCTGGCGTTGAGCAGCAGCACCGAAGCGGTGTGGTCCATCGTGTAGTCGCCGTTGCCCGTATCGACCTTCTTCGAATAGATGCCGAAGGATTTGGCCATGGCGCGAACCTTGTCCGGGTCGCCTGATATGCCGAGGATGCGGTCGGAGAAATTGCTGATATAGGCGTTCATGATTTCGGGCGTGTCGCGCTCCGGGTCGACAGAGACGAAATAGGCGCGCAGGTTCTTGCCGTCGTCGCCCATCGTCTTCAGCCAGCCGGCCAGTTCGAACAGCGTGGTCGGGCAGACTTCCGGACAATGGGTGAAGCCGAAGAAGACGACGCTGGGGTGGCCGCGAAAGGCAGCCTCGGTGATCGGAGCGCCCTTCTGGTCGACCAGCGTGAACGGCGCGCCGAACGGCTCGCCGCCATAGTGCCCGCGGTACCAGTCGAAGGTGAGCCAGCCGATGCCCGCCGCCATCAGGACGAGAATGCCGACCAGTATTGAACGCATCATCAATTGGGTGTCCGTCGTGATTTCATTGGCGCCGTATCGGCGCAAAGCTTGTTCGGCGAACACTCTTAACGGTTTGATCTCACGCGCGCAAAGATGTCGCGTTGCCGCAACCGGCTTTCCTGTCAAAAGGTGATCCGCTTGCAAAGCGCTGCCGCCCGTCCCACCTGAGGTCGGCAAAACTCGAACCGCAGGAGGCTTCGTTGCAACGACTGATTGGGCAAGGACTGATTGGGCGAAATCTGATCGGCGGCGCTTTGGCCGCATGCCTTGTTATCGGTGCTGGTGCGGCTGTCGCCCAGGAAGTGGGCAAGGTCGGCGTCGACTGGCTCGGCAACGACATCATCATCGAGGCGATCAAGGATCCGAAGGTCGAAGGCGTGACCTGCCACGTCTCCTATTTCGATCGCGGCGTGATCGATCGCCTGCAGAAGGGCAACTGGTTCGAGGATCCGTCCGATTCTTCGATCTCCTGCCGCCAGACCGGGCCGATCACCATCGGCGACATCGATATGAGCGAGGCCGGTGAGGAAGTGTTCAAGCAAGGCATCAGCCTGATCTGGAAGAAGCAGGTGGTGAACCGCATCTACGACAAAACCAATGAAACTCTGATCTATCTGTCGCATTCGCGCCAGGTGCAGGACGGTTCAGCGAAAATGTCGGTCACCACGGTGCCGCTCTATGGCCAGAACGTGGTGTGGACCAACGGCAAGCCGAAATAGAATTTGAAGTGCTACAGCGTCTTTCGCGCGTCCAAACGGATGCGCGGCGCTGTAGTTCGGCTTGCGAGAGCGTTTGGGGCGGCGTAAAGCCGCCGGCATGGACCGTCCCGAAAATCTTGTCCTGAAAGACCCCGAGCCGCGCATCCACCCGACCGCGGAATTGAAGGCATGCAAGCTTGGGCGCTACGCCTCGATCGGCGAGCGGGTCATCTTGCGCGAAGTCATAGTGGGCGACTTCTCCTATTTCGAGCGTCACGCCGAGGCTATCTACACGACCATTGGCAAGTTCTGTTCGATTGCCGCCAACAGCCGGATCAACGCGCTGGAGCATCCGGTTGAGCGGTTGACCCAGCACAAGGTCAGCTACCGCCCGAACGAATATTTTCGCTGGCTGGGCGTCGACGCGGCGTTCCGGGAACGGCGGCGGGCGAAGTCGGTGACCATCGGCCACGACGTCTGGATCGGCCATGGTGCGGTGATCATGCCTGATGTGACCATTGGCAATGGCGCGATCGTCGGCGCCAATGCTGTGGTGACGCGCGACGTACCTGCCTATGCAATTGTCGCCGGCGTTCCGGCCAGGCAATTGCGCCAACGCTTTGCGGCGGATATCGCCGCGCAGATCGAAAGCCTTGCCTGGTGGGACTGGCCGCCCGAGAAACTGGCCAAGGCAGTCCCCGACATGCAAGCAATGCCGATCGAGGCCTTTCTCGATCGCTGGGAAAACGAAATACCCTGATCTTGCGGGCACGTGCACGGTTATGTCCGTGAAATCCCTCCGTGCAGGGAACCCGGAGCAGTTGCTGGTTGTTTCTCCTGCCATGATAGAGAAGCTTTTCACCAGGATCGCCAACTACGTTGCTCATCTCGCCGGTCTGCCGTCGACATTTGCCGTCTGTTTCCTGATCATTGTGGCGTGGGGGGCAAGCGGACCGATGTTCGGGTTTTCCGATACGTGGCAGCTCATCATCAACACCGGCACGACGATCGTCACCTTCCTGATGGTGTTCCTTATCCAGAACACCCAAAACCGCGATGGCGCCGCGATCCAGGCGAAGCTCGATGAATTGATCCGGGTCAGCAAAGCCAAAAACAGCTTTATCGGCATCGAGCATCTGACCGAATCCGAGGTCCAGGAGATCCGCGAGAAATGTGAGCGCGCGGCGAAGCGGCATGACCGGCAGGTCGCCGATACGACCGTCAAGAAAGCCGCGGCGCAAAAGCACAGCTCGAAGACTAATGCAGCGTGAGCGTCAGCTTTCCATGAACGCCGCGAACGCTTCCTTGTGGTCCGGGTGCCAGCGCGATAGAGCAGGGCGGTTCTCTATGACGTCGCCTATCGCCCAGGCCATGCGCTTTTCGTCCATGGACCGTGTCGCCTCGTTATCGGGGCACAGGATGTAAAAGTCGCCACGCACCAGCGCGGCCAGCATGAAGTCGATCACCTGCTCGCCGGTCCAGGCGCCGGCGGGCTTTTCGGTCGCACCCTCGGTCAGGCCCGTAAATGTGAACCCCGGAATGAGCAGATGCGCCGCAATCTTGGCGCCGGGCTCATTGCGCAACGCATGCGCCAGGCCTTCGGTAAAGGTCTTCACGCCGGATTTGGAGACATTGTAGGCAAGGTTGCCGGGCGGCATGGTGATGCCTTGCTTGGAGCCGGTGTTGACGATCAGGCCCGGTTTTCCTGCAGCCAGCATACGCGGCGCGAAGGCCTCGACGCCATGGACGACGCCCCAGAAATTGATGTCCAGCAGCCGTCTCCAGGCCTCGCGGTTTTCCCAAGGTTTGCCGGGATTGTTGCCGACGCCGGCATTGTTCATCAACAGCGACACGCCGCCGAAGGCACCGAACGTCTTTTCGGCCAGCCGGTCGACTTCGTCGGCTTTCGAGACGTCGGTGGCGACAGCAAGTATTGCGCTATCGCCGGCAATCGTGGCAACGGCGCGGGCAGCCTCATCGAGCCGCGCCCCATCGAGATCGGCAAGCACGATTTTCAGGCCCATCGCTGCCAGCCGCTTGGCCGCGGCAAGGCCGATGCCGCTTGCGCCGCCGGTGATGACGGCAACGTTGCCGGAGGTAAGGGCAGGCAAAGCGGTCTGGATTTCGGCATCGGGGGTCATAGGCGATCGTGTCCTCATTCCTTGTTCAGGTTGCGCCGAACTTAACGCGGCGACGGGCTCGCGCAAGCCGCTTTGGCGTCCTTGGGTTGACCATATCGGCAGGCGCTGCGCATGCTGTCCGCGTAAGAAGGAGATTACCGATTGACCGACTGGATCGAGATCCTGAAAGAACAGACCGCCACCGGCGACCAGATGAGCCGCGAGGTTTCGCAAATGCTTGCCAATCCCGACATCAGCGAAGCGCAAGTGAGGACGCTGTTTTCGGCGCTCGAAAAACAGGCGGAATTCGTCGAGAAGCTGCGCATGGCGCTGGAGAAATTCGGCCATGATTTTTCGGTGATCAAGGCCGCCGAGCGGCTGGAGGAACGCTATGCCGACCTTGCGGCCTCGGTGGCGGAAAAGCTGAAAGCGATGCGGGAATAGGCAGACCTATTTTTCGATCAGCCTCTCGAACCGCCTGTCCGGTACGAACCAGATCATGGCAACCAGCACATAGAGCGCGACGCTGATCCATTGATTGACGAAGGCCAGCGGAATGGCGGCGATGTAGAGGACCACCGAGATCTTTTCCTTGCGGTCGGTGCCTGCCGCTCTGGCGAAGGCAGTGTCGTTGCCATGCAGCCGGTGCAGCATGACGACTAGAATGAAGTAGGCGGCCGCGCAAAGCGCCAGGACAACACCGTAAACGGCGACAGGCACCGGCGCGAAATGGTTTTCGCCCATGAAGGCGGTGGTGACGGGCATCAGCGACACCCAGAACAGCAGATGCAGATTGGCCCACAGCACGTGGCCATCCACCCGCTGCACGGTGTGGAACATGTTGTGCAGATTGTTCCAGTAGATGCCGACGTAGATGAAGGACAGCACGTAGCTGAGAAAGGTCGGCCACAGAGGTGCCAACGCGGAAAACTCCGCGCCATGCGGCACCTTCAATTCCAGCACCATGATGGTGATGATGATGGCGATGACGCCATCGGTAAATGCCTCAACCCGTCCCTTGCCCATGGATTCTCTCTGCTGCGCTTGCCTCATCCTAGGCGATCGAAGTGGCTGGAGGGAAGGCCTGGGCGCCGTCGTTCAGCCGTTCGGCGTCTCGGGCGAAAGATGCGCGCGCGCTGGCCCGGCACGCCAAGACCGGTGTCCGGCGGCTCGCCGGCCTGTCTCCCTCCTGCATGGGCCTTTTTTCTGAGCGAGGCTTTTCTCACACCCCGGTGACAAACCCGTCCAGCACGCGTTTCTGGCCGGCCTTGTCGAAGTCGATGGTGAGCTTGTTGCCTTCGATGGCGGAAATGTTGCCGTTGCCGAATTTCTGGTGGAAGACGCGATCGCCGACACTGAAGGGGGATGGCTTGTCAGCGACGGATTTGGCGACCAATTCGCCGTCGATGGTGCGGCCCTTGATCGAGGTGCGGCCGGCGCCATAGCCGGAGTCGGTTTCGCCATAGCCGATGCGCTCGACCTGGTGGCCGGAACGCGAGCCCCAGTTGCGGTCGGTCGCCTCAGTGCGGTTCTGTTGCGCGCGCTGCCAGCCCGGCGTCGCATAAGTGCTGGAGAAGGCGCCGGATTTCTCGGTGCCGCCTGTATTGCCGCCAACATTGTCGAAGCGCGACGCGCCATAGGGGTTCTGCCTTCCTGCCCCCTGGCCGCCCCGTCCGGAGGCGAAGGAGCCGCCGCCGTAGGCATTGCCGTAGCCGCCATAGGAGTTGCCGCTCTCGGCGACCTCGACATGGGCTTCCGGCAATTCATCGAGGAAGCGCGAGGGGATGGTCGATTGCCACAGGCCGTGGATGCGGCGGTTGGACACGAACCACAAATGCAGGTTCTTCTTGGCGCGGGTCAGCCCGACATAGGCCAGCCGCCGTTCTTCCTCCAGCCCGGATCGGCCGCCCTCGTCGAGCGCGCGCTGGTGTGGAAAAAGACCTTCCTCCCAACCAGGCAGAAAAACCGTCTCGAATTCGAGGCCCTTGGCCGAATGCAGCGTCATGATGTTGACGGCGTCGAGCTCGGCGTTCTGCTCGGCGTCCATCACCAGTGCGACATGTTCGAGGAAGGAGCGCAGCGATTCGTACTCCTCCATGGAGCGGATCAGTTCTTTCAGGTTTTCCAGCCGACCGGGCGCTTCCACCGAGCGGTCGTTCTTCCACATGTCGGTGTAGCCGCTCTCCTCCAGGATGGTCTCGGCGAGCTCGGTGTGCGGCGTCGTCTCCAGCGCCTTCTGCCAGCGCTCGAAATTGGCGGCGACTTCGCGCAGCGCCGCGCGCGGCTTCGGCTTCAACTCGTCGCTCTCGGCAAGTTTTTCCGCAGCCTCCAGCATCGGAATGCGCAGCGCGCGCGCCGTGTCGTGGATCTGGCGGATGGTGGCTTCGCCCAGCCCGCGCTTCGGCACGTTGACGATGCGCTCGAAGGCAAGGTCGTCCGCCCCTTGCGCGACGACGCGGAAGAAGGCCAGCGCATCGCGGATTTCGAGGCGCTCGTAGAAGCGCGGGCCGCCGATGACGCGATAGTTGAGGCCGAGGGTGACGAAGCGGTCCTCGAACTCGCGCATCTGGAAGGACGCGCGGACAAGAATCGCCATGTCGTTGAGATTATGCTTCTGCCGCTGGTAGGCCTCGATCGTTTCGCCAACGGCGCGGGCCTCTTCCTCCGAATCCCAGGCGGCATGGACATGCACCTTCTCGTCGTCCTCGGCGATCTTTTCGGTGAACAGCGTCTTGCCGAAGCGGCTTTCATTGTGGGCGATGAGGTGGGAGGCGGTGCCGAGGATATGCGCGGTGGAGCGGTAGTTGCGTTCCAGCCGGATGATCGTGGCGCCGGGGAAATCCTTGTCGAAGCGCAAGATGTTGTCGACCTCGGCCCCGCGCCAGCCATAGATCGACTGGTCGTCGTCGCCGACGCAGCAAATATTTACTTTGTTATCGCTCACGGGCTGTTCCGCGCCTGCCGGCGCGGGCCCTCCGCGAGGGCCTCGCAACGGCTCGGACGGACGGTCGTCCTTGCGGCCTTCGGCCGGAATTCCCGATTCATCCTTCGGAGTTGCCGGTCTATAGCTACCCGCCTCCGTTCTATCCTGAACTCCGGAAAGACTTGGAACGCGACCACCCGGAGAGCCACTTCGTGGTGGTTGCGGCCCGCCCGGCCGCTGCGCAAGGAGCCGCAGCCACATGTATTGGGCAGTGTTGGTGTCCTGATACTCGTCGACGAGTATATAGCGGAAGCGCTTGTGGTATTCCTTCAGCACGTCCGGATAGGCGCGGAAGATGCGGATCGGGTGGCACAGAAGATCGCCGAAGTCGCAGGCGTTCAGCGTCTTCAGCCGCTCCTGATAGGCCTTGTAGAGCTCGCGGCCCTTGCCATTGGCGAAGGCGCGGGCGTCGCCCTCGGGAATATCGGCGGGGCCTAGCCCCTTGTTCTTCCAGCCGTCGATCATCTGGGCGAACTGCTTGGCCGGCCAGCGCTTGTCATCCAGACCTTCGGCCTGGATGAGCTGCTTGATCAGGCGCACGACGTCATCGGTGTCGAGGATGGTGAAGTCGGATTTGAGCCCGGCGAGCTCGGCGTGGCGGCGCAGCAGCTTCACTCCAATCGAGTGGAAGGTGCCGAGCCACGGCATGCCTTCGACATTACCTTCGCCGATCAGCAGACCGATACGCTGCTTCATCTCGCGCGCCGCCTTGTTGGTGAAGGTGACCGCCAGTATCTGCGAGGGGAAGGCCTTGCCGGTGGCGAGGATGTGAGCGATGCGGGTGGTCAAGACGCGCGTCTTGCCGGTGCCGGCGCCGGCCAGCACCAGAACCGGACCCTCGGTGGTTTCCACCGCCAGCCGCTGCTCGGGGTTGAGCCCGTTCAGATAATCGGGCGCATTGTTATGGCCGCTACGGGCAGCCATGGCGCGCGCAGCGATGCCCGACGGGGCCACGGGCCGCGCGTTCGGTTCGTCAAAAAAAGGCATATCTTCCGAAAAGCCGGGCATCTCCCCCCGAATGTAGTGATTCGGCAGCGAAAGGCTAGAAGTGTCTCCGTTTTGTTCTCTGTCCAGGGCCGGAACCTACAAACGGATAGGTTTAACCCACCGAGTCGTGGAGCGCTGCATGCTGGGCTTCACTCATCCGTGACTGGACCATGCGAGCTTCTATCTTATCTTGCGCGGCGGGACTGTTTCCCCAAGCCGAGGAGAGCGTCACGACAAAACCGAGCCCTGCCAGCCCAGCCGTCGCGACACCCGCCATTACCCAGGCGATGATCGACGCTTATGACGAATACACGCATCTGACGCTCGACCGGCGGCGCTTGATGGAACAGTTGACCAGGCTTGCCGGATCAGGTGCGGCGGCGGCCGCAATTGCGCCGCTGCTGGCGGCGAATTCAGCCCGGGCGGCGATCGTAGCCGAGGACGATTCACGCCTGACCGGCGAGGACATTAGCTATCCCGGCAGCGGTGGCGAGATGAAGGGCTATCTGGTCAAGCCGGCCGGCCAGTCCGGCAAGCTCGGCACCGTCATCGTCGTGCATGAGAACAGGGGGCTCAACCCGCATATCCGCGATTTGGCGCGGCGCGTGGCGCTGGAAGGGTTCGTGGCGCTTGCCCCGGACTTCCTGTCGCCGCTCGGCGGCACGCCGGCCGACGAAGACAAGGCGCGTGAGCAGTTTTCCAAGCTCGATCCGGCGCAGACCGTCGCCAATGCGGTCGCAACGGTCGCTTTCCTCAAGGGACATGCGGACGGCAACGGCAAGGTCGGCGCGGTCGGCTTCTGCTGGGGCGGCGGCACGGTGAACACAATGGCTGCCAACGCGCCGGATCTGGCTGCCGCTGTCGCCTATTACGGCATGCAGCCGAAGGCCGAGGATGTGCCGAAGATCAAGGCGGCGCTGCTGCTGCATTATGCCGGGCTCGACACCCGCATCAATGCTGGCATCGACGCCTTCAGGAAGGAGCTCGATGCAGCCGAGGTCGAGTACACGATCTATGTCTATGAAGGTGCCAATCATGCCTTCAACAATGACAAATCCGCGGCCCGCTACGACAAGAACACGGCGGATCTCGCCTGGGGCCGGAGCACCTTCCTCAGGGAAAAGCTTGCCTGATCAGGCATTTGCCGGTTTGTGAAAAGCGACGCCGGCCACCACCAGTGCGATGCCGAGGCAATCGGTAAGGCTGGGTATCTGGCGGAGCACAATGACGCCGATCAGCGTGGCGGTGACCGGCAGCAATGACAGCATCAGCGCGAAGCTCGATCGCGGCAGCCGCGACATGGCAAGCTGGTCGCAGATATAGGGGATGACCGACGAGCAGATGCCAACGCCGATGGCGGCGATGAGCAGTGGCGGCGCCGAGAAGGCCGGCAGCGCATCGGTGAAGCCGATCGGCAGCACGATGACTAAGGCGACCGCCATGGCGGCACCCAGGCCGGCGATGCCGTCGCCAGCGCCGGCGCGGGCAACGCGATGGCCAAGCACGATGTAGCCGACGAACAGCGCGCCGTTGAGGAAGGCCCAGAACAGGCCGATCGGGTCGCTTGACCATTTGACATCGATCAGTAGCAAGGTGCCGACGACGGCAACGGCAAGGGCTGCGAGATTGCGCGGGCTTCTGACGCCTACCAGCGCGACGCCGATGGTGCCGACGAATTCGATCGCCGCGACCAGCGAGATCGGCAAGCGGTCGAGCGCCAGGTAGAAGGAGCAATTCATCACGCCAAGGCAAGCGCCAAAAGCGAGAAGCAGCAGTCGTGTCGGCCGGTCGGCGCGGGCGAAGACCGTCCAGGGCGGGGTCAGCGGCGCGAAGACCAGGGTGGCCGTGACGATGCGCAGCCAGGCCATGCCGAGCACGCCGACATGCGGGAAAAGCAGCACGGCGAATGCCGGCCCGAGATAATGGAACACGGCGCTGACGCCGAACCAGACATGCGGCGGCAGCGAGGTCGCCAGCTTGCCAAAAACAGGGCCGGCGAGCGCAGAGACTGCGCCTGGGGCTTGCGCTTGATCATCCATAGGATCATTATCGCAGGCGATCTTTCTGGTTTATATGGATGATGACCAGCCAAAGAGATCATTGATTTTCCAAAACCAAGGAGTTTTCCCTGAAACGCCTTCGAACCGAAAATCCCGGCTTGGATGCGGCAGATCTGAAAATCCTGCGCCTGCTGGAGAAGGATGCGCGTACCAGCACCGCTGAACTGGCGCGCTCGGTCGGCCTGTCGGCGCCCAGCGTGGCCGAGCGCATTCGGCGGCTGCAGGAGAGCGGCGTGATCGAGGCCTATACGGTGCGGATAAATCCGGCCGCGCTCGGCATGAAGCTGTCGGCATGGCTGCGAATCAGGCCGGTGCCGGGACAACTGGCTGTGGTGGCCGAGATCATCCGCGACTTGCCGGAAATCGCGCAATGCGACCGGGTGACCGGCGAAGACTGTTTCATCGCGCTGGCGCATGTCGGCTCGGTGGCCGAGCTCGAACGGGTGATCGACCGCATCATTCCGTTTGCGATGACCAACACCGCGATCATCCAATCGTCGCCGGTGGTGGCGCGCTCGCCGCTGGAGGCAGTGAAGCGGCAGCCCTGACGGTTAAGGAATTAAGCGCTGCCCGTCAGGCGTGGCCGCGTTTCATCCGCGCCTGCTTCAGGATGGCGCGCCAGCGGATCATGGCGAAAGGGATCGGCTCATTGTTGTTGGCGATGTGAAAAATCTCGTTGTTGAGGTTCTTCAGCGAGCGCCAGAAATCATAGTCGGTGATGCGTGGGTCGGCCGCCAGCCTATCCGCCTCGACCTTGATATCGGTTTTCATGCACGTTCCCCGAACCGCTTCAGCTCCGCCCCCCGTATCAACCCGATGCGGAGGGTTTTCCAACGCCGCGCTGAGTCGTTCAACGCCTCAATTCGGCTTGTTCACGTTAAAACCTTGGTAAGGTTAACGGCGGTCGGACTGCGGTTCAAGCGTCTTGCGACGAATACCGATCGAACGGCCGGCGCGTTCAGGCATCGGCAGCGCCGCATGAGCGGCGCGCATTGCCTCGATCTTGGCCAGCACATCGGCCGGGAAGGGCGCCACCTTCGGTCCGGACATGTCGACATGCAGCGATAATGATTCGGAAGTGGCAGCGAGCCAGCCGTCGACATGACGAATTTCCTGGTAGGCCCTGAGCCGCTTGTCGTCATGGTCGAGGAGTTGGAATGAGACATTGACCTTGTGGTCGAGATGCAGCTCCCTGATATAGCAGACATGGACTTCCGCCGTGTAGATGGTCAGCCGCCGCTGCTTCACATAATCCAGCCCCATCCCCATCATTTCGAACGCTTCGTCGGAGCAGCGGTCGAACAGCACGTTGTAATAGGCCATGTTGAGATGGCCGTTATAGTCGATCCAATCCTTTTCGATGTCCATGGCACGAGAGACGAAGGGGGCGGGGATGGACATCAAGAACTTCCTTCTCGCTGGAAAGAGCGCGGTCGGTGAGACTAGAGCGCACAAAGTACCCTCTAGGGCTTTGAATCTTCGCATCGTGCTTTCCGAAAATCGATTCCGATTTTCGGGCCGATGCGATAAGCATCCATAAATCCATAACAAGGGTGGACACTGGTCCATTCGCGGAGGAATCGATGGCTCTGAGCGACCTCAATCCGGTCGAGCGCAATGAAGAAGGGATCGCCGCCGTGCTCGGCATCCTCAAGCAGCGGCTTGGTGAGCGGTTCCAGACCGGCCAGGCAATCCGCGCCCAGCACGCGCATACCACCACTTACATCCCAACTCAGGCGCCGGATGGCGTGGCGTTTCCGGAGACGACGGCGGAGGTGCAGGAGATCGTGTCGGCCTGCGCCGCGCATCGCGTGCCGGTGATCGCCTTCGGCGTCGGCTCCTCGCTGGAGGGCCATACCAACGCGCCGGGCGGCGGCATCTCGCTGGATATGTCGCGGATGAACCGCATCCTCGCGGTCAACCCGCAGGATCTCGACTGCACGGTCGAGCCCGGCGTGACGCGCGAGGATCTCAACCGGCACCTGCGCGACACCGGTCTGTTCTTTCCGATCGATCCGGGCGCGAATGCATCGCTCGGCGGCATGGCGGCGACGCGGGCGTCGGGCACCAATGCGGTGCGCTACGGCACGATGCGCGAGAATGTGTTGTCGCTGACGGCGGTAATGGCCGACGGCGAGACGGTGACGACCGGCAAGCGCGCAAAAAAGAGCTCGGCCGGCTACGATCTGACGCGGCTCCTGATCGGCTCTGAAGGCACGCTCGGCATCATCACCCAGCTGACCCTGAAGCTGCAGGGCATTCCGCAAGCGATTTCCGGCGGCGTCTGCCCGTTTCCCAGCGTCGAGGCGGCCTGCAACGCGGTGATCGCGACAATCCAGATGGGCATTCCGGTGGCGCGCATCGAACTGGTCAATGCGCTGCAGATGCGGGCGATGAAGAGCTATTCGAAACTCGACTATCCGGAAAGCCCGTGCCTGTTCGTCGAGTTCCATGGCAGTGATGCCGGCGTTGCCGAGCAGGCCGAGACCTTCGGCATGATCGCCGAGGAATATGGCGGCGGCCCGTTCCTGTGGACCAGCGTCGCCGAGGAGCGGACGAAACTGTGGAAGGCCAGGCACGACGCCTACTGGTCGTCGCTGACGCTGCGGCCGGGCGCCAAGGGGCTGTCGACCGATGTCTGCGTGCCGATCTCGCGCTTTGCCGAATGCGTCACGCAAACCGAGGCCGACATTGCTGAAATGGGCCTGATCGCGCCGATCGTCGGCCATGCCGGCGACGGCAATTTCCATGTGCTGGTGCTGATGGACACGGACGATCCGAAGGAAATCGCCGCGACGGAAGAATTCGTGGCGCGGCTGAACATGCGGGCGATCGGCATGGATGGAACCTGCACCGGCGAGCACGGAATCGGACAAGGCAAGGTCGGCTTCCTGCGTCATGAACTCGGCCACAGCGTCGACATCATGCGCACGATCAAGCAGGCGCTCGATCCGCTTGATATCATGAACCCTGGGAAGATACTGCCCGCCGACTAGAGCCTTTTGCTCTTGGGGCGATCGATTTGCCTCTTTATCAACACGCTGATGCGGGTAGAGTGCGGCTGATTTTCAATCGACTGCTCGGAGCTGATGCTCGCACGCCTGTTCGTGATCTTCGGTGGCTTTTTCGTGCTGGTGCTGTGTGCGGCGCTGGTGGTGCCGTATTTTGTCGACTGGACGGGCTACCGTGCCGATTTCGAGCGCGAGGCGAGCGCCATTCTGGGCCGCAAGGTAACCGTTCAGGGCGATGCAACGGCGAAACTGCTGCCGTTTCCCTCCGTCACCTTCTCGAACGTCACCGTTGCCGGCGGCCCCGGCGGCCAGCCGGCAATGACCGTCGAGACCTTTTCGATGGATGCGGAACTGGCACCTTTCCTGAGCGGCGAGGTGCTGATCTTCGACATGCGGCTGGTGCGGCCGAGGGCGACGATCGACATTGCCGCGGACGGCACGGTCGACTGGGCGATACGCCCGTCCTCGCCCTTCGATCCCAGCCAGATCTCGATCGAGAAGCTGACGGTGACGGGGGGAGAGATCGCGCTGCGCCATGCCGCCGGCGGGCGCAGCCATCTCCTTTCGGAGATCAATTCGACGATCTCGGCCAAATCGCTGGCCGGACCTTGGCGGATGGATGGCTCGTTTCGGCTCGACGGCCTGCGCAGCACGGTCGTCGCCTCCACCGGCACGGCCGGAAGCGACGGGCAGATGCGGCTTCGGCTCAAGCTCGATCCGGATGCCTATCCACTGGTCATCGAGGCCGATGGCAATGCCGGCATCGTCAACGGCGCCGCCATCTATTCGGGCCAGTTCAAGGTCGCAAGTTCCGACAAGAATGGTGCCGACAAGAGTTCAGCCCAGCTTCAAGGCTCCGACGGTGAGATGATGAAGGCCAGCGCCGGCAAGCCGGAGCCGGGGTTCAGGCTGAACGGCAAGTTCTTGCTCGACCACCGGAAGCTTGGGGTCGACGAATTCCGTTTCGAGACCGGGCCGCTCGACAACCCCTACACCGCCGACGGCAAGGCTGCCGTCGAGCTTGGGCCGAACCCAAGCTTTTCGATCGAGGCTGATGGTGCTCAGGTGCAGTTCGATGAAGCCGTCGGCGCCGCGGCCGGACTGACACTATCCGAGCGTGTCGCGGCACTGGAGCAGGCGCTGCTCGACCTGCCCAAGCCGACCATACCCGGCACCGTCGAGGTGAAGCTGCCTGCGGTGGTGGCCGGCGACACGACGGTTCGCGACGTGCGCCTTTCCGCCGAGCCGGCCGATGCTGGCTGGTCGGTGAAGTCGCTGGCCGCGACGCTGCCCGGCCGCGCCAGACTGGAAGCAAACGGAATGCTCAGCGTCGAGGACCATTTCGGCTTCACTGGCTCGCTGCTTCTGGCCGTGGCGCAGCCTTCAGGCTTTGCTGCCTGGCTGTCAAAGGATGTCGACGAAGCGATCCGCCGGCTGCCGGCTGCCGGCTTCAAGGCCAAGGTCGACCTGACCGGGAAGCGCCAGGCCTTCAGCGACCTCGAGCTCGTTCTCGGCAAGGCCAAATTTTCCGGTCGCATCGATTCCAGCCAGCCCGACGACGCCAGGCCGTCGGTGCTGATGCGGCTCGAAGGTGGCGAACTCGATGTCGACGGCCTCGCCGCCTTCGCCTCGATATTCATCAGCGACAAGGGCGCCAACCGTTTTTCCGACCGCGACCTCGATTTCCAGATCAAGGCCGGGCCGGTCAGTGCCGGCGGACTGACCGCTGATACGGTCGATACGGCGCTCAGACTGCGCGACGGGCTGCTCGAAATCGACCGGCTCTCGGTTGGCGGGCTTGCCGGCGCCTCGATCAGCGCCACCGGCCGGATCAAGGATTTTCCAGTGAGTCCGACCGGCAAGCTCGATACCTCCGTGGTCGCCGTCGACCTCAAGCCGTTGGTCGATGTCGCGGCGCAGCACTATCCGGACAATCCCGTGCTGAGGGGGCTGGCGAGGCGTGTGGCGGCCTATCCCGAGCTGTTCCAGGATGCGCGCATCGATCTGGTGACGAGTGCTGCCGCCAATGGCGATGGCACGACGGGACTCGCGGTCAGCGCGCAAGGCAAGGCCGGCGGCTCGGCGTTTTCGGCGTCGCTGTCCGGGAACGGGGTGGCCGATCGGCTGCTCGAGGCGCCGGTGTCGCTGACCTTCTACGCCAGGAATACCGACGCCACCGCACTTCTGGCGCTTTACGGCCTGCCGACGCTGCCGCTCGGCATGCTTGGCGAGGCGACCACCGATGTCTCGGCGAAAGGCACGCTTGGCGGCGGCATGGCGACGAGCTTCAACCTCACCGGCAACGACTTCAAGGCCGGTTTCGACGGGACATTCGCCGGCACGCCACAAGGCCCCACCGCCAAGGGCAAGGTCAGTCTGGAAGCTGCCGACATCGAGCCGTGGCTGATGACGACAGGCGTCGGCTTGCCGGGCATGGGGACAGGCATGTCGACGTGGCTTGCGGCCGACGCCGATTTCGGCAACGGCCTTCTGGTGCTGTCCGGCCTCGGCGGCGCCGTCAACGAGGCGGCGATTTCCGGCGACGTCAATGTCGACGTCAAAGACGGGCTGCCGCATCTTGCCGGCGCGCTGGTGCTCGATGAGCTGGATCTCGACCCGATGGCGGTGGCACTGTTTGGTGACCAGGCCTTCCTGGGCGCCGGCAGGGCTTGGCCGAGCGCCCCATTCAGCCAGAAGTCCAGCCTGCCGTTCACCGCCGAACTCGACCTGAGCACGGCATCGCTGGTCGCCGGCCCGCTGGCAACGGCCTATGACGCGGCGCTTTCGCTAAAGCTCGACCAGGAAGGCATCCGCGTTTCGGACCTCAAGGCAAAGTTCGCCGGCGGTGCGCTTACCGGGCTGTTCGAGCTGAAGAACAATGACGGCACCGGACTTTTGTCCGGCCAGATGAAACTGGCGGGCGCCGATCTGGCCACCGTACTGCCGCAGGCAGGCATCAGCGGAAGCGGCGATTTCTCGACCGCGCTCTCGACCAGCGGCAAATCGGTCGATGCGATGGTTGCGGCGCTGTCCGGTTCCGGCACGGCGGCCCTGAAGAGCTTGACCATTGCCGGCGTCAATCCCGACGCCTTTGGCGCTTTCATCGCTAAGGCCGACGCGATCGGGCGCGATATCGATGCGGCCAAGACCGCCGCCTTTGCGCCGCAGATCGCCGCGGACGGCAGTTTTCCGGCTGGGGATACCGACATCGCCTTCACAATTGCCGGCGGCACGCTGAGGGCACCGCCGGTCAATCTTGAAAATCCGGCGGCGAAGCTGTCCGCCGGCGTCACGGCGGACCTGAACGCCAGCACGGTCGCCGCCAGTGGTTCGATCATTTATCGGCCCGGCGACGAAGCGCTGGTCGGCTCCGATCCGACTGTGAATTTCAGCGTCGACGGACCGTTCGGCGCCACGAAGCGGCAATTCGACAGTGAGCCGCTGGCGCAGTTCCTGACCCAGCGCGCGCTGGAAAAGGAACAGCAGCGGGTCGAGGCCATGCAGGCGGCACTGCTTGAAAAACAGCGGTTGCGGCGCGAGGTGCGTTACTACGCGGCCCTGCAAGCCGAGCGTGAGAAGGCAGCCGAGGAATTGCGCAAGCAGCAGGAGGCGGCGCGGCTGCAAGCCGAGGCAGATGCGAGGGCGAAGGCTGAAGCCGAGGCAAGGGCTCAAGCTGAAGCGGAGGCGAGGGCCGAAGCGGAAGCGAAGGCCAAGGCGGATGCGCAGGCGAGGGCTGAAGCCGAGGCCAAAGCCAAGGCCGAGGCGGAGGCGGACGCACGGGCCAAGGCGGATGCCGAAGCGAGAGCCAGGGCGGCGCAAAAAGCGGCGGACGAGGCGGCGAAAGCCGAAGAACAGCAACGCCGGAAAGCGGAAGAGGCGAGGCGGACGGATGAGGCGATGCGGATCGCTGCGGAAGAAAAGGCAAAGCTCGACGCCGAACGCAGGGCCGCCGCTGAGCAGGCGCAGAAAATCGAGCGCGCGCTCCAGCCGCCGGCCAATGAAAACCCGCCACCAGCAGAATCCGCGCCAAAACCCACGCTTGAACCTTCGTCGATCGACAATCTGCTGAAGTCGCTGGGCGGCGGATAGCTCGATCTGGAGCCTGTTCCATCCCTATTGACCATGATCTTATCCGAAAACCGGTCCCCGCTTCGCTGCGCTGACTTTCGGTTCGGGGTCATGATCTACAAAGAACTTTTCATCCCTCGCTTCGCCCAATCCAAGACGTAGACCCTAAGCGCCGAAGACAGGTTGGCATCGCGCGGCCGGGCCTCGTCGATTTCGGCGACGAGAGCGGCGAGCGTCAGTTTGCGCGCGGCCGCGATGGCGACGAGATCGTCGAAAAACGGCTTTTCGAGCGAATAGCTGGTGCGATGGCCGCGAATGGTCACCGAGCGTTTCTCGACCGGGCTCACCAGACGTGACTCATTTCACTTCAAGCATCGGATTTATCCGAAAACCGCGGCGCACTTATCGGCCCGATACCAGCAGAATCCGGATCGCCCGAGGCTTCGCGGCGATGGCCGGCGACAAACTTTTCTGCCTTGTCGGCGATCAGACGGTCACGCTTCCGGTCGGCCTTGGAGCGGCCGTGCAGCGTCCGGTTCTGTTCGGCCAGGCGCCCCTTCTCGGCTCGTGCCTTCTGCTTGCGGGCCTGGCGGAGATTGACGATGTCGGCCATGTCGCGCGGCCCGTCGGATCACTTCTTGCGGAAGGCGTCGAGCGACACCACTTCGGCGCCCTTGGCGGCGGCGTCGGCCGCGGCAGGCTTCTTTTCGGCCTCAGCGGTCTTCTTCTTTTCCGGCTTTTTCTCGGCGACGACGGCCAGCGGTTCGGAAGCGGGCTGGCCGGCCAACTCCTCTTCTGCCGAGGTCTCCGTCTTCACGTCGAATTCGAGCTCGAAATTGACGGACGGGTCGTAAAAGCCGCGCACGGCCGAGAACGGGATTTCCAGCTTTTCCGGCACGTCGGAGAAAGACAGCCCGACCTCGAAGCCGGTGTCGGTCACCTTCAGGTCCCAATACTGGAACTGGATGACGATGGTCATCTGTTCGGGATAGCGCTCGCGCAAGCGGGAAGATACGCGCACGCCCGGAGCGCCGGTCAGGAAAGTGATGAAGAAATGATGGTTGCCGGGAAGGCCGGTGCGCGCGACCTCGGCCAGGACCTTGCGCATGACGCCGCGCAAAGCCTCCTGGGCCAGAATGTCGTAGCGAATGTGGTCGTCGGCCATGTGGCTGTCGGGTTCCGTTGAATCGTCCGCATAGCTGTAATCAAGCTTGAGCGCGGCGTAAACCGGATATAGACGCCGGCAGCGCAGATGCGAGAGGGCATGCCTCAGATTTGATCGCTCAGCCGCCAGCGAGCGCGCTGTGCTTTTGCGCGTGGGCCGCCGGCTGCCGCTTGCCGAAGGCGCGCACGAAGGTGCGCACGCCATGTGTCGCCGATTGCAGCACCTCATCATCGGTCGGCGTGCCGCCGAGCATGAAGGTCGTCTGCAACTCGGCATTGGCAAGGGCTAGGAACTGGCGTGCCGCGACGTCGGGGTCCTCGATGTCGAGGAAACCGGCATGGGCGAGGCGGGCGAAACGGGCGGCGATAGCCGGCCATGTCCTGCCCGGTCCCTGTTCGCGCCATTCGGCAAAGAGCTCGGGATAGCGCTCGCCCTCGGTCTGGATCAGCTTGCGCAGGAATTTTCCGTCGCGGTTGCAGATACATTTGCGGTTCATGCGCACGGCGAAGGCGATCAGATCGGCCTCGAGATCCTTCGGCTGGTCCGGAAAGGTGGAAATGGTGGCGAAGATGCCGGCATTGCAGCGCTCGGTGAGGTCGCGGACGATGGCGACGAAGAGTTTCTCCTTGTCACCATGGTGGTTGTAGATCGTCTGGCGCGAAACGCCGGCCTCGGCGGCAATCATGTCGATATTGGCGCCGGCGAAGCTTTCGCGGCAGAACACCTCGCCGGCTGCGTCCATGATGGAGACGCGCTTAGCCTCGTGGCCGCGTGGCGGGATGATGTCAGGAGAAACGTTGAGCTTCATGAAAACTATATAGAGGTGATTGACGAATTAGACAAGAGTGTCTAAATTTCTGGACTTAGCCTAACGGATTTCCCTCGCAGAGAAGTCGGAATTTAACGGGCGGCCAACCAGATTTGAAAGAAACCCGCTATCATGAGTCCCCAATTCTTCCGCATCGCGATCGTGCTCGGTCTGTTGACGGCCATCGGTCCGTTTGCGATCGACATGTATCTTCCGGCGCTGCCTTCGATCGGCGCGGATCTGCAGGCAAGCACCGCTGCCGTGCAGATGAGTTTGCTGATCTTCTTCCTGTCCATGGGGTTTGGCCAGATCGTCGTCGGACCGATCTCCGACATGGTCGGACGCAAGCTGCCGCTCTATGGCGGCCTCGCACTGTTCATGGTCGGCGGCATCGGCTCGGCGCTCGCTCCCTCGATCGAATGGCTGATCGCCTTCCGTTTCCTGCAAGGACTCGGCGCCAGCGCAGGCATGGCGGTGCCGCGCGCCATCGTGCGTGACCTGCACACCGGCACCGACGCTGCCAAGCTGATGTCGCTCTTGATGCTGGTGTTTTCGGTGTCGCCGATCCTGGCGCCGCTGACCGGTAGCGTCATCATCGAGAATTTCGGCTGGCGTGCCGTGTTCTGGACGGTAACGGGTGGGGCGGTGCTTGCCACCATCCTGCTGGCGACGTCGCTCAAGGAGACGCGGCCCGTCGAGGCGCGTGCAGGCAGATCGTTCGGCACCGCGCTCTCGGCCTATCGCTTCCTGATGGGCGACCGCAACTTCCTTGGCCTGGCGTCTATCGGCGGCTTCGGGATCGCGAGCTTCTTCGTCTATCTGTCGAGCTCCTCTTTCATCCTGATCGACCATTACGGGCTGTCGCCGTCGGTCTACAGCGTGTTCTTCTCGATCAACGCGGTCGCCTTCATCGGCATGTCGCAGTTGACCGGGCTGCTGTCCGAACGGTTCGGGCTAAGGCCGGTGGTGCGGGTCGCGGTGGTCGGCTATGCGACGACGATGGTGGTGCTGTTCGCGGTGATGGCGTCCGGCGTCGACCGGCTCGACGTGATGGCGGTGCTGCTGTTCGTCGGCTACGGGTTCCTCGGCCTGGTGATCCCGACGACTTCGGTGCTGGCCATGGAGGAGCATGGCGCAATCGCCGGCACGGCTTCGGCGCTGATGGGTACGCTGCACTTCGCCATCGGTGCGGTCGCCATGGGCATCGCCGGCGTGTTCTTCGACGGCACGCCGCTGCCGATGGTGGCCGGCATCACGCTTTGCGCGGTGATCTCCTTCATGCTGGCCAAGGTGACGCTCGGCCGTGGGCGGGAGGTTGTCGAAGCGCCTGCAGAATAGATGCTTTCCAGCGAGAGCATGAAAAGGCCGGGTCAGTCCCGGCCTTTTTCACGTCCGGGCCCAAGCTGCAAGCCCGCCTCGGCGACGATAAATCGCAGTCGCGCCTCGACCGGCGCCAAGGGCAACGGGACCAGTTCGTAGCCCAATTCCGTGTAGATGCTGGTCAGCGCATGATAGGTGCGTTCGGCTTCGTCGAGGGTCTGCTTTCATTCGCTGTCCTGCCGAAAAATCTCGGGCCATGGCGGTGCGATGAAGACATGACTGGCGTAGCGGAAGCGTTCGGCGGCATTTCTGACGTGGTCGGACACCGGGAAGCCAGTGAGGCGTAGATAACCAAGAGTGTCCGGCACGCCGCGATCGAAGAGGACGGGGCCGTTCTGTTCGAGGGCGGCTCGATAGGAGCGCAGCTCCCAGGACAGCATCAGTTCGGCGAACTGGATCGTGCCAGGGCAGGGCTGGCCCTCCTATCGCCAACTGATCGCGGATGATGCCGCGTCCGGCTTCGGGCGAGGTGGCAAGGCCGGCCGACCGCAAGGCTTCGATCAATGTGGTCTTGCCGGAACCCGGACCGCCGGTCAGCACGAAGAATCGATCGGAATCGTTTTGCATTTTTCAGTCTTTGGATGAATGCGGCCGCCCGCATCTACCGGCAAGACAGCGTCGCGACTGAGCGCAGCGCAAAAAGCGCGGCCAGCAAGCCTGCTGCCGTCACAATATCGAGGGGAGATGGGGATCGTAGGGGAAGTGGGAATCGAAGTGGAGAAGTGGAGGTTTCTGTTGCCAGGTACCTCCGAACCCCGCCTAGAAGTGCGAACCACTAGGGCTTGAATTGAAGCTATCGCACCGCTTACGCGGCGAGACGTGCTTCCGCATAGTTGTCGTTGGCAACTATAAGTTTAGCCCGATAACGGTGGTACAATGCCGGGCAAAAGTACGATCTTTACACCTTCGTCGATCCTATTTCGCCCCCAGCAAAAGCCGCTCTTATAAGAGCGGTTTTTGGTGGAGGCGCCGGGTACCGCCCCCGGGTCCGAACGGCTTATTTCATCGCCTGTTTATCGCCATAGTCGGTCGAGCCGACGAAACAGATATAGGGACCGATGGTGGAAAATGAAAGGCCTCAATTGATGCTTTGTCGCTGTGTCAAACAGCATTGCGAAGGCTTGACTTGTCAACGGTCTCAACCGAAGCTTTGCGGCGGTGAGGAGTTACCGACTTAGCGCACATTTTGCGGCAGCACGCCACGACCCTCATCGACCGGATCCCGTGGCGCCGACGAGGGGAATTTTGATGGCCGATTATCTCGCAGACGTGAAGAAATACGACGCCGCGGCAGATGCCGACGCGGTCGCCAAGATCGTGAAGCATTTGGGCATTGCGCTCAGGAATCGGGATTCCTCGCTGGTGTCCTGCACGGATCCCAAGGAACTGGATCGCGTCAAGGCCAACTGGGTTGCCAAAAAGCTCGGCGTCGCCGACGGCAGCAAGGCGGACGCGGCCATCGAAAAGACTTGCAAGGCGATGGAGGCCGACAACACCAAGAGCCGCGTGACCTTCTATTACCTGGTCGCCAAAGATCTGGGTAAGCTCGCCAGCCTCTGATAATCATCCTGTATCAGGCGGAAAGCTGGCGCGATTTCCGCGCCAGCCCACGATGTCGTCGCCTGTTGGAACATTCTGCACTTTGACATGTTCGGCCGGCAGCCAGTCGGTTATGATGGCCGGTAACCCGAATCGAGCCCCCGAATCGAGCCGAAGCCGATGCGCCAGTATCTCGACCTTTTGAAGCACGTGCTGGAAAACGGCGCCGATCGCGGCGACCGCACCGGTACCGGAACGCGCTCGGTGTTCGGTTATCAGATGCGCTTCGACCTTGCGCGCGGCTTTCCGGTCACCACCACCAAGAAGCTTCACCTGAAGTCGATTGTGCATGAACTTTTGTGGTTCCTGGCCGGCGACACCAACATTAGATATCTCAACGACCACGGCGTCTCGATCTGGGACGAATGGGCCGACGAGAATGGCAACCTCGGCCCGGTTTATGGCAAGCAATGGCGCTCCTGGCCGGACGGCCATGGCGGCACCATCGACCAGATTGCCAATCTCTTGAGGGAGATACGCAAGAATCCTAATTCCCGAAGGCTGATCGTTTCGGCGTGGAACCCGGCCGAAGTGGAAGCCATGGCGCTGCCACCCTGTCATTGCCTGTTCCAGTTCTATGTCTCGGAGGGCAGGCTTTCCTGCCAGCTCTACCAACGTTCCGCCGATATCTTTCTCGGCGTGCCGTTCAACATCGCTTCCTATGCGCTGCTCACCTTGATGGTGGCGCAGGTGACGGGGCTGAAGCCCGGCGATTTCGTCCACACGCTGGGCGATGCGCATCTTTACGCGAACCATTTCGAGCAAGCGCGTGAACAGTTGCGGCGCGCGCCCAAGGCGCTGCCGACGTTATGGATCAATCCGGAGGTGAAGGACCTCTTTGCCTTCCGTTTCGAGGATTTCCGGCTGGAAAACTACCTCGCCGATGCGACGATCAAGGCCCCGATCGCGGTGTGAGCCGCAAACGTCGGGCTTCTACTTTATGCTGTCTCGAAATTGCTCGCCGGTGGTGCTGTGCCGTTCGCCCGCGACCACCATATCCGATGCTTGATCCACGGCATCGGTCTGCAACGTCGCGCTGTATCCACTACTATTTATCGTGAGCGGTGGCGGCAACACCCAATGCCATTGGCGGGGCCATTATCCAGCTGAGTCTGGCAAAATGCTTTCCCTTGTTATATTCAGGCGGATATATCGATTAGCAGGTTTCGCGCCGATCGGATTTCAAGCCCCAGGAGAGTTCATGCTGGTGCGCAAGAGTTTCGGATTGAAGGCGGCCGCCATTGGCGGTCTCACGACGATGTTGATCGCCGCTATGCCGGCTGCCCACGCGGATGACAGACTGATCGTCTTCGCCGCCGCAAGCATGAAGAACGCACTGGATGCCGTGAACACCGCCTGCGATGTCGGTGAGGCGGCTACGATTTCGTATGCGGCAAGCTCCGCGTTGGCCAAGCAGATCGAGGCCGGCGCGCCGGCCGATGTCTTCATCTCAGCCGACCTCGACTGGATGAAATATCTATCCGACAAGAAACTGACCAAGCCGGATACCGAAGTGAAGTTGCTCGGCAACCAGATCGTGCTGGTGGCGCCGAAGGATTCGTCGGTCGAAACCAGGATCGAAAAGGGTTTTGATCTTGCCGGGCTGATCGGCGACGGCAGGCTTGCCATGGGCGATTTCAAAGCGGTGCCGGCCGGCAAATATGGCAAGGCGGCACTTGAATCGCTCGGCGTTTGGTCCTCAATCGAAGGCAAGTTGGCACAGGCCGAGAACGTGCGCGCAGCACTCAAGCTGGTTTCATCAGGCGAGGCAGCGCTCGGCATCGTCTACGCCACCGACGCGCACGCCGAGCCCGGCGTCAAAGTGATCGGCACCTTCCCGGAGGATTCGCACCCGCCGATCGTCTACCCGGTTGCCCAGATGGCGGATTCGAAGGACAAGGATGCGCCGGCATTTTTGGAATGCCTGCAATCCGCCAAGGCAGGCGAGGTCTTCAAGGCGCAAGGTTTTACGATCCTTACGCCGAGCAACTGAGGCACACCAAAGATGAATTGGTTGCTGGACCTCACTCCCGACGAATGGAATGCGGTCCGGCTGTCAATCAAGGTGGCGACGGTGGCGATGATCGCTAGCCTGCCGCCCGGCATATTGATCGCGCTTGTGCTTGCCCGCGGCCGATTCTGGGGCAAGACGCTGCTCAACGGGCTGGTGCATCTGCCGTTGATCCTGCCGCCGGTGGTTATCGGCTATCTGCTGCTGCTCTCCTTCGGCAGGCGCGGCCCGGCCGGGGCCTTTCTGGCCGAGCATTTCGGCATTGTCTTTTCCTTTCGCTGGACGGGTGCCGCGTTGGCCTGCGCTGTCATGGGCTTTCCCCTGATGGTGCGGGCGATCCGGCTGTCGATCGAGGCGGTCGATCGCAGAATCGAGGCGGCGGCCGGGACGCTTGGCGCCAATCCGCTGTGGGTGTTCGGGACGATCACGCTGCCGCTGATCCTACCCGGCCTGATTACCGGCGCGATCTTGTCTTTCGCCAAGGCGATGGGCGAATTCGGCGCAACGATCACTTTCGTTTCCAATATCCCCAACGAGACGCAGACGCTGCCGTCGGCGATCTACACGTTTACGCAGGTGCCGGGCGGCGATGCCGGCGCGCTCAGGCTGACGCTGATCTCGATCGTCATCTCGATGGCAGCACTTGTCGCGTCGGAGGTGCTGGCGCGGCGCGTCGGCAAGCGGATGGACATCGAATGACGGTCGTGGTCGACATCAGCCATCGGCTTGGCGATTTCGAGGTCGACGCCCGCTTCGAGAGCGCCGGGCGGCTGATCGCGCTGTTCGGGCCCTCGGGCTCCGGCAAGACGACGCTTATCAACATGATTGCCGGACTTATCCGGCCTGACAAAGGGCGGATCGAGGCCGACGGCCGCGTGCTGGTCGATACGGATGCGGGCCTGTTCGTGCCGAAGCACAAGCGCCGCATCGGCATGGTGTTCCAGGACGCGCGGCTGTTTCCGCATATGAGCGTGGCCAGCAATCTGCGCTACGGCCGCTGGTTCACGCCGACGGCGGAACGTTACGCGGACATCAATGCCGTTGTCGACCTGCTCGGCATCGGTCCTTTGCTCGACCGGCGGCCGGCAAAGCTTTCCGGCGGCGAGAAACAGCGCGTGGCGATCGGCCGGGCGCTGCTCGCCAGTCCCAGATTGTTGCTGATGGACGAGCCGCTGGCTTCTCTCGATGATGCCCGCAAGGCAGAAATCCTGCCTTATATCGAGCGGCTGCGTGACGAGACGAAAATCCCGATCGTCTATGTCAGTCATTCGATCTCAGAGGTGGCGCGATTGGCAAGCGACGTCGTTGTGCTGGCGCAAGGCAAAGTCGCTGCTTGCGGCCCGACCGGGGCGATCATGCAGCGCCTCGACCTATTGCCGGCGGAAGAGCGCGGCGAGGGCGGCGCGGTGTTGGACACCGCGGTGCTGCGCCACGACGAAGTCTTTGGCATGACCGTGCTTGGCTCGGCGGCGGGCGAGATCCGCGTGCCGCTTCTGGCAACGCCGGCCGGCGCGCCGGTGCGCATCCGCATCCGTGCCCGCGATGTGATGATTGCCATCGAACAGCCGACGGGTCTCAGCGCGCTCAACATCCTGCCGGGCAGGATCGTGGCGATAGAGCCGGGCGAAGGGCCTACCGTCGAGATCGGCATAGACTGCAATGGCGCAACCGTGCTTGCCCGGATCACCGAGCAATCGCGACAGACGCTGAAACTCCGGCCCGGCCGAAACGTCTACGCGGTGATCAAGACGGTAAGCTTCGACCGGGCGAACACGAGCGTCGGCCTGCCTGTCGAGGCGGATGGATGACCGGCGGATGATGTCGCTATATCATTTTAGAATAGCGGTATCGCCGGAGAGCTTCTAGGATGGGGCGTGACGTCGGAGGAGCAAATGCCGTCGCTGAGCTTGCGGATAAACCTCGATCCAGAAGGGCGCATCGGGCCGGGCAAGATCGAGCTTCTTGAGCAGATCGCCGCCTTCGGCTCGATCTCAGCTGCGGCGCGCGGCATGGAAATGTCCTACAAACACGCTTGGGACCTGGTCGAGGACATGAACCGGGTGTTCGGCAAGCCGCTGGTCGCGGCGCAGACCGGTGGGAAAAAGGGCGGCGGCGCCCAGTTGACGCCGGTGGGGCTTGCGGTGGTCAGCCGCTTTCGCGCCATCGAACGGGCTGCGGCTTCCGCGGCGGCGGCGCATATGGAAGCGTTGCAGGCGGAGATCGATGCTGGCTGAGATCGGTGGGATCTGTACCGGCCGAGCCTACTCCTCCGGTTCGCCGGGCTTGCGCAGCAGATAAGTGTCCATGATCCAGCCCTTTTTCAGGCGGGCCTCCTCGCGTGTCTTCATAATCTTGTCGCCGACATCGCCGAGGCGGCCGGAAATGAGGATCTCGTCGGGCGTGCCGAGATAGGCGCCCCAGTGGATGACGAGGTCCTTGTCGTCCAGCGTGTCGAAGGCGCATTTGCCGTCCAGCATGACGACGGTGCTGCCGGCATTGTCGGGCAGCCCTTCCTCGGCAAGCCGGCGGCCGGTGGTGATCTGAACTGCATCGCCGATGCGGTTCAGCGCCATCTGATGGCCGGCGGCGAGCGCCTGGACAGCAGTGATGCCGGGGATCACCTCGAGCTCGAACTCGACATTGCCTCTCATGCGCACACGCTCCAGGATGCGCAGCGCGCTGTCGTAGAGCGAGGGATCGCCCCAGATCAGGAAGGCGCCGCAGCCATCTCGCGAAAGCTCGTCGCGGATCAGGCTTTCATAGATCGCGGCGATCGCCTCGTGCCAGTCATCGACGGTCGAGCGGTAGGAGGGTGCCGGCTCTGCCCGCACCGGCACCTCGAATTCGACGCGGCGCGAGTTTGGATTGGTGACGAATCGGTCGCAGATCTGGCGGCGCAGTTCTGCGAGATCGTTCTTCTTCGCGCCCTTATCGGGAATGAACAGCACGTCGGCACGGTTCAAGCCACCGATGGCCTGCACGGTCATATGGTCGGGATTGCCGGCGCCGATGCCGATGACGAGAAGCTTGCGCATGGCGAACTCCTGCCCGATCGGAACGTCGGTGTCCAGACAAGCCTGGCACGGTGGGCATGGCATGTGCGCAAGCGCCGACGAGTGCGCGGAAGGGCTTTGAAATGCCACATTGAAACGGCTAGAGCGACGTGCGGCCAATTGGACGCACAAAGTACGTTCTAACACCTTAAATCCCCGCATCGTGCTTTCCGAAATCGATTCCGATTGTCGGGCCGGTGCGATAGAGTCATCCGGCATCTCGCCAAAGGAGCTTCCATGTTCCGTTATGTTCTGACCGCAGCGCTGGCGCTCTCGGCCACGCCGGTATTCGCCAATGATTCGATCGCCGAATTGGGAACGGGCGGCCTGATCCTGTCGCGCAGCGATGCGGTCGCCATGGAGAGCGAGGACCTCTACATCTCGCCGGAAAAGGTGACGGTCGACTACGTCTTCCGAAACAACACTGACGAGGATGTCGACGCGATCGTCGCCTTTCCGATGCCCGACATCGAAGGCGATCCGAACGAGATGCCGGCAATCCCCGACGGCCAGAGCGACAATTTCCTCGGCTTCGAGGTGACGATCGAGGGCGTGGCGGCAAAACCGCAGCTCGAGCAGAAGGCGTTTGCACTCGGCATCGACATCAGCGCCGATTTGAAGGCGCAAAACGTGCCGTTCTACCCGTTCGGCGACGCGGCCAGGGCGGCATTGGCAAAGCTGCCGCAAGCGGTTGCCGACGACTGGGTCGATCGCGGCCTCATCATCGAGGACACCGCCGACGACGGTTCAGGCATGAAGACCGTTTATGTGCCGTTCTGGCAATTGCGCTCGACTTACTGGTGGCGCTCGACCTTTCCAGCCAATAGGGCAGTCCACGTCGCCCATCGTTACAAACCGAGCGTCGGCGGCACGTCCTCGGTCAGCTTCTTCTATGACGGCCAGTTCCAGGGCCAATACGCCGCCTACAAGACCCGCTACTGCATGGACGGCACGTTCGAGAATGCGATCCGCAAGGCGGCGAAGGGCAATCCCGACGGCACTCCGAGATATTTCGAAAACCGCATCGCCTATATCCTGACCACTGGCGGCAACTGGGCGACGGGTTCCATCGGCAAGTTCAAGCTGACCGTCGACAAGGGCGATCCGAAAAACATGGTCTCGTTCTGTGGCGAAAACGTCAGGAAAGTCGGGCCGACGCGTTTCGAGATGACGGCAGAGAATTTCTACCCTGAGCACGACGTCGACATATTGCTGCTGGCGCCTTCCGGCGATGGCGGGAGTGGCGGCTGATGGATGTCGCGATCTATGTCGCCATCGCCGAAAACGGCGTGATCGGGCGCGATGGCGGGTTGCCGTGGCGGCTTTCCAGCGATCTCAAGCGGTTCAAGGCCGACACGATGGGCAAACCTATTATCATGGGTCGCAAGACCTATGAAGGTATCGGCCGGCCTCTGCCTGGGAGGCTCAATATCGTGGTGACCCGCGACAAGGCCTGGCGCGCCGAGGGCGTCGACGTCGTGCATTCGCTCGACGAGGCGATCAGCCTGGCGAAGGTGCGCGGGCGCTGCATGGCCGGCGCCGACGAAATCTGCGTCATTGGCGGCGGCGAGATCTATGCCCAGGCGCTGCCGCTGGCCGACCGCTTGCACGTCACCCATATCCTTGCCGCGGTCGACGGCGACGCGCATTTGCCGCCGATCAACCCGGATTTGTGGCACATTGTTCGCTCGCAGGACGTTCCGGCCGGTGAAAAGGATAGTCATGCGACACGCTATTCGGTTTACGAGCGAAGCCGCGACGTGCATTGAGAGACGATAAAGGGTCGCGACGGTCCAAAACGGGCGGTGACGACGACCGATCGCGTTGAAAGCGTGCCGTCGCATCCCTATAGAAGGACGATACTGGATTTTGCGTCGTCAGGCCGGCGCGTGAGGGAGCGAAAGGACATTCATGCCCTGGAATGACAAAAGCGGCGGAGGCGGCGGCCCATGGGGCGGCGGCAACAATCCAGGACCCTGGGGGCAGGGACCGAAGGGGCCTAGCGGGCCGCAGGGCTCGCCTCCCGATCTCGAAGACATCATCCGCCGCGGCCAGGACAGGCTGCGGCGTGCTTTGCCGGGTGGCGGTGGCGCCAGCCCTGCCGTGTTCGGGCTGATCGCGGCGGCGCTTGTGGTGCTGTGGGCGTTCAAGGCGGTCTATACCGTGCAGCCCGACGAGGTTGCGGTCGAACTCAGATTCGGTGTGCCAAAGGCGGAGTTCTCGCAGCCAGGCCTGCATTTCCATTGGTGGCCCATTGAGACGGTCGAGACGGCCAACATTGCCGAACAACTCGTCAACATCGGCGGCGGCACGGCCTCCGGCAACGGTTCAGGGCTGATGCTTTCGGGCGACCAGAACATCGTCAACGTCCAGTTCTCCGTGGCCTATCAGGTCTCCGATCCGAGGGCCTATCTGTTCGACGTGTCCGATCCCGACGGCATGCTGCGGCAGGTCGCCGAAAGCGCCATGCGCGAAGCGGTCGGTCGGCGGCCGGCGCAGGACATCTTCCGCGATGATCGCGAGGGCATTGCGGCGTCCGTGCGCGAAATCATCCAGACGACGCTGGACGGCTATAAGGCCGGCCTGAACGTCAACGCGATTTCGATCGAGGATGCCGCGCCGCCGCGCGAAGTGGCCGACGCGTTCGACGAGGTGCAGCGCGCCGAACAGGACGAGGACAAGTTTGTCGAGCAGGCCAACCAGTATTCCAACCAGAAGCTCGGCCAGGCGCGCGGCGAGGCCGCGCAGATCCGCGAGGAGGCGGCCGGCTACAAGAACCGGGTCGTGCAGGAGGCCGAAGGCGAGGCGCAGCGCTTCATCTCGGTCTATGACGAATACGCCAAGGCGCCGGATGTGACGCGCCAGCGGCTTTATCTGGAAACGATGGAGAGGGTTCTGAGGGATTCCAGCAAGGTCATTATCGAGCAAGGCAGCGGACCAGGGGTCGTTCCCTATCTGCCGCTGCCTGCGTTGCAGCAGAAGGCGCCGGCGCCGGTCCTCGGAGGAACCCAGTGATGGCCAACCGTCTTCCCATCATCGCCGTCATCGCCGCGGTTATCCTGTTCCTGCTCTATTCGTCGGTCTTCGTCGTCAATGCGCGCCAGCAGGCGCTGGTGCTCAGGTTCGGCGAAATCGTAGATGTCAAAAGCCAGCCGGGCATCTATTTCAAGGCGCCGTTCGCCTTCTTCGATGCCGACAGCGTGCAGCTGATCGAAAACAGGGTGCTGCGCTTTGATCTCGACAACATCCGCGTCCAGGTTTCAGGCGGCAAGTTCTATGAGGTCGACGCCTTCATCGCCTATCGGATCTCGGATCCGCGCGTGTTCCGCTCCGCGGTGTCCGGCCAGATCGAACTGGCCGAGGCTCGGTTGAGGACGCGTCTCGACGCCGCCTTGCGTCGGGTTTACGGTTTGCGCGACTTCGAGGCGGCTCTCTCGGAAGAGCGAGCCGTGATGATGCGTGAAGTGCGCGACCAGCTGAGGCCCGACGCCACGTCGCTCGGCCTGCAGATCGAGGATGTCCGCATTCGCCGTACCGATTTGACGGCGGAAGTCTCGCAACAGACATATGACCGCATGAAGGCTGAGCGTCTGGCCGAAGCCGAGCGGCTGAGGGCGCGCGGCAACGAGGCGGCGCAACGCATCAGGGCGCGCGCCGACCGCGAAGTGGTGGAGATCGTCGCCGAGGCACGGAGAGAGTCTGAAATCCTGCGCGGTGAAGGCGAAGCTCAACGCAGCGCCACCTTCGCGAATGCCTACCAGCGCGATCCAGCCTTCTTTGACTTTTACCGGTCGATGAATGCCTACGGCACGGCGCTGGACAACACCGGGACGACGATGGTGCTGTCGCCGAATTCGGAATTCTTCCGTTTCTTCCGCAATCCCTCCGGCGCGGAGACGCCGGCAACGCCTGCTGGATCAGCAGCGCCTGGTGCTCCAGCAGCACCTGCTGCACCGGCAGCGCAGCCAGGCACCGGCCAGTAAAGGCCGGTGCAGGACTTTCTGGCGGCAATAGGCTTGGTTCTCGTCGTAGAGGGCCTGGTCTATGGCGGCTTTCCCGGCCTCGCCAAGAAACTTGCCGGCGAAGTTCTGTCGATGCCGGAGAATGCGCTGCGGGTCGCCGGGCTGATTGCCATCGCCGTTGGCGTCGGCCTCGTCTGGCTGGTGCGGGGTGGATGACGGTTTATGATTTCGGGGTAACGGAGGTTTTATCCTCCGCCGATAGCCATAGCCGCAAACGTGCCGCATTTCTTGCCAACATGGTTCGACGCAGCATTTTCGGCGAGCGCTTTTCTTCTCAGAGACACCGGGAGACTTCTCGATGACATCCAACAGGTTTTTGCGCGCGGCGAGGCGGACGTTCACCGCGGGTGCTGCAGCACTTCTTATCGGCGCCGCTACAGTCCCGTCGCTGGTGACGCCTGCGGCCACCGCCGACGGCCCGGCTTCGGTCGCCGATCTCGCGCAGGGGCTGCTCGGCGCCGTGGTCAACATATCGACCTCGCAGAGGGTGAAGGGCACCGAAGGCCCGGGCGCGGTGCCGATGCCGCAGCTTCCGGAGGGCTCGCCCTTCCAGGATTTCTTCGACGATTTCTTCAAGAACCGTCCCGGCGAACAGGGCAACCCCTCGCAAAAGGTGCAGTCGCTAGGCTCCGGCTTCGTGGTCGACGCCGAGCAAGGCATCGTGGTGACGAATAATCACGTGATCGCCGATGCCGACGACATCGAAGTGAATTTCTCCGACGGCGTGACGCTGAAGGCGACGCTGGTCGGCACCGACACCAAGACCGACGTGGCGGTGCTGAAGGTCGATCCGAAAGGGCACAAACTGACGGCGGTGAAATTCGGCGATTCCAGCAAGATGCGCGTCGGTGACTGGGTGATGGCGATCGGCAATCCCTTTGGTCTCGGCGGCACCGTGACGGTCGGCATCGTCTCGGCTCGCAACCGCGACATCAATTCCGGTCCCTATGACGATTTCATCCAGACCGATGCCGCGATCAACCGCGGCAATTCCGGCGGGCCGCTGTTCAACAGCGACGGCGAGGTGATCGGCATCAACACGGCGATCATCTCGCCGTCCGGCGGCTCGATCGGCATCGGCTTTTCCATTCCCTCGCAACTCGCGTTAGGCGTCGTCGACCAACTTCGCCAGTTCGGCGAGACGCGGCGCGGCTGGCTCGGCGTGCGCATCCAGCCGGTGACGGACGACATTGCCGAAAGCCTCGGTATGGCGACTGCCAAAGGCGCGCTGGTCGCCGGCGTCATCAAGGGCGGGCCTGTCGACAACGGCACCATTCTGGCGGGCGACGTCATCATCAAATTCGACGGCAGGGACGTCAATGAAATGCGCGACCTGCCGCGCGTTGTCGCGGAGAGCACGGTCGGCAAGGCTGTCGACGTGGTCATCGTGCGCAAGGGCGTCGAGCAAACCGTGAAGGTGACGCTCGGCCGGCTCGAAGATGGCGAAAAGCTTGCCAGCGGCGAGAACGGCAACACCGAAAAGGACAATGGCGACGAGGCGCCTGCCGTTTCGACGGCTTCCGTGCTCGGCATGACGGTTGGCGAGCTCAACGATGAGACCCGGACGAAATTCGGCATCGCCGCCGAAGTCTCCGGCGTCGTCATCACCGAAGTCGCCAAGGATTCAGCCGCCGCCGAACGCGGCATCCAGGCCGGCGAAGTGATCACCGAAATCGCGCAGGAATCGGTCGCCACGCCCAAGGATGTCATGGACCGGATTGCTGCGTTGAAGGAGCAGGGACGCAAGAATGCGCTGCTGATGCTGGCGTCGAAGACCGGCGAATTGCGGTTTGTGACGATCCGGATGGACTGAGTCCGGTAAGGCTGCAACACTTCGATTTGGAGGGAAAGGGCGACTAGCGAGCCTTTTTTCTTGCTCGCCAGTGCTTGGCTGTCAGCCTGTAGAACACATGCCGCTTGAGCATGGCATGGCTGTCCGGAATGCTGGGATGGTCGAAATCTCTGGACGGGTCGGCGGTCATGCCCAGGCGTTTCATGACGGCGGTGGACCGGCTGTTGTCCTTGACGGCGAAGGAGACGATTTCCTCGAGGCCAAGCGTTTCGAAGCCATAGGCGAGCCAGGCTTCGGCTGCCTCTGTGACATAGCCATGGCCCCAGAATTCGGGGGCCAGCCGCCAGCCGATCTCGACGGTGCCGGCCGGCAGGAAGGGCAAATGATCGGTATCGAGGAGGCCGATAAACCCAATGCATTCGCGCGTTTCAATGATCTCGGCGGCAGCGAAACCGTAGCCATCCTCGGCGATCCAGGCGCGGAACTCGTCCATTTTGGCGTCCGCGGCAGCACGGTCGCGGCGAAATGGAAAGAATTCCATGACGCGTTCGTCGGAATTGATCCGGTGGAAGAGCTCGCGGTCGCGATCCTCCCAGTTGCGCAGGATCAGGCGCTCGGTGCGGATCGGCGTCACTCCACAAAGTCCTCCCGCCGGTAGCCCTGCAGATAGAGAAGCGCGGTCAGGTCGCTATGGTCGATGCGGAATTTTGCCTCCGCCGCTACGACCGGCTTGGCATGAAGTGCCACACCGGCGCCGGCAAGGCGGATCATGTCGAGGTCATTGGCGCCATCGCCGACAGCAATGGCGTCGCCGGTCGTCAGCCCGAGGCGCGCCGAAATCTCGAGCAGCGCATCGGCCTTGGCGGCGCGCCCCAGGATCGGCTCGGCCACGAGACCGGTGAAGCGGCCGTCCTGCTCGATCAGGCGGTTGGCGCGGTTCTCCTGAAAGCCGAGCATGGCGGCGATGCGTGAGGTGAAGACGTTGAAGCCACCTGACACGAGTGCAGTCCATGCGCCGTTGGCCCGCATGGTGTGGACAAGCGCGCGGCCGCCGGAAGCCAGCGTCAGGCGATTGGCGATGATGCGGTCGACCACGGCAGTGTCGAGGCCTTTGAGCAGCGCCACCCGCTCGCGCAAGGCCGGCTCGAAAGCGATCTCGCCATTCATCGACCGCGCCGTGATGGCGGCGACGTAGTCCTTGACGCCGATCTCGTCGGCGAGCTCGTCGATGCACTCCTGGTCGATAACAGTCGAATCCATATCGGCGATGAGGATTTTCTTCCGCCTTCCCTCGGCCGGCTGGACGATCACGTCGACCGGTTCGGGTGCGAGCACGGCGCGCAGGCTGGCGGTCGTTTCAGCGGCTTCTGCCGTTTCGGGCAAAGCGAATTCACAGGCGATGCCTTCGGCCAGCCAGCGAACAGCGCTTGCGCCGACCGAACGTGACGCCATATTCGCAAGCGCCGGCGACAATGCGCGGCCGGCGGGATGGGACACAAGCGTGGCGATCAGCGGCATCGAAAATTCCGGCGGGCAGGCGGGCGAGGGCCGCGTTAAGAACGCCATCCTGATAGCCGGGCCGACCGCCAGCGGCAAGTCCGCCCTTGCGCTCGACCTCGCCGAGCGCAACGGCGGCGTCATCGTCAACACCGATTCCATGCAAGTCTATTCGGTGCTCGACGTGCTGACGGCGAGGCCGACTGCTGCCGAACTCGCTCGCGTCCCGCATTTCCTCTACGGACATGTCCATCCCTCCACCGCATATTCCACCGGCGCCTGGCTGCGCGATGTGACGAAGCTCATCGACGACGGTACGTTCCTCGAACGGCCGGTGATTTTCGTCGGTGGTACCGGGCTCTATTTCCGGGCGCTTGCGGAAGGCATTTCGGAAATGCCCGACATTCCGCAGTCGATCCGTGATCGCTGGCGCTACGAACTCCAGGAGCAGGGCGCAGCCAAGCTGCACCGCATCCTGCTGCGCGAGGATTCCGCAGCCGGCATGATGCTGAAGCCGACCGACGGCCAGCGCATCATGCGGGCGCTGGAGGTGCTCGACGCATCGGGCCGTTCCATCCTGGAATGGCAGGCGGCGCGCGGCCGGCCACTGATCGACAGGGCCCGCACGCGCTTCTTTGTGATCGAACCGGACCGAGCGGCGCTGGTGGAGCGGATCGAGGTGCGGTTCGACCGCATGCTGGAGAAGGGCGCCCTCGACGAGGTCAGGCGGCTGACCGAGCTTGGCCTCGATCCGGACTTGCCGGCGATGAAAGCGATCGGCGTTCGCGAACTGCAGGCCGCAATGGCCGGCGAGTTGAGTTTTCCCGAAGCGATCGAACGCGCGAAGATCGCGACGCGACAATATGCCAAACGCCAGGCGACCTGGTTCAGGCATCAGTTGGGTCCGGAATGGCTGAGATTGCGCCCCGGTGATCGTGTGGAATCCACGATCTCGGATGCCCTTTCCAGTGCAACCTGAAAAGTTGGCTTTAAGAGGAGACTTCCCGTTGAAGTTGTCCTAATTAACCCTCCGTAAGCCCGCCCATGCCATAACGTCTTTGGGAATTTTCCAACGGGGAGCAGATGCGTTTTCACAAGGCGGAATCAGCCTTTTTCGTCTTTATCTTCGTGATCCTGGCCGCCGGCTTGGTGACGCTCCACGCCTATGGGCTTCTGCAAGCCTTCGCCGAAGAGGTTCACACACCCGCCAGGGTCGACGAGATCATCTATCTCAACAAGCTATTGTTTGGGACTGGCGTTCTTTTGGCGACTGCCCTGTTCTTCGGCATTTTCTTCATCTACCCACTGATCCGCAAGCAGGCGACGGAAGAAGGCAAGCTGCGCGCAATGACGGTTTCGCTCAGCGCCCGTTCGGAAACGCTGGAGCATGCGGCGCTGACCGACAGCCTGACCGGTATGCAGAACCGGCGCTATTTCGACGACGCACTGAAGGAATATCTCGAGGAATTCCGCCGCATCGAGAAGCCGGTCGGGCTGATGATCCTTGATCTCGACCATTTCAAGCAGGTCAACGACACCCACGGCCATGATGTCGGCGACGAGGTGTTGCGGGCGGTTGCCAGCTGTCTCAAGGACATGACACGCTATCACGACGTGGTGGCGCGTCTGGGTGGCGAGGAGTTCGCAGTGGTCACGCCCAACATGGACGCCGAACTTCTGTCCAAATTCGCCGAGCGCATCCGCAAGGCGATTGCCAACATGTCTATACTGTCCGGCAATGTCCGGCTGAAGATCACCACGAGCGTCGGCCTTGCCGTGTGGGACCGTAAGGAAACCGCCGAAGAGTTCTATCGCCGCGCCGATCGCCAGCTTTATGAGGCCAAGAGGCAAGGCCGCAACCGCGTCTGTGCCTGAAATCCCGTCATTAAATTCGTAATGCTGGCCGTCTGGTGCCGTTTTCTGCGCTACTACAGCGCCGCGCGTCCTTTTGGACGCGCAAAGGACGCCGTAGCATTTTGATTTTGCGCATGATCCTTTCCGAAAATCGATCTCGATTTTCGGGGTCATGCGCGTGCTCACGGACTAAATGTCCGCTCCGCTCCGGTTCTCGCAAACGACGCCATTCGATCCGACCTGATGAATTCCCTTCCGGGATTTACTCATGTCTAGAGACAGAGAAAGTCTTCAGGATTTATCGGCCGCTGGGTTCAATCGTTCTGCGGGCGCAAGCCGAAGGTTGCCGGCTTGAGGCCATAGCGCATGTCGAAATCGTCGTCGGGTTGGACGCGCGCGACAGGCGGCTTGCGGTAGTCGCGATCGCCGGCCTGTCGGCCGGAATCCACGACTTCGGCGAAGGCCATCGCCTGCTGCGGTTTCGGTACGTTGCGCAGCCTTTCGACGATCGCCACGAGATCGACATCATTGCCGGTTTCGGACGGCAAGGCTTCCTCGCGTTTGGCCGTGCCGGGAATAAGGTCATCGGACATTTTTTCGAACTTCAGCCGCATGGTCGTCGCCACGCCCTCACCGAAAGCGATCGCTTCGCGCTGACCCATCGAAGACAGGAATGCCAGCGTCGAGGCTGAGGAATCGGCGATCGCCGAGCGGATGATCGCCTGGTCCTGCTCATTGGCAAGCCGCATGGCGAAAAAGGTCGAGCACTGCGATAGGATGGTGGGATCGAGCTCGCCCGGGCGCTGGGTGACGATACCGAGATAACAGCCATATTTGCGGCCTTCCTTGGCGATGCGCGACAGGGCGTGTCGGGTCGGCGCAAAACCAAGGCGCGGATCGGCCGGCATGTAGCGGTGCGCTTCCTCGCACAGCAAAAGCAGCCGCAGCCGGCCCTCGCTCCACAGTGCAAGGTCGAAGGCCAGGCGCGCCAGCACCGAACAGACGGAATTGACCACTTCCGACGGCATGCCAGCCATCTCGAAGCAGGTCACCGGGCGACCGTGATGCGGTATGCGGAAAATATTGCCGATCGTCTCGTGGATGGTGTCCTCGATCAGCCGCGAGTTAAACATGAAGCGGTAGCGCGGATCCGAGGCTGCCGATTCGATGCGCGTCTTCAGCGATTTGAGGGTGGGGCGGTCGTTCTTGCTTTCCAGCAGGCCCATGCGTTCGTCGATCTGCTTGATGAGATCGACAACGCGATAGGGCACCGGCGTGTCCGCGGTCAGCGCATCGCTGCCGCGCCTGAGATAGGTGCCGGAATTCGGGTTGCGATACAGGTTCTTGGCTGCGGGAATTAGATCGCGCAAGGCATCGACCTCTTCCGGCACGGTCTCGCGCCCGCGAAACAGCACTTCGGCAAATTCCTCGAGCTTGAACATCCAGAAGGGCAGGTCCAGTGTCGTCAAATCGACCCTCACGCAGTGTTCGGGCAAGGATGCGGCGAACTCGTTGTGCGGATCGAGGATGAGGACGCGCAGGTCGGGCCGGGCGGCGATCGACTTGCGCAAAAGCAGCGAGACGGCGGTGGATTTGCCGACGCCGGTGGTGCCGACAATGGCGAAGTGGCGCGCCAGCGTGTCGTCGATGGCGATGTTGGCGTCGATCGCCTCGTCCTGTGACAGCGTACCGATGGTGATCGAATGACGTCCGGCGAGATCGTAGACCGCCTGCAGGTCGCGGCTGCGAATGCGGTGGGCGATGGCGCCGATATGCGGGTAGGTGGTGATACCGCGGTCGAAAATCAGCTTGGCGCCGGGCTCGGCGCCGTCGCGCACCTCGCCGATAAGCTCGATGCTAACCTCGATCGGGTTCTGGCCTTCATTGCTCCAGGCGCGATCCGACTTGCCGATCTCGTAGACCAGGCCGACCGTTCGCGTGGCGCCAAGGTTGATGGAGATCATCTTGCCGACGCTCCAATGGCCGGTGACCGTGCCTTCGACATCGGCGGCATGGGCGCTGATGGTGGCGCGCGCGCCGTCGCACTGGACGACATTGCCCAGAATGCGCCTGTCGTTCTGCTCCGCCTTGCGGCGCTCCTGTAAAGTCGGCTCTCCGACGGAGGCTTCGCGGTCGACGAACATGGACAGGCTGTTTCCCATTTCCCCAGGCGACCGACCTTACATCGATGGGGTTAAGGTGGGGTGAGGCCGGATGGTGTAAGGGCCATTAAGCCATTCGTGAAAAATGAATTGATCGGCGCTTGCTCTAAGCCAAAATTTCGATATACCGGATGAATGATTGATATAGCGAACGACATCTCGTCGACTATCGGCAGGCGAATACGCTCCGAAAGAGCCCTGAGGGACTGGTCGCTGGCGGAGCTCGCGGACCGGTCCGACGTGTCGAAAGCCATGCTCAGCACGATAGAGCGCGGCAAGACGAGCCCGACCGCAGCACTTCTCGTGCGCATCGCCGGGGCCTTCGGCATGACGCTTTCCACCCTCATCGCGCGGGCCGAGCTGCAGGGCGGCGGACTGCTTCGCGAAAGCGATCAACCGCTTTGGCGCGATCCCGCAATAGGCTATGTCCGGCGGCATCTTTCGCCAGTCTCGGATATGCCGCTCGAACTGATCCGGGTCCAATTGCCGGCGGGGGCCAAGGTGAGCTTTCCGGCAGCGTCCTATGCCTTCATCAGACAGCAGATCTGGCTGATCTCCGGACGGCTGGAATTCACCGAGGGCGATATCGTGCACGGTCTCGAACCGGGTGACTGCCTGGCGCTTGGAGCGCCGTCGGATTGCACCTTCCACGCTCCGGGACCGCACGCCGCCGACTATCTGGTCGCGCTGGCCAGAGGCTGAGGCAGGTCGGATCTTGTGGCCCGACCGACGTTCACACATTCACAGCCATTTTCATCCAGCTCTGGGGGCCTGCACGCATGAGTTCCATCGAAATCAAGCCTCTAACCCAGGCTGCGGGAACGCAGACAATGCTGGTCGACATGCTGATCGAGACGGTTGCGGCCGGTGGATCGGTCAGTTTCATGCATCCGCTGGCGCCGGACTTGGCAGGCGACTTCTGGAGGAAGTCGTTTATTGCGGCAGCAAGAGGCGAAAGAGCTGTGCTCGGCGCCTGGGACGGCGAGGCTCTGGTCGGCACCGTTACCTTGCTGCTCGACTGTCCCCCCAACCAGCCGCACCGGGCCGAGATCGCCAAGCTGATGACCCGCGTCGACCATCGCGGCAAAGGCGTGGCCACCCGCCTGATGCGGGCGGTCGAAAGCCTCGCTGTCGAGAAAGGCCGCACACTGCTGGTCTTGGATACAGCAACAGAGGAGGGCGCTTCCAGTCTCTATGAGAGGTTGGGATTTACGCTTGCCGGTGAGATACCGGACTATGCATTGAAGCCGCATGGCGGACTGACTGGTACGCTTATCTACTGGAAGCGCATCGGCCAGTCCCGGTGACAGCCCCGAATTTCTATCCCGCGTGGTGGACCTGCTGCAGCCCGTAGACCGGCGTCGCGATGCCTTCGTGCCGCGCCTTCAACTGCAGCGACAGGAACTGCGAATAGTGGCGTGACTGGTGCAGATTGCCGCCATGGAACCAAAGCGCTTCCTGTTGCGTCGGCTTCCACATGTTGCGCTGTTCGCCCTCCCAGGGGCCGGGGTCCTTGGTGGTGTTCGAGCCCAGGCCCCAGCACTTCCCGACTTTGTCGGCGACATCTTTCGAGATCAGCTCCGCTGCCCAGCCGTTCATCGAACCGTAGCCGGTGGCATAGACGATGACATCGGCCGGCAGCTCGGTGCCGTCGCTGAGCAGGACCGAATGTTCCTTGATCTCGGTCACGTCGACGCCGCTCTTCAGCTTGATGGCGCCGTCGATGATTAGTTGGGAGGCGCCGATATCGATGTAGTAGCCGGAACCGCGCCTGAGATATTTCATGAACAGGCCAGAACCGTCGTCACCCCAGTCGAGCATGAAGCCAGCCTTTTCCAACCCCTCATAGAAGGCGGCATCGCGCTTCTTCATCTGCTCGTAGAGCGGGATCTGGAATTCGTGCAGGATCTTGTAGGGCAGGGAGGCGAAGATTAGATCGGCCTTGGCCGTGGTCATGCCGTTTTGCACGGCCTGTTCCGAATAGAGCGCTGCGAGCCCGATATCCATCAGCGTGTCGGATTTGACGATGTGCGTGGTCGAACGCTGTACCATGGTGACGTCGACGCCGGCTTCCCAGAGTGCGGCGCAGATATCGTGCGCGGAATTGTTCGAACCGATGACGACGACCTTCTTGCCAACGTAGCTGTCCGGACCGGGGTGGTTCGCAGAATGGTGCTGATCACCCTTGAAATTCTCCATGCCCTTGAACTTCGGGATGTTGGGCCGGCCAGACATGCCGGTGGCCAGCACCAGCTGCCTCGGCTTCAGCGTTATGTCCTTGCCATCGCGATGGACGACGACCGTCCACTCCTTTTTCTCGTCGTCATAGGTGGCGCTCTTGGCCTCCGAGGAGGACCAGTAGTTCAGCTCCATGACCTTGGTGTACATTTCCAGCCAGTCGCCGATCTTGTCCTTGGGCGAGAAGACCGGCCAGTTCCTGGGGAAGTCGATATAGGGCAGATGGTCGTACCAGACCGGGTCGTGCAGGCAGAGCGACTTGTAACGCTTGCGCCATGAATCGCCGGCACGCTCGTTCTTCTCGACGATGATGGTCGGCACGCCGAGCTGCCTCAGCCGGGCGCCGAGCGCAATGCCGCCCTGGCCGCCGCCGATGATAAGCGTGTTGGGCTGACTGACAAAGCCGAGTTCGTCGGCTTCTTTCTCACGCTCCTCTTTCCAGGTCGGCCGGTTTTTTCCGTGACCATGCTTGGCGCCCAACGGCCGGCCGAAGCCGGCGGGTTCCTCATGACCCTTCAGCTCGACCATGGTGGTGAGCAGCGTCCAGATCTTGCCGTTCTTCAGCCTGATATGGCCGAAGCCGCGCGCAACCTCCGTTTCGAAACTGATCCAACCTTCGAGCAGCCCGTCGCTCTCGGTGGCGTCTTCGCCCTTGGCGATCGCCCAGTTCGACGGTTTTGTCCTCGCCAACTGGCTCGTCAGCATGTCACGCACCTGGTCGCGACCTTCCATGGTCTTGATGTTCCAGGTGAAGGTCACCAGGTCGCGCCAGTAGCAGTCTTCCTGAAAGCACCCGACCGCCTTGTCGATGTCGCCGGCGGCAAGTGCTGCGCCGAATTGGTCGAGCAGGTCCGTCAGTTTCTTGGCTGGGGCCTTGTCGAGCATCAAATTTCCTCCCGTGAAGTCCTGGTCGTCATCGTGGCTTTGCCGGACCCTCCCAGCCCGTCGGCTGGAGTATCGTGGCAAACTGTGCGCCGCGTCACGTCGTCAAATAGTTCGGTGTGGTTTCAATGGCTTATTGGGATGATTGCGGCCTTGGTACTGCGGGCGATCGTACCGGAGCGGTGTCTTGTGGCGAAAATAGCTGGCTCAATGCGATGATGGTCAACTGGCGCGTCTGATGCGGGCAACGGGTTCAAACCCTTTTGATGCCGTGTCACATTCACCGTTGACAGCGGCGCAAAACCAATTCTATTGTCCGCCACCATGAAAACGGCACTCATTCTCGTAGTAGGAAAGCGCGCGGGCAAGGCGGTGTAACCGCCGGGCGAAAACCTCCCATGCGCAGACACAGGCTCCCTCGGGGGCCTTTTTTATTGCCCGAAACACGACTAAACGACCAGCAATCGCCCGATGGCGGACAGTACGGGACCAGACCGATGAGCAGTGGACAGAACGAGCGGCGCGAAATGACCGGCGCCGAAATGGTGGTGCAGGCGCTGAAGGACAACGGCGTCAAGCATGTTTTCGGCTATCCGGGCGGCGCGGTTCTCCCGATCTATGATGAAATCTTCCAACAGGACGAGGTCGAGCACATCCTCGTCCGTCACGAGCAAGGCGCGGGTCATGCGGCGGAGGGCTATGCGCGCTCGACCGGCCAGGCCGGCGTCATGCTGGTGACATCGGGGCCGGGAGCCACCAACGCGGTGACGCCGCTGCAGGATGCGCTGATGGATTCGATCCCGCTGGTCTGCCTGACCGGTCAGGTACCGACCTCGCTGATCGGCTCGGACGCGTTCCAGGAGTGCGACACGATCGGCATCACGCGCCCCTGCACCAAGCACAATTGGCTGGTGAAGGATGTCAACGAGCTCGCGGCAATCATCCACGAGGCCTTTCACGTCGCGACGACAGGACGCCCCGGTCCGGTCGTCGTCGATATCCCGAAGGACGTGCAGTTCGCCAAGGGCATCTATGTGCCGCCGCAGACGGCGCCGCGCACGAGCTATCAGCCTAAGGTCCAGGGCGACCTGGAAAAGATCAAGGCGGCGGTCGAGCTGATGGCCAACGCGAAAAGGCCGATCCTCTATACGGGCGGAGGTGTCATCAATTCTGGCCCGGAAGCCAGCCATTTGCTGCGCGAACTGGTCGACCTGACCGGCTTCCCGATCACCTCGACGCTGATGGGCCTTGGCGCCTATCCGGCGTCGGGCAAGAACTGGATGGGCATGCTCGGCATGCACGGCACCTATGAAGCCAATATGGCGATGCATGATTGCGACATCATGGTCTGCATCGGCGCGCGCTTCGACGACCGCATCACCGGCCGGCTCACCGCGTTCTCGCCGAACTCGAAGAAGATCCATATCGACATCGATCCGTCGTCGATCAACAAGAACGTCCACACCGATGTGCCCATCATCGGCGATGTCGGCCGGGTGCTGGAGGATCTGGTGCGGCTGTGGCGGGCGACCGCCAAGGCCGACAAGAAGGCGCTCCATCCGTGGTGGGAGCAGATCGCGAAATGGCGGGCGCGGGATTCGCTCGCCTATAAGATGAACCACGACGTGATCATGCCGCAATATGCCGTCCAGCGGCTCTACGCGCTGACCAAGGACATGGACACCTACATCACCACCGAGGTCGGCCAGCACCAGATGTGGGCGGCGCAGCACTATCATTTCGAGAAGCCGAACCGCTGGATGACCTCCGGTGGGCTCGGCACGATGGGCTACGGCCTGCCGGCGGCGCTCGGCGTGCAGATCGCGCACCCGGATGCGCTGGTCATCGACATTGCCGGCGACGCCTCGGTGCAGATGACGATGCAGGAGATGAGTGCCGCAGTGCAGCACGAAGCGCCGATCAAGATCTTCATCCTCAACAACCAGTATATGGGCATGGTGCGGCAGTGGCAGCAGCTTCTGCACGGCAACCGGCTGTCGCATTCCTACACCGAAGCGATGCCGGATTTCGTCAAGCTTGCCGAAGCCTATGGCGGCCACGGCATCCGCTGCGAGAAGCCGGACGAACTGGACGACGCGATCAAGGAGATGATTTCGGTGAAGAAGCCGGTGATCTTCGACTGCCGGGTGGCGACGCTTGCCAACTGCTTCCCGATGATCCCGTCGGGCAAGGCGCATAACGAGATGCTTCTGCCTGACGAGGCGACGGACGAGGCGGTGGCCAATGCGATCGACGCCAAGGGCAGGGAACTGGTGTAACGCTCAACGCCCAAACCGAGGCAGGGCTGTCGGAAGAAGCCGTGCGGAAACAGAAAACAGCTCAAAAGTTTCAAATCGAGAACCATGTCATGAACGCACAGCTTCAACCGACCGGCTCGGCCTACTTCATCGCCAAGGAAACTGAAAAGCCGGAGACTCACACGCTTTCCGTGCTGGTCGACAATGAGCCGGGCGTGCTGGCCCGGGTCATCGGCCTGTTTTCCGGACGCGGCTACAACATCGAAAGCCTGACGGTCTCCGAAACAGAGCATGAGAAGCATTTGTCGCGCATCACCATCGTGACGCGCGGCACGCCGCATGTGCTGGAGCAGATCAAGCACCAGCTCGAGCGCATCGTGCCGGTGCACCGTGTCGTCGATCTCACGGTGCGTTCGCACGAGCTCGGCCAGGACCGGCCGCTGGAGCGGGAGCTCGCGCTGGTGAAAGTGGCCGGCACCGGCGAAGGCCGCGTCGAGGCGCTGAGGCTGGCCGATGCCTTCCGCGCCAGCGTCATCGACGCCAACACCGAGCATTTCATCTTCGAGATCACCGGCAAGGGCTCCAAGATCGACCAGTTCATCGCCATCATGAAACCGCTCGGTCTGGTCGAGATCTGCCGGACCGGCGTGGCGGCGATGAATCGCGGCCCACAGGGGATGTGATCATCCGGCGCTTTGGGGCCAGCACCGCCTGTATTTATTCTGTCGCGTTGATCCTGACCTTCTGGCCCGGCTGCCGCCGTGAGGTGGCCTTTGTGCGTTTGAGGTGAAAGGACAATATTGCTGACCTGCTTGGGAGAAGCCAATGACCCTCGATGCCTTCCTTGCTTTGCTGGTCTATGCCTTCGTGACCTCGATCACGCCGGGTCCGAACAACTTCATGCTTTTGGCTTCCGGCGTGAACTTCGGTTTCGCCAAAACCATTCCGCACATGCTGGGCATCAGCATCGGCTTCCTTGTGCTGTTGCTTGCCGTCGGCTTCGGTCTGGGCGCGGTGCTGACGGCATTTCCGGTTCTGCACACCGGATTGAAGATCACGGGCGGCGTCTACCTGCTCTATCTCGCCTGGAAGATCGCCGTGTCGCGTTCGCTCACCGGAAAGGGCGAGGCCAAGTCGCGACCGATGCGGTTCATCGATGCGGCAGCGTTCCAGTGGGTCAATCCCAAGGCTTGGGTGATGGCGATCACCGCCATGGCCGTCTATGCCATTCCGGAGCATCCGTTTCTCTCGGTGGCGTTGATCTCGATAGCGTTCACCGTCGTCAACCTGCCGAGCGTTTCGGTGTGGGCAGGTTTCGGCATGGCGCTGCGCGGTTTTCTGTCGGATCCGGTGCGGCTTAAATGGTTCAACATCGCCATGGGCGTGCTGCTCGCGGCGACGTTGTGGCCGATGCTGCGGTAGCTGCCGCTTTATTGTGCACTGCACATTAAATCTTGGTGATGCCGGGTTTTGGCACTTTTTCGCCTCCGGCGCCTTCTATCTATTTGGTGAAACCGCGGCACGAGCCTGCGAGTTACGCCAGATATGTGGTCGGCGGCCTAGTCGCTTCGCAAGCGCTGACGTTGTGTTCGTCACGCCGGTGATCTATGTCTACATGGAGCATTTTTCCGGCTGGCTTGTCGGACTGTGGCCGAAGCGCCGGGACGAGCAGCTACCGGTCGAAGCCGTCGACCAGCCATCGCTGTTCGAGCACGGAGAAGCGTTGCAAGGCGAGCCGCAGAAAGCGGCAGCGGAATAGAAGTTGAAGGGCTGGCCCAAGCCGTGGCGCTTGCGGTTGGATGCTTGCAGCCGTAATTTACGGCGATGTCCCACAGCCACAACCACGATCACGACAACGAGCTTGATCCTTTTGCCGCCCGGGTGCGCGCGCTGGAGACGATCCTCACCCAGAAAGGGCTGATCGATCCGGCTGCGATCGATGTGATCGTCGACACCTACGAGACAAAAATCGGTCCGCGCAACGGCGCCAAAGTGGTGGCGAAGGCGTGGGTCGACCCTGACTTTGCCGCCCTGCTGAAACGCGACGCGACGGCGGCGATCGGCTCGCTCGGCTACACCGGCCGGCAGGGCGAGCACATGCAGGCGGTCTTCAACACGGCAGACACGCACAACCTGGTCGTCTGCACGCTGTGCTCGTGCTACCCGTGGTCGGTGCTCGGCCTGCCACCGGTGTGGTACAAGGCGCCGCCCTATCGTTCGCGCGCGGTCATCGATCCGCGCGGCGTGCTCGAGGAATTCGGGCTGACGCTGCCGAAGGCAACAAAAATCCGGGTGTGGGACTCCACCGCCGAGCTGCGCTATCTGGTCGTGCCGCTGCGGCCGAAGGGTACTGAAGGCTGGAGCGAGGAGCGGCTGGCGGCTCTGGTGACGCGCGACGCCATGATCGGCACCGGACTGGCGCGGGAGCCGGCATGAACGGGCCGCAGGATCTCGGCGGGCAGATGGGGTTCGGGCCGGTTGCACCCGAAAAGGATGAGCCCTATTTCCATGCCGACTGGGAAAGGCGTGCGCTTGGCGTGACGCTGTGCGCCGGCGCCATGGGCGCCTGGACCATCGACGAGAGTCGGCATGCGCGGGAATCGCTGCATCCCGCCGACTATTATGCCTCGAGCTATTATGAGATCTGGATCAAGGCGCTCGAAACCTTGCTGAAGCGACACGGCTTCGTCAGCGATCGCGATCTGGCCGCGGGCAAGGCGGTCGATCCAGCCGCGACGCCAAAGCGGGTGCTGAAGTCCGAAAACGTGCCGGCGGTGCTGGCCAAGGGCGGCCCCTGCGACCGGCCGGTTGCGACACCGGCGCGGTTCAAGGCGGGCGACCTCGTGCGCACGAAGAATTTTCATCCGACCGGCCACACAAGGCTGCCGCGCTACGCACGCGGCAGGCAAGGCGTCATCGAGGTGATACGCGATGGTTTTGTCTTCCCCGACACCAATGCGCACGGCCAGGGCGAGAACCCGCAATGGGTTTATACAGTGGTTTTTGACGGCGCTGAGATCTGGGGCGACGACGCCGACCCGACCCGGACCGTGTCGATCGACGCCTGGGAGAGTTATCTTGAACCGGCGTGAGTCGAAGTCAGTCACCGCCACGCTGCCGGCGGGCGTCGAGGCGCCGGTTTTCGCCGACCCATGGCAAGCGGAAGCCTTCGCAATGACTGTGGCATTGCACGACAAGGGCCTGTTTTCCTGGGGCGAATGGGCGGACGCTTTGTCCGCCGAGGTCAAGAAGCCGGGTGCCGCAAGCGATGGCCATGACTATTACGAGCACTGGCTGGCGACGCTGGAAAATTTACTGTCGGCAAAAGGCGTTGCTGGCAAGGGCGATGTCGATACGCTCGCCGCCGCTTGGGAACGCGCAGCGCATGCAACGCCGCATGGCAAGCCGATCCTGCTCGACAACGATCCCAGCCCGACCGAATGTCGTGGCAGCCCGACCGACTAGGTCGTGGCAGCCCGACCGACTAGGTCGTGGCGGCCCGACCGACTAGGTCGTGGCGGCCCGACCGACTAGGTCGTGGCGGCCCGACCGACTAGGTCGTGGCGGCTCGACCGACTAGGTCGTGGCGGCTCGACTTCGTTCTCTTTACGTTCCGATCGCTGCCTGATAGCTTGTGTATTGGAGGCGGTAAGGCCCGCCGCCGATGATCTCGGTGGCGGTAGTCGTCGGCCTTGTCTTTCCCTCGCGAATCCGGTCTCTCGCGCTGATGGAATTCTCTCCTCAACAGGACGATGCGCTGAAAGCGGTCGCCACCTGGCTCAAGACCGGAAAGCCGCAGCTCTTCCGGCTGTTCGGCTATGCCGGTACCGGCAAGACGACGCTGGCGCGCTATTTCGCCGAACATGTCGACGGCCAGGTACAGTTCGCCGCCTTCACCGGCAAGGCGGCGCAGGTGCTGCGTTCCAAAGGCGCGGTCAATGCCCGCACCATCCATTCGCTGATCTACCGGCCGAAGGGCGAAGAATCGGTAGCGGACGAGGTGACCGGCAAGACCTCGATGTCGCCGACCTTTTCGCTCAACCGGCAGAGCCCGATCTCGCGGGCGAAACTGGTCGTCATCGACGAATGCTCGATGGTCGACGAACAGCTTGGCCGCGACCTGATGAGTTTCGGCACGCCGATCCTTGTTCTCGGCGATCCTGGCCAGTTGCCGCCGATCTCGGGCGGCGGCTTCTTCACCGACCATGAGCCGGATATTCTGCTCACCGAAATCCACCGCCAGGCGCGCGACAACCCCATCATCCGGCTGGCGCTCGACGTACGCGAGGGCCGCGAATTCATGCGCGGCGACTATGGCACGGCGCAGGTGATCGGCAAGGAAGACGTGACCCAGGAACTGGTGCTGAAGGCGGACCAGGTGCTGGTCGGCACCAACAGGACGCGGCGTCGCTATAATCAGCGGCTGCGCGAGCTGAAGGGATTCAATGCCGACTTTCCACAAGCGGGCGACAAGCTCGTCTGCCTGCGCAACGACCCGGCCAAGGGGTTGCTCAATGGCTCGCTGTGGAAGGTGATGACCTCGTCGCGCGAGACGGTGAAACCCGGCATCAATTTGCTGGTCTCACCGGAGGAGGACGATCCGGACCGCGGCGTCGCCAAGATCAAGCTGCTCAAAGCGGCGTTCGAGGACCCGGACGCCGATATTCCCTGGCAGCAGAAAAAGCGCTTCGACGATTTCGACTATGGCTACGCGCTGACCGTGCACAAGGCGCAAGGCTCGCAGTGGAACGAGATCGTGCTTTTCGACGAAAGCTGGGCGTTTAAAGAAACCCGCCAGCGCTGGCTCTACACCGCAATCACGCGCGCGGCCGAACGGCTGACGATTGTCAGATAGGCCGATCGAGCAGCCCGGGACTGCGTCAGCGTGGGGCTAGCGGTTTGGCTCCAAGCCATTCCCAGGCGGATGCCTCGTCCTCCGCCTCGAAATGCCTGATCTCGACGGGCGAGGAAGCAGGCAGCAAGCTCTCTGCGCTGGGTACCCAATTCGGATCGCCGACCGCAGCGCAGCGGCCGACATGCTCCACGGCATGGGCCGTGCCCTGCTCAAGCGTTTCGTCCGACACATCGACCCAATCGACGCCATCATGGTCGATCAGGCGCACCAGCACGTCGATTTTCGGGTGCAGCGCGTAAGCCGCCTCCAGCAAACCGAACAGGTTTTCCGCATCGGCCGCTGTGACATGGCCGACGACGTCGATTGCGAACAGGTCGTCGCGGTCGGTGTCGATGCGGCGAACCGCCGGCACGGCTTCAAGATAATTCACGGGTCTTCCTCTTGCTGGATATAACACGTCCCTCTGGAACACCGGAAACCCCCTGTCTGTTCCCACCAAAGGCGGTATAGATGGCCGCAAATACATCCGGACCCGAGAAGCCATGCCTGCAAAACTCTCCGTCAATCTCAATGCCATTGCCATGCTGCGCAACCGGCGCAACCTGCCGTGGCCAAGCGTCGCCGGGCTCGGACGCATCGCACTTGCCGCAGGCGCGCATGGGCTGACCGTGCATCCGCGGCCCGACGAGCGGCACACCAGGCATTCCGACCTGCCGGAGATCAGGGCGCTGATCGACGACGAATTTCCCAAGGCAGAGTTCAACATCGAGGGCTATCCGAGCGAGGATTTCCTGGCGCTTGTGGAAAAGCACCAGCCGGAGCAGGTGACGCTGGTGCCCGACGACCCTGCCCAGGCGACCTCCGACCATGGCTGGAACTTCGTCGCCGAGACGGCGTTCCTGACACCGATCGTCAAGCGCCTGAAAAAGGGGGGCTTTCGCGTGTCGTTGTTTTCCGACCCGGATCCGGCAGGCATGAAGGCCGCGCGCGACACCGGCGCCGACCGGATCGAGCTCTATACGGGTCCATATGGCAGCTATCATTCCGATTCGGCAAAAGCGGCGAATGAGCTGGAAAGATTGGGAAAAACCGCGGATGCCGCGCTTGCCGCCGGGCTTCAGGTCAATGCCGGCCACGATCTGGTGGTGAACAACCTGCCGGCATTGGCAAAGCGCATCCCGGCATTGGCCGAAGTGTCGATCGGACATGGGTTGACAGCCGATGCGTTGGAGTATGGCATGGCCGGTACGGTCAAAAGATTTCTGAAGGCCTGTGGGTGGTAGAGATGGAAGCCTCGCTTTGCGGACATGGCAGCCATCACGTTGGGGCACTTGATATTGCATCGCAGCAAGCGTAGAGCACCGCGCGCTTATCGGAGTGTCGTCCATGGCCCTTACCAACAGTGGTAGTGAGGCAGAACCCGTCGAACAATCAAGCCATCCTGAGGTCGAAAAGCACAGCACCAAGGTTTTGTTGCTGGGCGCTCTCGGCGTTGTCTATGGCGATATCGGCACCAGCCCGATCTACGCGCTTCGCGAGGCACTGCATGCTTCGTCCGGCACCGATCCGCGCAGCGCCGTTCTGGGCATTCTGTCGCTGATCGTCTGGGCACTGACGATTATCGTGACAATCAAATACGTCGCCTTCGTGCTTCGGGCGGATAACAAGGGTGAAGGCGGTACCCTGTCGCTTATGGCGCTGGCCCGGAAAGCTTATCCGGCTGGTTCCGGCATCATTCTTGCCATCGGTCTCTGCGGAGCCGCACTGTTTTTCGGCGACGCGATCATAACGCCGGCCATCTCGGTGCTTTCAGCGGTGGAAGGCCTGAGCGTCGTGACCCCGGCGTTCGATCCATACGTGGTTCCCATCACGTTGGTGATTCTTGCCATCTTGTTTGCCGTGCAGCGCTTCGGGACCGGCAGAGTGGCCTCCGTTTTCGGGCCGGTGACGGCGCTCTGGTTTCTGGCGATCGGCATTGCCGGATTGGTGCATATTCTTGACGATGTCTCGGTGCTTTTGGCAATCAACCCCTACTATGCAATTGCCTATCTTGCCGAAGCCAAGACGGGCGCATTTCTCACAGTCGGCGCGGTCTTTCTGGCGGTTACCGGTGCTGAAGCGCTTTACGTCGATCTCGGGCACTTTGGTCGCCGTCCAATCGTGCTAGCCTGGTTTTGGATCGTGTTCCCCTGCCTGTTGCTCAGCTATTTTGGGCAAGGCGCGTTCGTTCTTGCTCACGGGGGGGTGCCCGACAATCCGTTTTTCCAGATGCTGCCGGATTGGGCACTGATACCGATGGTCGGGCTCGCAACAGCGGCGACCGTCATCGCCAGTCAAGCCGTCATCTCCGGGGCGTTTTCGCTGACTCGGCAAGCGGTGCAGCTCAATCTTCTGCCCAGAATCGAAGTTCAGCATACTTCCGAGATGCAGCTCGGCCAAATTTACATGCCGCGCGTGAATCTCATTCTCGCGCTCGGCGTGATGCTGCTGGTCGTCGGCTTCGGCAGTTCGAGTTCGCTCGCTTCCGCCTATGGAATTTCGGTGACAGGCGAAATGCTGATGACGACGATTTTGCTGTTCGTGGTGATGCGGTGGCAATGGAAATGGCAGATCGCGCTCGCTGCGGCGCTCGCGCTACTGTTTGGCACGATAGATGCCGGCTTCTTCCTGGCAAATATTGTGAAATTCGTGGAAGGCGGATGGGTTTCAATCGCTGTAGCCTGCATCATGGGGCTGATCATGGGGACCTGGATACGCGGGAGTCGCTATCTATTCGACAAGACGCGCAGGAACGAAATTCCGCTCGATTTCCTTGCCGGCAATTTGTTGAAGAAGAAACCGCAGCTTGTATCCGGTACGGCGGTGTTCCTGACCAGCGATCCCGTCAGCGCGCCGACCGCGCTGATGCACAGCCTGAAGCACTACAAGGTGCTGCACGAACAGAACGTCATCCTCTCGGTGGTGACGGCGCAGCAGCCCGTTGTGCCTGACAGTGACCGGGTCAAGATGGAAACGATCAACGATCTGTTCATGCGGGTGACGCTGACCTTCGGCTACATGGAACAGCCCAACATTCCGCGAGCGCTGGCGATCTGCCGCAAGCAGGGCTGGAAGTTCGACATCATGACGACCTCCTTCTTCCTGTCGCGGCGCTCGCTCAAGGCGTCCCCCAATTCCGGCATGCCGGTGTGGCAGGACAAGCTGTTCATCGGATTGGCGCGCACGGCAGCGGATGCGACGGAGTATTTTCAGATCCCGACCGGACGTGTGGTTGAGATCGGAACGCAGGTGGCTATCTAGGGGCAGCGCGAATAATGAGCCGCTCCGTTGCGATCCTTCGCGCGCCCCCTCTGTCCTGCCGGACATCTCCCCCTCAAGGGGGGAGATGGGCCGTCACTACGGCTTTCGCCAATCTTCAGCGTCGCAGGAAGACTGTAAGGGCGGAACTGCCGATCTCGCCCCTTGAGGGGGAGATGTCCGGCAGGACAGAGGGGGTGCTGTCCCGCCGGCCTTGGAAGTTCTGTACCGCGGCGGTGCATTCATAGACTTCAGCCGGCCAGCGCTGCCTTGTTCGCATCAAGAAACTGCTTCAGCGATCGCGGCTTCCTGCCTGATAGCGTTTCGATCGCGTCGGTCACCATGCCGATGCGGCCGGAGCGCGTGTTGGTGTCGAAGGATGTGACGATTGGGGCAAAGCCCTCGGGAACGCCGGCAGCCTTCAGTCCCTCGGTCAAGGCTTCATCCGAAAGCTGGACGACCTGGATAGGCTTGCCGGTGACGTCGGTCACCAGGGCTGCGATCTCGGCGACCGTATAGGCCTGTGGCCCCGTCAGCGTGTATGTGGTGCTTTCGGTATCGCCTGCAGCAAGGCCGCCGGCGATCGCCGCAGCCATGTCGTCGCGAGCGCCGTGGGCGATGCGGCCGTCGGCTGCCGATGTGTACCACTGCCCCGAGGCAATGGCGTGCGGCAGCGACATGAACAGGTTCTCCTGATACCAGCCGTTGCGGAAGATCGTGTAGGGGATTCCGCTTGCCTTGATCGCCTGCTCGGTCCCGTAGTGATCGCCCGCAAACAGCACCGGCGATCCCGGCTCAGGATTGGGCATCGAGGTGTAGAGCAGATGCGAAACACCGGCCTTCTTGGCAGCTGCGACTGCATTCTCATGCTGCTTGAGGCGCTTGCCCCCAAGGTCGATCTCGCCGGTTGAGATGATCAGGACCCTGTCGGCGTCCTTGAATGCCTCGACGAGCGACGCCGTGTCATCGAAATCGGCTTGCCTGATGGCGACGCCGCGCGCCGCCAGATCGGCGAGGTTTTCCGGATTGCGGGTGGCGGCGACGATCCGCGCCGGCAGAACCTTGAGCGTGTCCAGCAGATGATGGATGACGCCGCGGCCAAGCTGGCCGGAGGCGCCGGTGACGAGAAGGGTTTCGGTCATGGCAAGTCCTGTCGTTGCGCCGGAGCGGCGGGTGCTTATATAAGTCTCAAAAAGAGACCAGCACTAAAATAGGAATTGACCGACCCTCGTAAAGAAGGCAGTTTTGCGGGAGGTAGGCAGGCGTAGGGAACCAGCGATGGACAGCAAGATCGTCGGTCTGAGATCGAAACTCGAGATTTACAAAGCGGGCAGCGGCGGGGGGAACATTGCGGACTGTCCGGTTCGCGATGTGATCCAGGGCATCAGCAACAAATGGAGTTCTCTGTTGATGATGGCGCTGGCCGAAAAGCCGTACCGGTTCGGCGAATTGCGGCGGCTGGTGCCCGACATTTCACAGCGTATGCTCACCCAGACGCTGCACGATTTGCAGCGCGACGGCTACGTCCATCGCGAGGTGTTCCCGACCAAGCCGCCGAGCGTCGAATACAGTCTGACCGATCTCGGACGCTCGATGTTCGGACCCCTGCACCAGCTGCTCCAGTGGGCCGAGCTCAATCATGGCGCTGTGCGCGACGCGCGGAACGCTTTCGACGCTACCGAGAGCTAACCATCAATGCCAGGAGTGGCAACGCCAAGAGCGACGGCTTGATTTGGCGATACCGCTGAAGGATTGTCCGGCCTTGGCGAGAAGATTCGGCGGGCAATGGGCATTTCTCTGGACATCGCGATTGCCGGCGCCGGCCCGGCCGGACTGGCCGCCGCGCTCTATCTGAAGCGTGCCGGGCACCGGGTCACCATCTTCGAGCGCTTCGACGAGCCAAAGCCAGTCGGTTCCGGATTGATCCTGCAGCCGCCCGGGCTGACGGTGCTTGCCGACCTCGGTCTGCTCGACGACATCCTGGTGCTGGGCAGCCGCATCGACCGCCTGCATGGCGCCGATGCGAAAACCGGCCGCACTGTGCTCGACGTCCGCTATGATGCGCAGCGCGGCGGCCGTTTCGGGCTGGCGGTGCACCGGGCGGCCTTGTTAGGCGTGCTTTTCCGCGCCGTCCGGCGCGAGGCGATCGCCATCGAAACCGGCGTCGAGCTCGAGACGCTGGAAACCGGCGAGCGGACAACGCTGATCTGCGGCAACGGGCGAAGGATAGGGCCGTTCGATCTTGTCGTCGATGCCAGCGGTTCGCGCTCCAAATTGCGGCAGCGTGTGCAGAATCCGGGTAAACCGCGGCCGCTCGCCTACGGCGCGTTCTGGGCGTCGCTCGGCTGGCACGGCGACGGTTTCGACGAGCACGCCCTGCTGCAGCGCTACGACAGAGCGAGCGTGATGATCGGCGTGTTGCCGATCGGCAGGCCGGAACCCGACGCCGAGAAGATGGCGGCATTCTTCTGGAGCTTGAAGCCGGCGGACGCAGAGCAGGTCAGGGCGACAGGCCTCGACGCGTGGAAGGCGAGGGTGGTTCGGCTGTGGTCCGAATGCGAGGCGTTCACGAGCCAGATCGACAGTTTCGACCAGCTCTCGCTGGCGCGTTACGGCCATCACACGCTCAATATGCCGGCCGGACGGCGATGGGCGGTCATCGGCGATGCCGCGCATTCGGCCAGCCCGCAGCTCGGGCAAGGGCGAACATGGCGCTGCTCGACGCGGCAGCGCTCAATTACGCGCTCATAGGAACGGATCGTGTCGATACTGCGCTCGAAGCCTATGTCCAGGGGCGGCGGTGGCATGTCCAGGTGTTTCAGGCGCTGTCGCTGATGCTGACGCCGTTTTACCAGTCGGATTCGACCGTGATGCCGTTCGTCCGCGACAGGCTGGTGGCGTCGGTGGCGAAAATCCCGCCAGTGCCAAACATCCTTGCCTCGATGGTGGCTGGAACCGTGGTCGATCCGTTTAGGCGGATCGGTATCAAGGAAGCGCGATGGCCGCCTCGTTGCGGCGGATGAGTTTCGAAAGATGCGAACCCTTCGCTTGCAGGAATGCATGAAGGCGCTGTGGATAATCCGGAGCGACAGCGTTCTTCACCGACTTGCGTTCGCGCAATTCCTTCCGCCAGGCCTCGACTAGTGGCTTTCCGTTCAGAATGCCGAAATCACCGATCCGATCGAAGGCGTCGAAATAGCGGAAGATTGGTCCATAGACAGCATCGACCAGTGAAAAGTGCTCGCCGGCGAACCATGGCCCGGCTTGGCCAGTCGCCAGTTCCGTTTCGAGACGATCGAACATCGCCGACAGACCTTTGCTTTCGGCAAGGAAGGCGGCCTCGCTCGGTGCGGAATAGAGTCGGCCGATGGCGTTGAGGGTGGCCGAACCGAACTCGATCCAGGCGCGATGCCGGGCACGGGCCAGCGGGTCGGCAGGGTGGAGTGGGTTGGCCAGCGTTTCCTCAAGGAATTCGAGGATAACCGCCGATTCGAAAATCGCGGTTTCCTCGCCATTCTGCTGCACGCGCAACAGCGGTACCTTGCCGAGCGGCGATATCGCCTTGAACCAGGCCGGCTTGTTGGCGAGATCGATGGTGAGGCGTTCGAACGGCACGTCCTTTTCGGCGAGCGAGATCGCCGCGCGCTGCACATAGGGACAAAGGTGATGGCTGACGAGAACGAGCTTGTCGGTCACCAGGCTGCCCGTCTCCGGGAGGTCGGCGACCTTGCAGATTTCATGTTTCATGGCAGTGCTCCGATATCAATGCAATTGCATCTATATAGATGCAGCTGCATCGACTGTCAAGCTTGATGCAATTGCATCTATCGCCTATGCTGCAATCATGACGGAGAAAGCCGACCCTTCGCCCGCGGCCATCAAGGCCTGGGCCCGCCTAATGCGCGTTTCGCGCCAGCTGGTGGAAAGAGCCGAAGACGCGCTGAAGGACGGCGGCTTGCCGCCGCTTGCCTGGTACGACGTGCTGCATGAGCTTGCGGAAGCGGGCGAGGGCGGCTTGCGGCCTTTCCAGCTGATCGAGCGCACACTGTTTGCGCAATACAACATCTCCCGGCTGCTGGCGCGGCTCGAAGCGGACGGGCTGGTCGAGAAGCTCAGGGTTGCCGATGACGGTCGCGGACAGACGGTCCGCATCACCGGCAAGGGGCGCGAGACGCGCCGCCGCATGTGGGCCGTCTACGGACGGTCGATCGCGGAGCTGGTCGGTGCCAAGCTCTCCAATGATGACCTGGACACCCTGTCGGCTCTGCTTGGACGGCTACGCCATCCGGCCATGCCGGAGTGATGTGGCCCTTGGCGCTGAAGATCGTTGTAGCGACGTCAGGCACTACCCCAGAGGAATGCCAGTGCCGCCAGAACGCCAAGCGCGACGCGGACCAGATGCAGATTACCCCATTTGACGATCAATGCCCGGGCCTTTGGATTAACGGCGGCCGCGTCCATCGCCTCCAGCAGTCGGTTTGTCGGCATCATTGCGATCAGCGTCCATGGCCAGGGCAGGATGATCAGCACCGCCCCGACCAGATAGGCGAGACTGCCGGTCTGCCACCAGGCAACGACACCAAGAACACAGGCGACAACGGCGATCGACGCCTGCATGGCGGCGCCGCGCTTATAGGCGGGCTGCCATTCCTGCAGCAGTGCACGGTCATCAAGGCGAAGCCGCGCCGGCTGCTCGGCGACGCTGATGTAGATGGCGGCGCCCGCGAAAACGGCGGTAATAGTCAATGCAAGCAGGCCGATGAGCATTTTTCTCTCCGCGCCACGCGTTCCGGTGGGTGCCGTTCCGGCCTAGAAACGTCAAAAAGCGGAGATAGGGCTTGCACTGGGCCCGGCAATACGTCATAGACGTGCCGAACCGTAACGTACGGTACGGCCCCGGCTGCCGCCGTCATCGAGCAGGAAAACAGTTTGTTACAGGCAAGCGTCGACATCGACACCGGCGAAGCGCTGACGGAGCGGCAGAAAGCCGTGCTCGACGCCGCACTTCGCCTGCTGGTCGAGGAGGGCGATCAGTTGACCATGACCGCCGTAGCGCGGCGGGCGAGCTGTTCCAAGGAAACGCTCTACAAATGGTTCGGCGATCGCGACGGGCTTTTGACGGCAACGGTGCAATGGCAAGCGTCCAAGGTGCGGGTGGTGCCGGTCGACCGCAAGGGGCTCGACCTTGCTTCGCTGACGGCGAGCCTCGAGCGCTTCGCCTCGGATTGGCTCAAGGTGATTTCGAGCGACACCTCGATCGCGCTCAACCGGGTGGCGGTCGGCCGTGCCGGCCCAATCCGGCGCAAAGATGGCAAGGACGATCTTGGCGCCATCGTGCTGGAGAACGGCCGCTTCGCGCTGGCCAGGCGCCTGAAGCCGGTGCTGGAGGCCGGCCAGCAGGCCGGGATTCTCGAGTTCTCGGATGCCGAAGCGGCATTCCGCACCTTTTTCGGGCTGGTCGCCCGTGATGTGCAGATCCGCCTGCTGCTCGGCGACCGGCTGAAATTGACTGATGCGGGGATCGGCGGCGATGCCGTCCGGGCAACGCAGCAGTTTCTCGCTCTTTACGGAGCAAAAACCGGGCCGCAAGGCCCCCCTAGAGTCGGATGATTTCAGGTCAAGTCGACCTGAATCTGAATCCGGCTCTAAATCAAAGAGATAGAGCATGAGGTCGTCCGAAAACCGCTTCACACTTTTCGGCATCATGCTCTGAATTCACAACGGGAAGGAAAGAAAAATGCGTGTCTATTACGATCGCGACGCCGATCTCAACCTGATCAAGGGCAAGAAGGTAGCCATCATCGGCTATGGCAGCCAGGGCCGGGCGCATGCGCTCAACCTCAAGGATTCCGGCGTCAAGGATATCGCCATCGGCCTCAAGGCCGGCTCGGCGACCACTCAGAAGGTCGAGGCCGACGGGCTCAAGGTGATGAGCGTGGCGGAAGCCGCCAAATGGGCCGACCTGATGATGATGGCGACGCCGGACGAGCTGCAGGCCGACATCTACAAATCCGAGATCGCACCGAACATCCGCGATGGCGCGGCGATTGCCTTCGCCCACGGCCTCAACGTGCACTTTGGCCTGATCGAGCCGAAGGCCTCGGTCGACGTCGTCATGATCGCGCCGAAGGGGCCCGGTCACACGGTGCGCGGCGAATACCAGAAGGGCGGCGGCGTGCCGTGCCTGGTCGCGGTCAACCAGGATGCTTCGGGCAACGCGCTCGATCTCGCTCTGTCCTATGCCTGCGGCGTCGGCGGCGGCCGTTCGGGCATCATCGAGACCAATTTCCGCGAGGAATGCGAGACCGATCTGTTCGGCGAGCAGGTTGTGCTGTGCGGTGGCCTGGTCGAGCTGATCCGAGCCGGTTTCGAGACGCTGGTGGAAGCCGGCTACGCGCCGGAGATGGCCTATTTCGAGTGCCTGCACGAGGTCAAGCTGATCGTCGACCTGATCTACGAAGGCGGTATCGCCAACATGAATTACTCGATCTCGAACACCGCCGAATGGGGCGAATACGTTTCCGGCCCGCGTATCATCACCGCCGACACCAAGGCCGAGATGAAGCGCGTCCTGAAGGATATCCAGACCGGCAAGTTCACCTCGGAATGGATGCAGGAATACCGTGCCGGCATGTCGCGCTTCAAGGGCATCCGCCGCAACAACGACAGCCACCAGATCGAGGAAGTCGGCGCCAAGCTGCGCGCGATGATGCCGTGGATCTCGAAGAACAAATTGGTCGACAAGGCCAAGAACTGATCCGCAATTTCATCTTTGCGTTAGAAGAGCCGGCGGAGCGATCCGCCGGCTCTTCGGCGAAGGCGGCAGGCGAGTTGTTCTCACCATCGTGGTATGAGTGCGCTGGGCAGGGCACGCTTCGCCGAGGGGATACTTTGGAACTCAAATTTCTTTTGGTCGGGTTCGCCTGCGTGGTCGCCGGCATGCTGAGCGTTGTTACGCTGTTGAAATGGAGAGAGGTGAGAGCGGTCAGTCGCTGGTTTCCGACTCCTGGAAAGATCCTCTCGTCGCGAGTGGAGGCTCGCGAGGTGACCAGTTCGGGATCCGGCTCGCAACGCAGAGGTTCAACCGAGACCCGAAGCTTCCCGGCGATCATCTACGAGTACAAGGTCGGCGGGAAAACGTTCCGCAGTTCCCGCTACAGCGTGCAGGAGAATGTCGGAAACTTCGCCGTTCCCGAAACCCTTGCGCGATTTCCGAAGGGAGCCGACGTAACCGTTTTTTACGACCCTTCCGATCCGGCCAAGGCCGTGATCGAGCGCACCATGCCCGACGGCGCCCTCAAGTTCATGATCCAGATTTCGGCGGGGCTGGTGATTGGAGCCATGGTGTTGGTGTTCTCCGTCGGCGGCATCCTGGAGGCGATCGGGCCGCATTTGCCCAAGCCGCAGAACCTCGGCGCTGGGGTCCTGCTGCTTGTCATGGGACTGTTTACCCTGCGCATGGGCTTTGCCCAGAAGTCGCTCGCGGAACAGGCAGCCAGATGGCCTGTCACCACGGGACGCATCGACGCTTCGGCCCTGCAGAAATTCCAGATCCGCGACAGGTTGAAGGGTGGTGGGTACCGGCCTTGGCGAACCGTCTTCAAATCCCGCGTCGTCTACAGCTATAGCGTCGCCGACCAGCGCTATGCCGCCGACCGCGTCGCTTTCGACTCGAACGTGACGGCCTCGCTGCCAGGCCTCGTCAGCGGTCGATCGCAGCGCTACCTCCAGGGCAGCAAGGTCGAGGTCCACTACGATCCCGCCAATCCCGCTGCGGCCGTTCTCGAATGCAGGGTGCGAGGGCTTTGGATCCTGTGGGCCTCCGCCTCTGCCTTCCTTGCCGGGGCCGCACTGCTCGTCGGGGTATTCTAGGAGATTCTCTCTCCTAACTTCGTCGACTGGTTAGAGGGCGCCGTTCAGGGGATTCAGCCGTAGTGCCAGTGGGGCTTTGGCTCCGTGCCGGTGAACATGATGCCGATGCGGTCCTCGCGGCGCCAGCGGACGACTGCCTTGTAGGCGATGCCGTCGGTCGGCACATAGAGCAGGAATTGGTCGGGCACGCGTGCGTCGATCGAGACCTTCAGTTCGGCGCCGCCGTCATGCATGTTGCGCACAGTGCACGTGACCTCGGAATTGGCCATGCCGGTCAGGATCGTCGCACCCTTGAAGACGCGCTGCCTGCGTTTGTCCCTGTGTTCGTCTTCAGACATCGCGCGCCCAACCCCGGCGATCATCGCATTTCATGTGGTGCGATCGGCAAGGTAATTAGGCCCGCCTGATAAACATAGCGTTATCATCGCTCAGAAAAGGGCGGAAACAGCCTCAGAAGAAGTGGCCAGATGAAAACGGCGCTGCGAGGCGCGGCGCCGTTTGGAGTTCATCAGTCGCTCTGCTCAGCTGTAAGGCGACCAGCACTGCTGGCGCGGACCCCCGTAGGGCTGGAACGTGTTGTCCCAGGGGCGATACGACCGGTAGCGGTCGTAGCACCAGCGGACATGGGCGCTGGAAAGTCCCCGCGTGCGATACTGACGCCGAGGCGGGTAATAGCGCGGCTCATAGTAGCTCGGCCCGCTGTAATAGTTGTAGGCGGGCAGCCCGAGACCCAGGCCGAAAAAGACCGCGGAATCGTTGAAATGACGGCGATGATGACGACGATGGCGCCAGCGCCAGTCGTCGTTGTCGCCACGCCATCTCCAGGCTTCGTTGCGACCGCGCCATCTCCGATGATCACCGCCGCCCCGCCACTCCCGGGCGCCGTGCCGATTGCGCCAGCGCCATTCGCTCCGCCTGTCGTTGCCGCCGGCCCAACTCTCGCGGACCGGCACAATCTCGGGGGCGACGGCGTTGGCCGGCACCGGCAGCACGGGTTTGGCAATTGGGCCGGCGAGCGAGGGGGCCGACAGGCCGGCCACAAGACCCAGCGCCAGCAGCCCGGATCGGACAGAAAAAGAAAAGAGCGGTTTCATTGCACTCTCCAAGAGATTTCAGGCCCCACGCCCGGCGAGGAAGAATGTCATTCATGGAACTTCGCGCCTGAACGGAGGATGAACGGAAAGGTTTCGTCAACCATGACGGGCAGGGCAGGCCCTTGTTTTCGAGCGCGCATGTGGGCAAAGGTCACCGCCATGTCGCTGCGCCTCGCCACCTTCAATGTCGAAAACCTGATGAACAGGTTCGATTTTTCCGGATACCGCAACCAGCTCCATGAAGATCGCACGCTGGCGCTGTTCGATATCCAGAGCGAGGCCGAATACAAGATGCTGGAGCAGGCGCGGGCGATCGCGCAATCCGACGATACGCGGCAATTGACGGCACTGGCCATCGCGGCCACCCGCGCCGACATCATCTGCATGCAGGAGGTCGACAATATCGAGGCACTGAAGGCTTTCGAACACGGCTATCTGTTCAAGATGGTCGGGCATGGCTACCGCCAGAAATACACCACCGCCGGCAACGATTCGCGCGGCATCGACGTCGCCGTGATGATGCGCAACGAGACCGCGCAGGGCCAGCCGATCGAATTCGTGCGCATGACAAGCCACGCTTATGTCACGTTCGAGCAATTCGGCCTTTACACGCCGGAACTGGCAGCGCTTGGGCACCAGGCCAACCACCGCATCTTTCGGCGCGACTGCCTGGAAATCGACCTGGCTGTCGGCGGCGTGCCGCTGACACTCTATCTGGTGCACTTCAAGTCGATGGGATCGCCCCGCAACGGTCTGGACGGCCGCCAGGCGACAATGCCGCTGCGCATGGCCGAGGCGCAAGCGGTGCGCCTGATCATCGAGGAGCGTTTCGGCGGGGATCACGCCGCCGATAAAAGCTGGGCGATCTGCGGCGACATGAACGATTATCGGCAGCGCGTGAAGATCTCCGGCGACGTCTTTGACGGCTACCGCTTCGAGGTGATCGATGAGAGCCAGTCCTGCCTCAACGTGCTCACCGCCGGCGGCTTTTGTGAGAATGCGGTCGAGCGACGCCCGGAGATGGACCGTTGGACCTTATACCATACGCGCGGACCGCAAGAGCGGCATCTGTGCCAGCTCGACTACATCCTGTTGTCGAAGGCGCTGGCAGCCAGGAACGCGACAGCCGTTCCCGACATCATCCGCAACGGCCAGCCCTGGCGCACGATATTTCCGGCGGGCCAAGAGGTGGAGCGCTTTCCGCGTGCCGGCTGGGACCGGCCGAAGGCATCGGACCACTGCCCGGTGGCGATCACTCTGGATATGGCCTGAGGGCGCTCCGTTGAGCTTCGACCTGCCGCGCAACATCATCCTTCCGGTCGACGCCGTCGACGTCAGGCTCGACCCCAACCCGCATCCGTTCGAACGCGATAAGGTGCAAGCGATCGCCGAGAATTGGCAGCGCGAGACCGCAGCCAACCCGGCGTTGTTCGACGGCACCGTGGTGCTGCTTTCGGCGCTCAGCTATCGCGATAACCGCCTCGTAGGCCGCTGCCATGCGGTGCGCTACTCGACCTTCATGCTTTGGCGCGGCAATCGCCAGGTGGCGGGGGCCGAGCACGCTTATGCTCATGCCATGCTGGTCGCCGGCGACAATGCGCTGGTGGCGATCCGCATGGCGTCGCACACGGTCAATGCCGGCCGCGTCTACTTCGCCGCCGGCTCGTTCGAGCCAACCGATTTCCGCGACGGGCTTGTCGATGTCGACTTCAACATGATCCGCGAGGTGCGGGAAGAAACCGGCCTCAATCTTGCCGGCGCGACACGCGGCAGGCGCTACTATGCCCTGTCGACGGCAACCGGCACGGTGATCTTTCGCCGCTATCGCGAGACGGCATCCGCCGACGAGGTCGCGCAGCGCATCAGTGCCTTTGTCGCCACCGAGGCAAAGCCGGAAATCGACGGGCCTATCATCATCCGCAATGCCGATGACCTGCCGGACGGGCTGATGCCGCACATGAAGCCCCTGATCGAGTGGCATTTTGCCGGCAAGGACTAAGGCATCGCCCGAAAATCGAAATCGATTTTTCGGAAAGCACGATGCGTTACAGCGTACTTTGTGCGTCCAAGTGGACGCACGTCGCTCTAACGACGCATTTTGTTTTCGATGGTTTTGCGGTCGTTGCGGGCGGCGACGAAAAACAGCATGACGCCGATACCCAAAAGCGCACCCATCGCCGTTCCCATCGTCTGACCGACGATCTGCTGGAAATCGGCGGTGACATGATCGGGGTTGGCCATGCCATAGCTGGCCAAATACCACCAAAGCCCCGCTAACGCGGCCTCGATGATCAACGTCACCAAAGCCACTCGCTCTTTCTTGCTCATCCCACTATTCCCCCATATCCCCAAGGCGATTGCTATCACCGGGGATTGTTTCGCGACAGGGGGAGGGCGACGGCAGCGTCAAGATTTTGGGGGACATCTGAAGGCACGCACGCTCCGCCGGCTATTCATGCCTCAGCGCGTCGATCGGATCGAGCCGCGCGCCACGCAGCGCCGGGAAGAAACCGAACACCATGCCGATCAGCGCCGAGAAGCCGACGGCGAGCAGGATCACCGCCGGGCTTGGCGCGAACGGGATGGCCAGCGTCAGCGAGGCGAGGCCGGCAAGCGCCAGGCCGATCAGGATGCCGATGATGCCGCCGAGCAGCGACAGCACGGTCGCCTCGACCAGGAACTGGATGAGGATGTGCTTTTCATGCGCGCCGATGGCCAGCCGGATGCCGATCTCGCGGGTGCGCTCGGTGACCGACACCAGCATGATGTTCATGATGCCGATGCCGCCGACCAACAGGCTGACACCGGCGACCGCTCCCAGCATGCCAGTCATCGTCGTGGTGGCGCTCGCCATGGCGTCGGCGATCTGGGTCATGTCGCGTATCGAGAAATCGTCTTCGCGGTTGGGCGTGATGCGGCGTGTGTCGCGCAAAATGTCGTCAACGCGTGGCAGCAACTCGGTGGTCGGTGTCCGGTCGTCGGCGGCGATGTAGATCGAGTCGATGTCGCGGTTGCCGGCGATGCGGCGCTGGTAAGCGGCGAGCGGCATCAGCACGACATTGTCCTGGTCCTGGCCGAAGCCGGTATAGCCCTTCGGCTCGAGCAGGCCGATGATCTTGCACGAGCTACGGTTGACGCGAATGATCTCGCCTTCGGGGTCGCCAGCGCCGAAGAACTGCTGGCGCACGGTCTCGCCGATCAGGCAAACGCCGGTACCCGAGCGGATTTCCGAATCGCTGAACGGGCGGCCCGAAACCAGCTTCCAGTCGCGCGCGTCGAGATACGCGCTGTCGGTGCCGGTGACACCCGACGTCAGGCTTTCGGTGCCGAAGATGACGCGGACCTGCTTTTGCGAGGCAGGCGAGATGGCGCGGGCGCCGCTGAGGTGTGTGACGAGCGCGGCAAGCTCCTTGCTGCCGAGCGGACGTGTGGCCTGGTCGAGCCCTCCCGGTCCGCCGGGTCCGGCAGGGCGGCCGGGACGAACAACGAGCAAATTGCTGCCCAGCTTGGAGATATCGGCCTTGACCTTCTCGGTGGTGCCCGAGCCGATGGTGAGCATCGCGATGACGGCGGCGACACCGATGACGATGCCGAGCAGCGTTAGGAACGAGCGCAGCACGTTGCGGCGGACCGAAAGCAGCGAGAGGCGGACGGTTTCCCAGATCATGGTTACACCACCTCGAGATTCATCGCGTCGGAGGCGACATGGCCATCAAGGAAGCGAACAGTACGCTCGGCATAACCGGCGACGTCGGCCTCGTGCGTGACCATGGCGATGGTGAGGCGAAGCTCGGTGTTCAGCCGCGTCAGGAGTTCCATGATCTCGTGAGTGCGGGCGGTGTCGAGATTGCCGGTCGGCTCGTCGGCGACGAGCAGGGTTGGCCTGGTGACGATGGCGCGCGCGATCGCCACGCGCTGCTGCTGGCCGCCGGAAAGCTCGGCCGGCGTGTGGTGCTCGCGGCCGACAAGGCCGACCTCGGCCAGCGCCTTCATGGCGAGGTCGTGACGCTCGCGGGCGGCGACGCGGCGATAGATCAGCGGCAGTTCGACATTCTCCACCGCAGTGGTACGCGGCAGGAGATTGTAGCCCTGGAAGACGAAGCCGACATAGAGATTGCGCAGCATAGCGCGGCGGTTGCGGTCGAGACGGCCAGCATCGATGCCCATGAAGCTGTAGGTTCCGGTCGTCGGCGTGTCGAGGCAGCCGATGATGTTCATCGCCGTTGACTTGCCCGAGCCGGACGGTCCCATGATGGCGACGAATTCGCCGCTGCGGATAGCAAGGTCGACGCCAGCCAGCGCATGGACCGTGGCCTCGCCCTGGCCATAGCTTTTCCAGACCTTGTCGAAGGTGATGAGCAGCGAGCCTGACATGATTTCAGCTCCGCTGCTGCGCTGCGGTGATGACTTGCGCACCTTCTGCAAGACCGGAGGTGATCTCGGTCAGTTCGCCGTCGGTGGAGCCGATCTTGACGTTGACCGGCCGGGGCCGGCCATTCTCCAGCACGTAGAGGGTGCGCGAGCCGTCCGTGGGCTGCGCCGTCGCCTGGCGCTGGCGGTTGCCGCCTGGGCGGCCTATACGGCCCGTGAACAGGTCGCTCAGGCTCCACCCGCGGGCGGCTGTTTGCGCCGGCCGGTAACGGAAAGCCGTCGACGGTACGGTGAGCACGCCTTTTGCCTCCCTGGTGACGACCGATACGGTGGCAGTCATGCCGGGCCGCAACAGAAGCTCGTTATTGTCGACCTCGAATCGCGCGTCGTAGGTGACGACGCCGTCGGTGGTGACGGAAGCATAGGAAATGTCGCGGATCTCGGCGTCGAACGGCCGTTCCGGAAAGGCGTCGACGGTGAAGCGCGCATGCTGGCCGAGCTTGACCGCGCCGATATCGGCCTCGTCGACCGCTGCCTTCAACTCCATGTTTCTGAGGTCGGCGGCGATGACGAACAGCACCGGCGCCTGCAGCGAGGAGGCAACCGTCTGGCCGGGATCGACCGAGCGCGTTAGAACGATGCCGTCGATGGGCGCATAGATGGAGCTCTTGGCGAAGTCCGTCTGCTGCGCCTTGAGATCGGCATTGGCGATGGCAAGATTGGCTTTGGCGCTGTCGAGCGTTGCCTTGGAGCGGTCGCGCGTCGCTGTCGCCGCTTCAAGCGACTGGTCCGTCGCCATGCCGCGCTTGGTGAGCGCCGCCGCGCGCACAAGCGCCTTTTCGTTTTCGGTGAGGGTTACGGTGGCGGTCTCGACATTGGCGGCCGCCGCCTTGGCGGAAGCCTCGGCGCGCTCGATCTGCACCTCCAGCTTGGCGGTGTCGAGCGCCGCCAGCACATCGCCCTTCTTCACCTGCTGGTTCTCGTTGACCGCGACCGAGCGAACGACGCCGGAGAGTTCGCTCGAAATGTCGACCTGGGTGAGGGGCTGTAGCGTGCCGGTGGCCGATACCTCGACGGTGAGGTCGCCGACAGCCGCCGGCACTGTGGTATAGTCGATCTTGGTTGGAGACCCGGCATACCACTGGTAGCCGGCGAGGCTTGCGGCGATGGCGACCAGCACGAGCAGGCCATAAAGCCAGCCGCGCCGGCGCTTCTTCTTCAGGCCCAGGTGGTCAAGTCCGAGTGCCGTCTCTATTTCGGAAGTGGATTCCGTCTTTGGCAGATTGACAATCTGGTCCACGCCGGACCCCTATAAACAGTGATGATCCCATCAGTGCACAGATCAGGCCTAATGGTTCAAATATCAAATTAAATTTCGCCCATGTTGGGATTGAGGCAGAAGGCTTTCTACAATGCTGACCAGGAATTACTTACTCTATGACGTGTTCACCACCGAGCGGCTGGCCGGCAATCCGCTGGCCGTCGTGCTTGACAGCAAGGGGCTGGACACGGCCGCGATGCAGGCCACCGCACGCGAGTTCAACCTGTCGGAAACCGTTTTCGTGCTGCCGCCTGATAATCCCAAGCACCGCGCCCGCATCCGCATCTTCACGCCCGATTATGAGATGCCGTTCGCTGGCCATCCGACTGTCGGTTCCGCGATCGCGCTTGCCGAAATGGCTGGCGATGGCGACACCGCCGGCATCTTCGTCCTGGAGGAGAATATCGGCCCGGTGCGCTGCGCCGTCAGTAAGCACGATGGCGTCACCTTTGCCGAGTTCGACCTGGCCAAACTGCCGGAGCCACTGGAACTTGTCGCGGACCCGGAGGCGATCGGCGCAGCACTTGGGCTCGGACCGCACGAAATCGGCTTCGAAAACCACCGCGTCTCGTTCTGGTCGGCCGGCGTGCCTTATGTGACCGTTCCGGTCGCCGATCTGGAGGCCGCCGCTCGGATAAGGCTGGATAACCAGGCGTGGTCGGAATTAGCACCCCGCAAGAGCGAATGGGCCTTCGCCAGCCCGTATGTCTACTGCCGCGAGACGGTGAACCACGATAGCGCCTTCCACGTCCGCATGATCGTGCCCGGCAGTCCCTCCTATGAAGATCCGGCGACCGGTTCGGCGGCCGCCGCCTTCGCCGGCGCGATCATGCATTTCGACGGCCCGCGAGACGGGGTCTCGCGACTGTGGATCGAGCAAGGGCTGGAGATGGGGCGGCCTTCGCGCATCCGCCTCGAACTGACTGTCGAAGGCGGCAAACTGGCCGCCGCCCGCATCGGCGGCCATGCGGTAAAGGTGGCGGAAGGCAGACTATTCGTCTGATCGTCATCGCCTCAAGGCGATTTGTCGGGAAATGAATCCGGCAGGGCTGGACATGGCGGATGGCGGCGGCTATATGCCCGCCGACGCTGGTTTTACCGGCGAGTGGGTGCGTAGCTCAGTTGGTAGAGCAGCTGACTCTTAATCAGCGGGTCACAGGTTCGATCCCTGTCGCACCCACCAAAGATTTCAGGTTGTGTGCGTCAAGTTCTGCAAAAAGGGGCGGCCATTGTGCTGGTCATGCGGCTTGGCGCAGAGCGAGCTTCTTGTGCTCTCGCAGATCGTCCATGTTGATGTAGCGGTTGGCCTCCATCCAGTTTTCGTTGGTTTCGACGGCCAGCGCCCTGACGAGGCGCAGGCAGCTCTGTGAGTTTGGAAAGATGCGCACGACATAGATGCGGCGTCGGATTTCCTCGTTGAGCCGTTCAAGCATGTTGGTGCTCTTGAGATGCTTGTGGTGCTGGCGTGGCAGACGAAAGAAGGTCAGCGTGTACTCGATGGTCTCCTCCACCCATGTCGTCAGTCGTGGGTAGCGGGCCGACCATTTGGAAAGCCATGCGGCGAGATCGGCCTTGGCCTCGGCGAGATCGCGCCGGTCGTAGAGCCAGCGCAGTTCCTGCAGGCAATCGTCGCCATGCTTTCTCGGCAGGTGATCGAGCGCGTTCCTGAGGAAGTGCACGTAGCAGCGCTGCCATGCCGCTTCCGGGATCACCTCGCCGATCGCCGCGACCAGGCCGGCATGATCATCGGACACGACCAGCTCGACGCCCTTGCGAAACGCCCTGCACATACATCTCCGCAAGCGTCGCCACCAAGGCCCGCTCCGAACGCTGGTAACGCTCGAAAAGCTCGGTGGAGAAGCGGCCGGCCCGGTCCTGCGGAACTCGCAGCTCAAGCTTGCCGACACGGGTGACAAGAGTGCGGCCATAATAACCCGAGCGATAGCCGAGCCGCTCCGGCGTGCGCTCGCCTTTCGAAGCACCCAGAGCCTCGTCCATCTCGGCCTCGAGCACCTCCTGCATCACCGCCCGGATCACTTCGTGCAGACCTTGCGGGTTGGAAAGCAGAATGTCTTTGACGGCGGCGCTGGCAGGCTTACTTTCAGTCTTGGTCATGGTGGCGTTCCTTCGCGGGAATCAGGTGACGTTGAACATCACCAGCCTGCCATGACCGCCCCTCTCAGCGAATTTGCAGAACTCTCGGCACACTACCAGATTTCAAAGATTTAGGTGGAAAGTTCCCCGGAACGGGGTGAGAACGTGAGACGATAAATGCCGTCTCACGCCCCTGTATCGAGCCGTGTCGCCTCTCATGAGTTTGCGAGCATTTACTTCTCCGACACGCCAGCCTCGGCAAAGCTTGCCATGCGGGCATGGCATTCGAGCGCCGAGCGGACGATGTTGACGGCGAGGCAGGCGCCGGAGCCTTCGCCGAGCCGCATGCCGAGATCGAGCAGCGGCGGCAGGCCGAGCGCCTCGAGCAAGCGGCGGTGGCCGGATTCGGCCGAGACATGCGCGGCGAGCGCGTGGGCGAGGCCGGCAGGGTGCAATTTCGCCAAAGGTGCGGCGGCAGCGGTGCAGACGAAGCCGTCGAGCAGCACCGGTACGCCTAAATGGCGCGCGGCCAGCGTCGCGCCAAAGATGGCGGCGAGTTCGCGCCCGCCAAGGGCTGCTGCGATCTTGAGCGGGTCGGCAAGCGCCTCGGCGTGGCGCTTGAGGCCAGCCTCAATGGCGGTGATCTTGCGCACTAGGCCGGCATCGTCGACGCCGGTGCCGCGCCCGGTCCATTTTTCCGCGCCGCTGCCAAACAGGGAGGCCGAAATGGCAGCCGCCGGCGTGGTATTGCCGATGCCCATTTCACCGAAACAGACGAGGTCGAGGTCTTTCGTAACCGCACCGTAGCCGGCCGCAACGGCGGCGAGGAAGGCTTCGTCGTCCATCGCCGGCATTTGCGTGAAATCGCCGGTCGGATGCTCAAGATCGAGCGGAATGACGTCGAGATCCGCACCGGCGATGCGGGCGAGCTGGTTGATTGCGGCGCCGCCGCCGGCAAAATTCGCCACCATTTGTACGGTGACCTCCGACGGGAAGGCGGACACGCCCTGTGCGGTGATGCCGTGGTTGCCGGCAAAGACGAAGACTTTGACGCGGTCGAGCTGCGGCATGTCGCGGCCCTGCCAGCGGGCAAGCCAGGCGACGATGGTTTCCAGCCGGCCAAGACTGCCTTGCGGCTTGGTCAGCGTGTCCTGGCGACGGGCGACAGTATTTGCCGCGGCGTCGCTGCCGGCAGACAGATCGAGGCAGGCCGCGCGCAATTCATCAAGCGATTTGAAAGACATGGGGAAAAGTCTCCGAAATAGAGTCAGGAAAGGGAAACGGAAGCGACGAGCAGGATTGCGATCTCGCCAAACTGCTGCAGCGCGCCGACCGTATCGCCGGTCTGGCCGCCGATCTGGCTGAGGCACAGCATACGGAAGGCGGCAAACACCAGGCAGAGCAGGATGAATGCGGCGACCGCGCCACCCAACCCTAGCGTCAGCAGCACCACGGAGCCGAGCGCGGCGCCGGCAATGGCGGTTTCGGCCGACACGGTCCCTGCTTCGGCCGAGAGACCGTCGCTGCGCGCCGGCGGCAGCAGATGCATGAAAGCGCCGAACAAGCCGCGCGAAGCGGCATGCGCGGCAATGAGAGCGGCGAAAACCTGGACCGGGCCGGTGAATTCCGAAATCACGCTCCAGCGGATCAGCAGCGAGAGGCCGAGCGCGCAAGCGCCATAGGCGCCGATGCGGCTGTCGCGCATGATCTCCAGTTTCCTGTCGCGCGTCTTGCCGCCGCCAAAACCATCGGCGACATCCGAAAGTCCATCCTCATGCATGCAGCCGGTGGTGAGCAAGGTTGCGGCCAGGGCAAGTGCCGCTGCCGGGCCGGCGGCAAGGCCGAGCCATATGCCCACAGCGTAGGCGAGCGCGCCGATGACCGCGACGGCAAGGCCGGTGACGGGCGCCGACCAGATCGCGGCAGCAAGGCTGCGGTCTCGAAAATCGACGACCGGCAGCGGCAGCCGGGTGAAGAAGACGAGGCAGAGCGCGATGTCGTCGAGGATTTGCCGAGGCGAGAGGGTCTGGAGTTTGAGCATGATCTATTCCGAAAACCGGTTCCCACTTTTCGCTGACGCGGATCTCCGGTTCGGGATCATGCTCTAGCCTCTCGCAATGGCGTGGAAGAACGTGCCGCTGACATGGCCGCGGCGGTAACCGGAGGCGCCGAGCGGATTGCCCTGGCCGTCAGAGAGGTCGGCCAGCGGCTCGTCATTGCCGGTCGCGGTCATCTGCGCATAGTGGAATTCGTGGCCACGGATCAGCGTGCCCTGGGCTCCGAGGGGGCAACCGGCGCGCAGCCGCGCCTCGCGATAGCCGAGATTCATCTTTCGCTTGGCAAAACTAGTCGAGTGACCGAGCAGGCCGAGCATCCTGTGCGTCTCTCCCGAGGCATCCTCCAGCACTTCGCCCAGCACCATGAAGCCGCCGCACTCGCCATGCACCGGCCGCGTTGCCGAAAACGCCTCAATGCCGGCCCTGAAATTTGCAGCCGCAGCCAGGCGGCCGGCGTGAAGCTCAGGATAGCCGCCGGGCAGCCAGCAGACATCGCAATTGTCGCTGGGCGCCTCGTCGGCGAGTGGCGAGAAACGGACAATCTCCGCCCCGGCCTTGCGCCAATGCGTCGCGACATGCGGATAGAGAAAGGTGAAGGCGGCATCCTCGGCCAGCGCGATGCGCTGGCCGGGCGGCGGCAGCGCGTCGCTGAAGCTGCCCGGCGCAGGTTCAAATGGCGCCGCCAGCGCCATGATGGCGTCGAGATCGAGCGACCGTTCGACCATGTCGGCCAGTCGGTCGAGATGGACCATCAAATTCTCATATTCGCCGGCCTGAACGAGGCCGAGATGGCGCTCCGGCAGGTTGAGCGAGGGATCACGCAGGATCGCACCGACCACCGGCAGGCCGAACGCCTCGATGGCATCGCTGCAAAGCCGCCGGTGACGCTCGCTGCCCAGCCGGTTGAGCACGACGCCGGCCATGCGCACATCAGGATCATATGTAGCAAAACCCTTGGCGACGGCCGCCGCCGTGGTCGACTGCCCGGAAACGTCGAGCACCAGCAGCACCGGCAGGCCGTAGAGCCGGGCAAGATCTGCGGCCGAGCCGGTGCGGCCCACAGCAGCGGGAATCCCGTCGAACAAGCCCATCGCGCTTTCGAGGAAGATGAAATCGGCATCTTCAGTCGCGTCACCTGCCAGCGCGTTGAGCAAGGCGGGCGGCATTGCCCAACTGTCGAGATTGACGCCGGAAAGGCCTGTCGCGGCGGTGTGGAAGCCGGGGTCGATATAGTCGGGGCCGGACTTGGCGCCGCGCACTTTCAGGCCGCGCCTGGCGAGCGCGCGCAGGATCCCGATGGTGACGCTGGTCTTGCCCGAACCCGAGCGCGGCGCGCCGATGATGATCGCGCGGGTCATGGCTCGCCCGCCAATGCCGCGCGCATCGCGACGATGCCGCCGACGACGATCAGCGCCGGTGAGGTCAACCCGGCTGCAGCCGCTTCCTCGGCAATGGTGGCGAGCGTGGCGACGACGATGCGTTCCTGCGGCGTCGTTGCGGCAACGATCACTGCAGCAGGCGTGGAAGGCGGCAGGCCGCCCTCGAGCAGCGAGGCTGATATCAGCGGCAGATTGGCCATGCCCATATAGACGACGACCGGTTGGCCTGTGCGGGCGATTGCCGCCCAGTCGAGATCGTCATCGGTGCCGGCGGCGTGGCCGGTGGCCAGGATCACCGCCTTGTTGATGCCGCGCATGGTGGCCGGGATACCGGCGCCGGCAAGCGCGCTGAGGCCCGAAGTCAGGCCGGACAGGACGCGGAACGGGATGTTTTCGCGGGCGAGCGCAAGCGCCTCTTCGCCGCCGCGACCGAAAATATAGGGGTCGCCACCCTTCAGCCTGACGACGCGGCGGCCTTCTCGCGCCAGCCGAACCAGCAGAGCGGTGATGTCGTCCTGTTTCATCGACGGCTGGCCGCCTCGCTTGCCGACGTAGAAAAGCTCCGGGGCCTCAGCGACAGCGACAACATCGGGCGAGACCAGCGCGTCGTAGACGAGCGCGTCGCACTGCCCAAGCGCGGCCAGCACTTCCAGCGTCAGGCAGCCGGGATCGCCAGGGCCGGCGCCGGCCAGCCAGACATGGCCCGGCTCCAGCTGGCGCGGCTTGAAATTCAGCCGGGCCAAAGCCTGTTCGATCGTCGCGTTTCCACCTCTGTTTCCGGTGCTGTCGTTCACAATCCGTCCCGCCCGCGAAAACGCCGCTGGTAGTGGGCGTCGTAAAGTGAACTCTCGCCAAAGCCTTCCGCTGCCAGCGAGCGGCCGACGAAGATGATAGCCGTGCGCTCCATCGGATCGGCGGCCAATTGCGCCTCGATGGTGGCCAGTGTGCCGATCAGCACGCGCTCGTCCGGCCAGGAAGCACGGAAGACGACCGCCACCGGGCAATCGGCGCCATAGAATGGGGTCAACTCGGCGACGATACGGTCGATGGCGTGGATGGCAAGATGAATGGCCAGCGTCGCGCCGGTGCGGCCGAAACCGGCCAGGGTTTCGCCGGGCGGCATTTTTGAGGCACGGCCGGAGATGCGGGTCAGCACCAGGCTTTGCGCGACTTCGGGAATGGTCAGTTCGCGACGCAGCGCTGCCGCGGCGGCTGCGAAAGAGGGCACACCCGGCGTCAACGTATAGGCGATGCCGTGCTTCTCCAGCCGGCGGATCTGCTCGGCGACAGCGCTCCACACTGACAGGTCGCCGGAATGCAGGCGGGAGACATCGTGGCCGGCCTGGTGGGCGGCCACATATTCCGCTTCGATCTCGTCGAGCGACATCGGCGCGGTGTCGATCAATTTCGTGCCGGGCGCGCAGTGCTGCAACAGTTCCGGGGCGACGATCGAGCCGGCATAGAGGCAGACCGGGCAGCTTGCCAGCAGTCTGCTGCCGCGCAAGGTGATTAGGTCGGCCGCGCCCGGTCCGGCGCCGATGAAGTGGACGGTCATGCCGCGTCTCCGCTGATGGCGATGGCGCAGGTGACCGGGCCGAGCACGATGCGCGGCCCAAGCAGTTTCGCGCCTTTTCCGGCGGCGGCAAGCGCGGAGGCTTCGGAAACCGATGGCGTGCCGGCATGTTCCTGCGACAGACTCGAGCGGCTGATTGCACGCGAAGACGCGGCACTGAGCGCATCGTCCTCGACAACGATCACTGGCAGGGCGAGTTCGCGCCCCGCCGAGAAGATTGCCTGCTCGTCGTGCTTCAGAGAAGCGGTGGCGAGCGCCGAAAGCGCCGTCATCGCCAGCCCATGCGCTTCCAGCGCTGTTTCTATCGCCGCAAGAACGCCTTGCACATCCACGCCTTTGCGGCTGCCGATGCCCGCGATCATCATGGCTTGACCCAGCTCCATTGGGTGACCGGCATAGCCGGCCGCCATGCCTGCATCGAACCAACCGGTGAAGCACGGGATATAGAGATGCGGGTGAGATCGCCGCCGAGCGCGGCGTGACGGGCGAGAAGCAGCGCCTCCATCTCCAGCGTCACCGCGTTTGCGACCAGCCGGCCGCCAACACGCAGGGCCTTGATGGCCGCGCCCAGCACGCCGGTATCGCTGCCGCCACCGCCGATGAAGATCGTGTCCGGCGTCTCCAATCCGGCGAGCGCCTGCGGTGCCGAACCCTCGACGACGGCAAGACCGGGCACGCCGCAATGTGAAGCGTTGCGGTGGATGCGGGCGGCGCGGGTTGGATCGGCCTCGATGGCAATGGCGCGCATCGTGGGATGGGCCAGCATCCATTCAATGCCAATTGAGCCCGAGCCGGCGCCAATGTCCCACAGCAATTCGCCGCGCCTGGGGGCGAGGGCGGACAGGGTGATGGCGCGCACTTCGCGCTTGGTGATCTGGCCGTCATGCTCGAACAAATCGTCGGCAAGGCCCGACGTCAGCGGCAGGATGCGTGCCTCTGAAGTCGAGTCAACCTCGGTGGCCAGCACGTTGAGCGGGTTGATCTTTTCGAGGTCGAAGGCGTCGGCTCGAACAGAACGCAGCCTTTCGTTCGGGCCGCCCAGCGCCTCCAGAATGGTCAGCCGCGAGGCACCGAAGTCGAATTCGGTCAGCAGCCGCGCAATCGCTGCTGGTGCATCGCCGTCCGACGTCAGCGCAAGGATGCGGGTGCCCGGATGCAGCAGCGGCCGGATCAGGTCGATCGAGCGGCCGTGCAGCGAAATGGTCTCGATATCCTGCAGCGCCCAACCGAGGCGGGCGGCGGACAGCGACATGGCCGAAGGGGCGGGAATCACCTGCATCTCTTGGGAAGGAATCTTGCGAGCAAGGGTGACGCCGACGCCATTGAAGAACGGATCGCCCGAAGCCAGCACGCAGACGCGCCTGCCGGAAAGCGCCAGCACGTCGCGCATCTCGGAATCGAAAGGGGCCGGCCAAGGCCGTGCTTCACCTTTGCTGAGCGACGCGACGAGGGCAAGGTGACGCTTGCCGCCGAAGACGAATTCGGCCTCGGCGATCAACCGCTTGGCCTCTTCGCCGAGACCCGCTACACCGTCCTCGCCGATGCCGATCACTGTCAGCCATTTCCAGGTGCATCTGGTGCCGCGCGGACCTTCAGCAGGCATGATGACCCACCGCATTCTGATACTCGGCGGAACGACCGAAGCCCGGCAACTGGCGGGAAAGCTGGCCGCGCGCCCGGATGTGTCGCTCACGCTGTCGCTGGCCGGCCGCACCGAAAATCCTGTCGCGCAAGACGTGCCCACCCGTACGGGTGGTTTCGGCGGCGCCGATGGGCTGGCGGCGTATCTCCGCGAGAACCAGATCGATCTGCTGATCGACGCCACACACCCCTATGCGGCACTGATCTCCGCCAACGCGGCGGAGGCGGCGGGCAACACCGGCGTGCTGATCGTTGCGCTCAGGCGCCCCGGCTGGGAGCCTGTCGAACGCGACCGGTGGACACTGGTCGACAGTGTTGCCAGCGCAGTGACGGCGCTGGGGTCGGCTCCACGCCGCGTTTTCCTGGCGCTCGGTCGGCAGGAGGTCGCTACCTTCGAGGCCGCCCCTCAACATCACTATCTTATCCGCAGCGTCGATCCGGTCGAGCCAAGACTCGCTGTACCCGACGCGACCTATCTCTTGGCGCGCGGGCCGTTCCGGGAAGCGGACGAACATGCGCTGCTTCGCGACCACCACGTCGATGTCGTCGTGTCCAAGAACAGTGGCGGCGAGGCGACCTACGGCAAGATCGCCGCGGCGCGGGCGCTTGGCATCGAGGTGGTCATGATCCGCAGGCCGACGCTGCCCGATGTCCCTTCGGCGGAAACCGTCGAAGCCCTTGCCGCAATGGTCGATCATTTTCTGGTCAGTCATTTTCTTGGGCCCGCTGCCGAACGCGGCGTGTAGACCAGCGCCGGTTTCTCACCGCGCCTGATGATCCTGGTTTCCGGCGAGCCGATGATGATGCAGGTCGCCATGTCAGCCTTTTCCGCGTCGGCGTCGGCCAGCAAAAACACCTCGATGCGCTCGTCGGGACGGCCGGCGGCACGGCCGAAGACGACCGGCGTGGTGCCGGGCAGGATCGCTGTGAGGCATTCGAAGGCGCGGCCAAGCTGCCAGGGGCGCGCCTTGCTGATCGGATTGTAGAGCGCGATGACGAAGCCGGCGCCCGCCGCCGCCAGCAGCCGCAGCTCGATCAGCTCCCACGGCTTCAGATTGTCGGACAACGAGATGGCGCAGAAGTCATGGCCGAGCGGTGCGCCGATGCGGGCAGCGACCGCGAGCATGGCGGTGATGCCCGGCAGCATCGCAACGTCAACGGCACGCCATTCGGCCGGGCCGGCCTCGATCGCCTCGCAGACGGCCGCCGCCATGGCAAAGACGCCGGGATCGCCGCCCGAGACGACGGCGACATCGTGGCCCTGCGCAGCCTTTGCCAGCGCGTCCTTGGCGCGGGACAGCTCCTCGCGATTGTCCGAGGCAACGCAGGTCTGGTCGGGGCGCAGGTCGAGCCGGTCGAGATAGGGCTTATAGCCATAGAAGAATTTTGCCTCGGCGACGGCGCGGCTCGCCTCTGGCGTCACCTGATCGGCGTTGCCAGGCCCAAGGCCGATGACGATCAGGCGGCCGCTCATGCCCCGCCCTCCACCAATGCTTCGGGGCGGCCGGACCAGCCGGCCACCAGGACGATGGCGAAGTAGGGCGCCTTGTCGTCCTGCTTGTCGGCCAGCCGCATCGAGACGCCGCCCGGCATGGTGCCGCGCTCGACATAGACGGCACGCGTTAGCTTGTCGGTCGCCTCCAGCGCGCGCCTGATCTTGGGCAGGTTGCGGCCGACCTTCATGATGACTGCAGCATCGGTATCGGCGAGCCGTCGCGTCAGCTCGAATTCGCTCATCGTGCCGGGCAGCACGGTCAATACATCGTCGCCCTGGACGATCGGCAGGCCGGTCGCCGACCAGCAGCCGGACATGGCGGTGACGCCGGGAATGACCTCGGTCGGGAAGCGGTGTGCCAGCCTGACATGCAGATGCATGTAGGAGCCGTAGAACAGCGGGTCGCCTTCCGACAGCACCGCGACCATCCTGCCGGCGCTGAGGTGCTTGGCGACTTTTTCGGCCGACTTTTCGTAGAAATCCGCTATCTGCGACCGGTAATCGCTGTGCTCCTTGTCGATTTCGGTGGTCACGGGATAGAGCAGCGGCAACTCTATCAAATCGGGACGAAAATGCGCGCCGACGATGGCGCGCGCATTGCTGTTGTTGCCGCGCTTGGCGAAATGCGCGACCACGTCGGCCTCGGCCAGCGCGCGCACGGCCTTGAGCGTCAGCAGCTCGGGGTCGCCGGGACCGGTGCCGACGCCAACAAGCCTGCCTTTTGCGATCGCGTTCACAGGCCCGGCCTCGCCAATGCGTTGAGGGCGGCGGCGGTCATGGCGCTGCCGCCCTGCCTGCCGCGCACGATCGCATAGGGAATGCCGTAGGAATTCTCGGCCAGCGCGTCCTTTGATTCGGCGGCACCGACGAAACCGACCGGCATGCCGATGATGACAGACGGTTTCGGCGCACCGTCGCGCAGTTTCTCCAGCAGGTAGAAAAGTGCTGTCGGCGCATTGCCGATGGCGACGACCGAACCGGCCATGCGCTCGCCCCACAGGTCGATGGCTGCGGCCGAACGGGTGTTGCCGATCTTTTTCGCTATGTCGGACGTCCGCGGGTCGCGCAGCGTGCAGATCACCTCGTTACCGGCCGGCAGCCGGGCGCGGGTGACGCCGTGCGAGACCATCTCGGCATCGCAGAAGATCGGCGCGCCGGCCGCCAGTGCCGCGCGCGCGGCGGCGACAAAATCTTCGGAAAAAACAAAGTTCTGCGCGGCCTCGACCTGGCCGCAGGCGTGGATCATGCGGATGGCAACATCGGCTTCGGCATCGGAAAACCGCGACAGGTCGGCCTCGGCGAGAATGATGGCGAAGGAGCGCTCATAGATCGCCGTGCCGTCATGGATGTAGTCATAGGCGGGCATGTTCATTCCTGTCGGTAGAGTTCGGTGACACCGGCCGCGCCAAGCCTTGCCAGGCAGGTGGCGGTGGTCTCGCCTCGAAGTCGTGCGCGGCGGATCGCTGCGGCAACGCGGCCAACGCCGCGCGCGGCGTCATAGCTTGGGCTGTATCCGGCAGGAAGGGCCTTTGCCGTCCCGTCCACGACAAGTCCGGCTCCGTTATCGCCGCCGACCAGCGTCAGTGCCGCCGGGCCGGGATGGGCGCAGCCCTTGGCGCAACCGGAAATGTGCAGGGTGAACGACGAATCGAGAATGTCGAGGTTTTCGGCCGCGATGGTCTCGGCGACGTCGCGCGTCGCGATCAGGCCGGAGGCGCAGGCGGGAGCACCCGGGCATGCGGCGATTTTCGTGCGCGGATCGGCTGCGTCGGTGACGAAGCCGAGGGTGGCGGCGGCTTGCTGAAGTGAGTGGCAGGCGATCGGCGAAAGGCCGATGAAAAGCAGCGCGCGGCCCGGCGCCAAGCGGATTTCGGTCGCGCCGAAGGCGAGGGCGTGTTGCGTGAGCTCGATGAGTTTTTGCGCGGGCATGCTGCCGAAGGGTAGGCCGATGCCAAGGGCGACCGTGTCGCTGGCGAGAGGAAAGAGGCCGATCGGCGAAGGTATTGGTTCAGACAATTTGAGAGGCGCGCATTCCTGCGCACCCTCCTCTGTCCTGCCGGACATCTCCCCCGCAAGGGGGGAGATCGGCAGTTCGGACGCCGCCACTCGTCCTGCAACGCCAGTGGTTGGCGAAAGCGGTGATGAGAGCTCAATCTCCCCCCTCGCGGGGGAGATGTCCGGAAGGACAGAGGGGGGTGGGACGGAGTGCCAACTGGCGAGAGATGTGAGCTGTCTCTCCGTCAAATTCCTTGCATGGGCTTCGCGACCTTTTTCGGCAACCATCCTTAGAATCGCGACGGCGATATCCCGGGCAGCATCTTCCTCGACTATGAGGAGTAGCGACGCATTTTTTCTGTCGCCGCCAACGGCTACCAGCCAACGGACGCCCGCGTCGGTTCTGATCGCAGCCAGCCGCACATCGGCTGTCACCACATCCATAGCCAACTGTCCACCTCCGTCGACGATCACCGAAACCTTCGGGCCAAGGCGTGGCGGAAGGCCTGCTTCCTCGATCGCTGCACGAATGCGTTCGGCTAATGGGCGCGGGTCAGCAACTTCTTCCGGATCCAGCCCCGCCAGCGGTCCGTGCTCCACCGCCACGCCGGTGCGCACGGCGATGCCGAGAGTGTCGACCTCCATCGCCAGCAGCTGCGCGCTCGCCGGCGTCAGCCCGCGTATCTGCAAGCTGCCGCGGGCGGTCACTTCCATGATGCCGTTGCCGTGCCGCAAGGCCGATTCACCGAGTCCGATCAAGGATTTCGACGAGAGTCCTCCAGCGACCGGGTTGAGCCGCACCAGAAGACCGTCGCCGGTCTCCATCGGCGCGGACAGAGCGGGGCAGGCGCCGCGTCGGGAGAAGGCGTTCATGCCGCCACCCCCTGGGCTTCGGCGATCAAGGCGGCGAGATCGTCGTCGATGGAATTGCGCAGCGGGTGCCACAGACCGCGCCGCCGTGCCGACAATAAGCGCTCGGCGATGACTTTCGCGGCGGAAGGATTTTCGCGCAGGATGAAGGCGCGAACCAGGGGGTCGCCGAGATAGGCGTCGTGCACGGCCTCGATCAGCGTGCCAGATATGGCATGGGTGGTCTCGGCGAAACCGACCAGTCGGTCGACTGTCTCGGCGAATTCCGAGGCGCCGCGCGGGCCGTGCCGCATCTGGCCGGCAATGAAGCGCGGATTGACGGCACGCGCGCGCACGACCCGGGACACGGCGTCACTGATCGAACGCGGCTTCGGCTTTTGCGGGTCCGTGGTGTCGAGGACGATCACGTCGGCGTTCTTGCCGAGTGCCGCAAGCGCCGCTGAAAAACCGCCGATGAAGGCGACGTCGGCGGAACCTTCCAAAATGTCGCGGCCGGGATCGTCGCCGGTGTGGACGAGAAGGTCGGCCTCGGCAACGCGGCCCTCGAAAGCGCCGGGCGCCAAAATACCTTCGCCCTCAGCGCCGCCATAGGCATGCGAGGTGGCCTCGAGATAGGCGCGGCCGATCTCTTCGCGCGCGGCCCAGTCGCCGCTCGACAGCAAATCCTCGACGCCGGCGCCGTAGGTGCCGGGCGAGGTGCCGAAAATGCGCGGGCTGATCTTCCCGTCGGCCTGGGTCTTGGCTGCGAGCGGGTTTTCGGAAGCGTCCTCGTCGCGGGCGGCGACGGCGTTGGCGGCCGCATCGATCAGCGCGATCTGGGTCGGGAACATGTCACGGAACAGGCCTGAAATGCGCCAGGTGACATCGACGCGCGGCCGGCCAAGGGTGGCTGGCGGCAGCACCTCGATGCCGGTGACGCGGCCGGTGGCGGAATCCCATTGCGGCCGGCAGCCCATCAGCGCCAGCCCTTGCGCGATCTCTTCGCCGCCGGTGCGCAGCGAGGCCGAGCCCCACAGGTCGATGACCAGCGAGCGCGGCCAGTCGCCATGCGATTGCATGTAGCTGCGCAAGACCTCGTCGGAGGCCGCCCTGCCGAGATCGAAGGATGTCGGCGTTGGCAGGGTGCGCGGGTCTGATGTGAACAGGTTGCGGCCGGTCGGCAGGACATCGCGCCGGCCACGCGCCGGCGCGCCGGCAGGACCTGCAGCGACATGGCGGCCGTCGAGGGCCGCGATCAGCGCAGACTTCTCCGCCGCCGCACTTTGCTGGCGCAGCGGATCGGTTTCGCCCTCGGGCGAGCGGCCATAGATGTGCAGGCCGTCCTTGACGGCGAAATCCTTGAGGTCGCAGAGCCAGGCGTCGATGCGGCGCAGCGCTTCATCGGGTGCGTCGGTTCCGGCGACGCCGGCTTCGGAGGCGAGGCCGGTCTTTTGCGCGGTTTCGACGATCAGCTTCGCCAGGCGGTCGCGGCGGCGGCGGTCGAGCCCGTCAGCCTGGGCATATTCGTCGACCAGCCGTTCAAGCTGGTGCTGGTTCTCGTCCAGCCCGGCGCCGGTCAGCGGCGGCGGCAAATGACCGAGAGTGACGGCGGCAATGCGCCGCTTGGCCTGTGCTGCCTCGCCAGGGTTGGAGACGATGAAGGGATAGATGACGGGCAGGGGGCCGGTGACGATCTCGGGGAAACAGGTTTCGCTGAGTGCAACGGTTTTTCCGGGCAGCCATTCCAGTGTGCCGTGGGCGCCGATATGGATGAGGGCATGGACGCCGACTGTCTTGCGCAGCCAGAGGCCGAAGGCGATCAGCGCATGACGGGGTGGCAATGTCGGGTCGTGGTAGTCGGCGCGGCGGTCGACTGAGCGCCCGCGATCGGGCGCGACGGCCACGGTGATGTTGCCGAAGGTCGCGGCGCGGAAGGGGAATTTTGCCGCGGTAAGCGCTTGAACACCCCCCTCTGTCCTGCCGGACATCTCCCCCGCAAGGGGGGAGATTGCGCGGTCGTCTCTGCCTTCGCCAACTACTAAGGGTGTTAAGAGAGAGCCGTTGTTGAAGCTGCCAATCTCCCCCCTTGCGGGGGAGATGTCCGGCAGGACAGAGGGGGGTGCCTGGCGCAGACCTGTCTCATCTTCCGCATTCCCCCAAGCCGCCTCTACCGCAGCGATTGCAGCCGTCGGCAATTCCGTGGAGAAGGCCAGATAGTCCTCCAGCCCCAACCCTTCGCCACCACGCTCTAACTCATCCAGCAACGCGCGCGGCGTTTGCGGATTCCCTTCAACGGTGTAGCCCTGTTCGCTCAAGTCGTGCAGCATTGCCAGCACGCTGGACGGCACGTCGAGGCCGACGGCGTAGCCGGTGCGGCCGGGGGCGCTCGGATAGTCGGGGATCAGGATGGCCAGCTTGCGTTCCGCGCGCGGCGTACGCTGCAGGCGGATGAAGGCTTGGACACGGTTCGCCACCTGCGCCACCCTATCTGGCTCCGGCCGGTTGGCGAAGGCGCGGAAGGCCAGTGCGGCGTCGGTTTCGACCTCGCCCTTGAAGGAGATGGCGCCGGCAAGGATGCGGCCGTCGAGCTCGGGCAGGACGACGTGCATGGCGAGGTCGGCGGGCGCGAGGCCACGCTGATTGTTTTGCCAGATGTCACGGCGTGTCGTCGCGACGATGACCTGGAATACCGGCACACCCGCACGGTCGAACAGGGTTTCGACACCGGGCTCGGCGCCGGAGGCGAACGCCGTGGCCGTGATGATGGCGGCAGGGTTTAGCGCGGCAAGCGCGGTTTCGACAAAGGCGAGCGATGCCGGGTCTTTGAGGCTCGAGACGAAGATCGGCACGGGGGCCATACCGCGCTGCCGCAGGGCTTCAAAAAGGGAGTCGATGGGCGCGACATCGGCGGCGAGCAACATCGAGCGGTAGAAGAGAATTGGCACGACATCACCCTCCCCCTCGAGGGGAGGGTGGCCCGCAGGGCCGGGTGGGGTCGTTGCGGCAGTGCTCGACGTTTTTTGCTGTTGGCGCGCTTCACAGGCGACCCCACCCCCGGCCTGCCGCCGGACCCTCCCCTCAAGGGGGAGGGGGACGGCACCGCGTCCCGGCTGATAGTAGCCCGCTTTCAGCACGCTGACAGGTTCAGCGAGCGCCACACCTGATCCGGCGAGACTTGCCAGCCTCTGCACCAATGCCGTCATATTCTCCGGGCCGCCCTCGCGAAAATAATCGAGCAGGCCCTCGAGTTCCTCGCGCGGCAGCGTCGAGCATTCGATCAGCCGCAGATCCTCGTCGCGGCATTCGCCGGGCAGCAGCGCCAGTTTTATGCCGCGTGCGCGGGCGGTCGAGGCGAGCTGGTCGCAGCCGTAGCGCCACCAGTCGTAACCGCCGAGGATGCGCACCAAAATAACCCTCGCGTGCCGGGCGACGCTGTCGATCCACAGGTCGACGGACATCGGATGGCGCAGATCGCGCAAAGCCGCCAGCCGCATCGACGGCAAGCGATCCGCGTCCGCCGTCCACGCCGCCGCCAGCCCGGCCAGATCGCTGTCGGTGAAGGACAGCGCCACGACATCCGCAGGCGTCTGCCTGAGGTCAACAGGCTCGGCGAGATCGTCGAGCGAGGCGGATGTTGTGGTGAGGATGTGCATCGCGGCTCGTGCCCGAGGTCAGCCGGCGAGGATACGCTCGATGGCCGGGCGGTTCAGCCCTTTGAGGCCGATGACGACGAGACGCGAGCGGCGGTCGTCTTCAGCGGTCCAGGCGCGGTCGTAATAGTGATTGACGCGCGGACCGACGGCCTGCAGCAACAGCCGCATCGGTTTGCCGCCGACCTCGACGAAACCCTTGACGCGCAGCACGTTTTCTTCCTCCGCCGCGGTGGCGACGCGCAAAGCCAGCTCATCGGGATTGGCGATCGACGGAATGTCGATGACGAAGGAGTCGAAGTCATCATGCTCGTGGTCGAGCTCGTCGTCGTGGTGGGTCTTGCGGTTCTCGATATCGTCCTCGACGGCGAGGCCGAGGCCGAGCAGCACAGATGGATCGACCTTGCCTTGCGAGGTCGGCACGATCTTGACGGCGCGCGCGGTGTGCTCGCCGATGATGGCATTGGCACGGGCTGAGCCGGCGGCGTCCATCAGGTCACTCTTCGACAATATGATCAGGTCGGCGCAGGCGAGCTGGTCCTCGAATACCTCCTCGACCGGATCGTCGTGGTCGAGCATCTCGTCCTGCGCGCGCTGCGCCTGGAGGGCGTCCATGTCGTTGGCAACGCGGCCACCTGCCAGCGCCGGTCCGTCGACCACGGCGATGACGCCGTCGACTGTCACCCGGCTCTTCACCGTCGGCCACTGGAAGGCCTGGACCAGCGGCTTCGGCAAAGCGAGGCCGGAGGTCTCGATCAGGATATGGTCGACCCTCGGCATCAGCGACAGGATCTTGTCGAGCGCCGGGACGAAATCATCGGCGACGGTGCAGCAGATGCAGCCATTGGCCAGCTCGACGATATTTTCCTCGGGGCAGGTGTCGATGCCGCAGCCTTTCAGGATTTCGCCGTCGATGCCGATGTCGCCGAACTCGTTGACGATGATGGCCAGCCGCTTGCCCCCGGCGTTTTCGAGCAGATGGCGGATCAGCGTCGTCTTGCCGGCGCCGAGGAAGCCGGTGACGACGGTGCAGGGCACGCGGGAGACGGAAGTGGTCATATCTGATCCTTCAAAAGGTCGAGGGGAGGAATGCGGGCGACGAGGCCGCGCTTCAGGCAGTCGGGGCGGCCGCGCCATGGAATGAGGCCGTCCGTCGAGGTGGCGAAGAGCTTTGCGCCGGCGACGAGATCGGCGCCGCTGGTCGCGGTCAGGTCGCCAAAGACATAGCTCCAGCAGCCGTCGCGCAGGATCGCGGCACTCAGCCGGCGCTTGCAGTTGCCGAGGCATTCGACGGTGCGGATTTGGATGTTTTCGCCGGATACGGCGCGGCGCGTGTCGTCGGCAAGCAGTTCGCCGGCGCGGGGATGGCCATCGGAGCCGGTCTCATCGCGGCACGAGGCGCAGACGATCACCGTGACGCCGGCTAAGGCATCACTATCGCCGGACAATGCGCCCGCTGTCTCAGCCGAAAAACTGCTGTCGCGTTCCAAATCAGGCTCCTTGCCCGGAAAACCCGCCAGGCGATCGGATTCTTATGTCCTAGACGGCAGGTCTCCTGGCTCGCGGGTCATCGCCTTGGTGCCGCCTTCCCGGGACCGTCCCAGTGGTTTTCGGCCTTGGCTCGTCGCTTACAGTTGCGGGGACAGCCGCGGATTTGAAATCGGAATTTCGCACCGCATTCCCTCTTGGCTCCTCCCTTTGCCGAGAGGAGACCGTCTGAACCGGATTTAGGCTTGTGCAGGCAGTCGTGTCAACGCACGTCTACGGCGCGGCGATATTGGCGAGAGCCGAACCAAGATCCCCCGCAGGCGTCACCTCGATGCGTTCCAGGCCGAGCCAACCCTGCATCAGCTTCAATTCCTCGAAGAGTTCGGCGGCGGTTTGCGGCGGCGCGCCGGGCTCGGCATAGGCGGCATGGACACGCAGCACGCCGGCCGGGCGGTCGGCCTTGAGGTCGATGCGCGCCACGATCTTTTCGCCGAGCAGGAACGGCAGCACATAGTAACCGTATTGGCGCTTTTCGGCAGGGGTGTAGATCTCGATGCGATAGCGGAAGTCGAACAGTCTTTCCGTACGCGCCCGTTCGAAGACAACCGGATCGAACGGAGCGAGCAGCGCGCGCGTCTCGATTTTGCGCGGAAAACGGGCGTCCTTGTGAAGATAGGCCGGCTTGTCCCAGCCTTCCACGCTCACCGGCAAGAGGTCGCCGGCGTCGACCAGTTCTTCGATGCGGCCCTTGATGTCGGCGGGAGAGAGGCGGAAATAGTCCCGCAGGTCGCCTGCTGTCGCGACGCCGTGGGCGCGGGCGGAGATGCGCAGCAATTCGCGGTGCGCATCCTCAGGGGAGGGCACCGGCAAGCTGAGTATTGTCGGCGGCAGCACGCGTTCCGGCAGATCGTAGAGCCGCTCGAAGCCGCGACGTGACGCCGTGGTGATGCGGCCGGCCCAGAACAGCCATTCGAAAGCATGTTTGGCGTCGCTCCAGCCCCACCAGCCGCCCGAGCCTTTCTGGCCTTCGAGAGCCGATGCAGCGATCGGGCCGCGATCAATGACCTCGCGATAGATGTCTTCAATGTAGGCGGCGCGTTCGCGGCCCCACTTGGCCAGGCCGTTATACATTTCCTCGCCGCGCTCGGCCCGCTCCATGCGCCAGCGCATCAGCGGATAGGTTTCAACCGGCAGAAATGAGGCTTCGTGCGCCCAGTATTCGAAGACCGTGCGCTTGCGCGTCACGGCGGCGTTGTCGAGCAGCGCAAGCGGGTAAGGGCCAAGCCGCGAATAGAGCGGCATATAGTGGGCGCGCACCACCGCACTGACGGAATCGATCTGCAGCAGGCCGGTGCGGGTAAGCACACGGGCCAGATGGCGGCGATCAGGCGTGCCGTTGGGGCGAGGATCGGTGAACCCTTGTGCGGCCAGCGCGATGCGCCGGGCCATGGCGAGCGAGATTTTTTCCTTCATGCAGACGGCACTCTGTTGGCTTTCGACCAAAGGTTGGGACGATGATTCCGCGCCATGCTAGCAGGGTTTTGGCGGCATCTATGTCAGGAGAGGAAAGTGGAGTAAAAAGCGAAGGAAATCAAACCGGAGAGACCAGTTTATCCGGATATGCCGTCCAGGACCGTGTTTTGAACAAGGTTTGACTTGCTTCGCCGAAAGCCCTGCGCTAACCCTCGCCGCGTTGCAGCATAGAGCCTCCTAAACGGTTCAGTGGTTAAACTGTCACGCTTCCGCAAGTGGGTCCGGTGCTGTAATCAGAGTGGATTGGCCGCCAACGGAAAGCTGCAGCATGAACGCATTGTTGAGTTCGTACCTGCCCATCGTCCTGTTCATCGGTGTGGCGCTGGTTGTCGGCCTGGCGCTGCTTGCCGCACCCTTCCTGGTGGCCTACCGCAACCCCGATCCGGAAAAGCTTTCCGCCTATGAGTGCGGCTTCAATTCGTTCGACGACGCCCGCATGAAGTTCGACATCCGCTTCTACCTGGTGTCGATCCTGTTCATCATCTTCGATCTGGAGGTGGCCTTCCTGTTTCCATGGGCAGTGTCTTTCAGCCAGATCGGCATGCTCGGTTTCTGGTCGATGATGGTGTTTTTGGCGGTGCTGACCATCGGCTTTGCCTATGAATGGAAGAAAGGAGCGCTGGAATGGGATTGAGCGACAATTCCGGCACGCTCGTCGCGCCGAAGCCAAAAGGCATTCTCGACCCCAGCACCGGAAAGCCGGTGGGGGCGAATGATCCTTTCTTCCTCGAGATCAACAACGAGCTTGCAGACAAGGGTTTTCTCGTCACCTCGACCGAGGCGCTGATCACCTGGGCCCGCAGCGGCTCGCTAATGTTCATGACCTTCGGTCTTGCCTGCTGCGCGGTCGAGATGATCCACACCTCGATGCCGCGCTATGACTCGGAGAGGTTCGGTGTTGCTCCTCGCGCGTCGCCGCGCCAGTCGGACATTATGATCGTCGCCGGCACGCTGACCAACAAGATGGCGCCGGCGCTGCGCAAGGTCTACGACCAGATGCCGGAGCCGCGCTACGTCATCTCGATGGGCTCCTGCGCCAACGGCGGCGGCTACTACCACTATTCCTATTCGGTTGTGCGCGGCTGCGACCGCGTTGTGCCGGTCGACATCTACGTGCCCGGCTGTCCGCCGAGTGCGGAAGCGCTGCTCTACGGCATCCTTCTGTTGCAAAAGAAGATCCGCCGCACCGGCACGATCGAGCGGTGAGCGGGATGATGAGCCTGAATGAACTCTCGACCTATCTCGGCGAGAAGCTGAGCGGCCGGATCGGCGATGCGGTGTTTGCCTATGGCGAACTCACCATCTCGGTCGAGCCGCACGATCTGGTCGAGGTGGTAACCTTCCTGCGCGACGATCCAAAATGCCAGTTCATTTCGATCATCGACGTCTGCGGCGCCGATTATCCGTCGCGGGCCAAGCGCTTCGACGTCGTCTATCACCTGCTGTCGCCGAAGCAGAATATTCGCATCCGCATCAAGGTTCAGGCCGACGAGGAGACGGTAGTGCCGTCGATCACCGGCGTTTATCCCGGCGCCGACTGGTTCGAACGCGAAACCTACGATCTCTATGGCGTGCTGTTTTCGGGCCATCCCGATCTCAGGCGGATTCTGACCGATTACGGTTTCGAGGGTCATCCTCTGCGCAAGGATTTTCCGCTGACCGGTTTCGTCGAGGTGCGCTACGACGACGAGGCCAAGCGGGTCATCTACGAGCCGGTGGAATTGAAGCAGGAATTCCGCAATTTCGATTTTCTCTCGCCATGGGAAGGGACGGACTACGTTCTGCCGGGCGACGAGAAAGCCAAGACGAATTGAGACGCCAGAATGGCTGAAACCTCCGTCCGTAATTTTAACATCAACTTTGGACCTCAACACCCTGCAGCGCATGGCGTTTTGCGCCTCGTGCTGGAGCTCGACGGCGAAGTCGTCGATCGCGTCGATCCGCATATTGGACTGTTGCATCGCGGCACTGAAAAGCTGATCGAAGCCAAAACCTATCTGCAGGCGGTGCCTTATCTCGACCGGCTCGACTATTGCGCGCCGATGAACCAGGAGCATGCCTTCGCGCTGGCCGCCGAGCGGCTGCTCGGCATCGAGGTGCCGAAGCGCGGCCAGCTCATCCGCGTGCTCTATTGCGAGATCGGCCGCATCATGTCGCACATTCTCAATGTGACAACACAGGCGATGGATGTCGGCGCGCTGACGCCGCCGCTGTGGGGCTTCGTCGAGCGCGAAAAACTCATGGTGTTCTATGAGCGGGCCAGTGGCTCGCGCATGCATGCGGCCTATTTCCGGCCCGGCGGCGTCCACCAGGATCTGCCGCAGAAGCTGGTCGAGGATATCGGCAAGTGGATCGATCCGTTCCTGAAATCGCTCGACGATCTCGATTCACTGCTGACCGGCAACCGCATCTTCAAGCAGCGCAACGTCGACATCGGCACCGTCTCGCTGGCCGACGCCTGGGCCTGGGGCTTTTCGGGCGTCATGGTACGCGGTTCGGGCGTCGCCTGGGATCTGCGCAAGTCGCAGCCCTATGAATGCTATGCCGAGATGGATTTCGACATCCCGATCGGCAAGAACGGCGACTGTTTCGACCGTTACCTCGTTCGCATGGAAGAGATGCGCCAGTCGGCGAAAATCATGCGCCAGTGCGTCGACCTGCTGCTCGGCAAGGAAGGCACGGGGCCGGTGTCGAATCTCGACGGCAAGGTGGTGCCGCCGAAGCGTGCGGCGATGAAGCGCTCGATGGAAGCGCTGATCCATCACTTCAAGCTCTACACCGAAGGCTACCGCGTGCCGGCCGGCGAGGTCTATGCGGCGGTCGAAGCGCCGAAAGGCGAGTTTGGCGTCTACCTGGTCTCGGACGGCACCAACAAGCCCTATCGCTGCAAGCTGCGCGCGCCCGGCTTCGCGCATCTGCAAGCCATGGACTTTCTGTGCCGCGGCCACATGCTCGCCGACGTCACCGCCGTTCTCGGTTCCCTCGACATCGTGTTTGGTGAGGTCGATCGCTAAATGTCAGTCCGCCGTCTCGCAGAAGCCAGCCTCCAGCCAGCCTCCTTCGCCTTCAACCGGGCGAATGCGGCAGCGGCGAAGCAATGGATCAAGAAGTATCCGAAGGGCCGCGAGCAGTCGGCGATCATCCCGTTGCTGATGCTGGCACAGGAGCAGGAAGGCTGGGTGACCAAGGCGGCGATCGAGACGATCTCCGACATGCTCGGTATGCCCTACATCAGGGGGCTCGAAGTCGCGACCTTCTACACGCAGTACCAGCTCAATCCGGTCGGCACCCGCGCGCATATCCAGGTCTGCGGCACCACGCCTTGCATGCTGCGCGGCTCGGAAGCGCTGATGGATGTGTGCCGGTCGAAGATCCATCACGACCAATTCCATACCAACGACAAGGGTACGCTGTCGTGGGAAGAGGTGGAATGCCTCGGCGCCTGCGTCAACGCGCCGATGGTGATGATTTTCAAGGATACGTTCGAGGACCTGACGCCGGAACGGCTTGCCGAGATCATCGACCTCTATGATGCCGGCAAAGGCGCCTCGGTAATGCCGGGGCCGCAGAATGGCCGCATCACCTCCGAGCCGATCACCGGTCTGACGACGCTGAAGAGCGAAAAGGCAATCCTGAAGACAACCCGCGACAGGGAAGCCAAGGCGGCGGCCAAGGCCGCCAGGGAGGCAGCACCAGCGGCAATTGTCGCGACGCCGGCGGCTCCGGCCGTACAGGCACCGGCTGCCCCCGTTGCGCCGTCGAAAGCCAGCAAGCCGAAGACCGATGCGCCCGAAACCAGCCCGGCGCTGGAGACGCCTTCTCCTGCAAAGGTCGCACCAGAGACGGAAAAGGCGGCGAGCGTCGCAGCACCGCCGCATTCGGCGGCCAACGCCAACAAGGCCGCGCCGGAAGTCGAAAAGGTCTCGAAACAGCGCAGCGGTCCCAAGACCAAGGCTGCGCCAGCGGCCGCTTTCAAGGCGCCGGAGTTGAAGGAAGCGCCGATCGGCGCTGCCGGCAAAAAAACCGTCAAGCCTGCCAAGCCTTCGCTCGAGGACAAGAACCGTCCGGCCGGCATCGCAAAGCCGGCACTGATCGACGATCTCAAGCTGATTTCGGGGGTCGGCCCGAGAACCGAAGGCATACTGCATTCGCTTGGTATCTTCACCTACGCGCAAGTCGCTTCATGGACTAAGGCCGAGCGCGAGTGGGTCGACGGTTATCTCAGTCTCCGTGGCCGCATCGAGCGCGGAGACTGGGTCAAGCAGGCCAAGGCGCTCGCCAAGGGCGGGGTCGCCGAATATATCCGCGTCTTCGGCAAGAAACCGGTCTGAGGAACGAACAATGCTTCAGGACAGAGACCGCATCTTCAACAACATCTACGGCCGCTTCGACAAGTCACTGGCCGGCGCGATGGCGCGTGGCGCCTGGGACAACACGCCTGGCATCATCGCCAAGGGGCGCGACTGGATCGTCAACGAGATGAAGGCATCAGGCTTGCGCGGCCGCGGCGGCGCCGGCTTCCCGACCGGGCTGAAATGGTCGTTCATGCCCAAGCAGAGCGACGGCCGGCCGAGCTATCTCGTCGTCAATGCCGACGAATCCGAGCCCGGCACCTGCAAGGACCGCGACATATTGCGCCACGACCCGCACACGCTGGTCGAGGGCTGCCTGATCGCCGGCTTCGCCATGGGCGCGATCGCCGCCTACATCTATGTGCGCGGCGAGTTCATCCGCGAGCGCGAGGCGCTGCAGCGCGCTATCGACGAGGCCTATGCGGCCAAGCTGATCGGCAAGAACAACACGTCGGGCTACGACTTCGACATCTACATGCACCATGGCGCCGGCGCCTATATCTGCGGCGAAGAAACGGCGCTGCTCGAAAGCCTCGAAGGCAAGAAGGGCCAGCCGCGGCTGAAGCCGCCATTTCCGGCCAATGTCGGCCTCTATGGCTGCCCGACGACGGTCAACAATGTCGAGTCCATCGCGGTGGCGCCGACCATTTTGCGCCGCGGCGCTGCCTGGTTTTCGTCCTTCGGCCGGCCCAACAATGTCGGCACCAAGCTGTTCTGCATCTCCGGTCACGTCAACAATCCGTGCACCGTCGAGGAGGCGATGTCGATCCCGTTCCGCGAGCTGATCGAGACGCATTGCGGCGGCATTCGCGGTGGCTGGGACAATCTGCTGGCGGTCATTCCGGGCGGCGCTTCGGTACCGCTGGTGCCGGCGGAGCAGATCATCGACGCGCCGATGGATTTCGATGCGCTGCGCGACCTAAAATCGGGCCTCGGCACGGCGGCTGTCATCGTCATGGACAAATCGACCGATGTCGTGAAGGCGATCGCGCGGCTTTCCTATTTTTACAAGCACGAGAGCTGCGGCCAGTGCACCCCGTGCCGCGAAGGCACCGGCTGGATGTGGCGGGTGATGGAGCGGCTGGTGCGCGGCGAGGCGCAGAAGCGTGAGATCGACATGCTGCTCGACGTGACCAAACAGGTCGAAGGCCACACGATCTGCGCGCTGGGCGATGCGGCGGCATGGCCGATCCAGGGCCTGATGCGGCATTTCCGGGGTGAGGTGGAGCGGCGTATCGACGAGTTTTCCCGCAACGCGCACCGGGCAGAGCCGGTGATGGTCGCGGCGGAATAGACAAGAATTTGAAAGAAGGGCGAATGCCCGATTGGAATGCGGGCGAGTGCCCGATTTGAGGAAACAGGCCGGGGCATACGGAAGAAACGACCAGGAGACCACCTATGTCGCTGCATTCGAGACCCGATCATTTGATGCCAGATTTGGATCCGTTCGAGAAGATGAACCAGGACCTGACCAGGATGATGCCGAAGGAGATGGCGAGCGCCGTCAATCTCCTGGCGCACCCTGTCGCGGGTGCGGCAGCGATGTCGGCGCTCAGTATCGGGCTTGCCAATCACGCCTTTGGGATATGGATGGGCGTGCTCTCGGGCGCCGCCGAGGCCTCGCAGCGGCTCTTCCAGCCGATCGTCGACGATTTCGATGCCAGGGTCGAACGCTTTTCGAAGACAGGGACAAGCTCCTCGACCAAGGCGCGTGCGGCGACGAAAACCCTGATCGCAGAGGCGCAGTCCTTCGCCAGGGACGTGAATGACATAGCGGCGAACAGTATCGGTGATGCACGAACCGTGACGGATGTGGATGCCGCACCGGCCGGGTTGATGCCCGAGGATTTCAAGCAGCCCAAGGCCATGGATCGTCCGGCAAATCCGGCCGACCTCAAGGCGATATCGGGGATCGGGCCGAAGCTGGAAGAGGTGCTGAACGGCTTGGGCATCTGGACATACGGCCAGATCGCGGCATGGACGCCGGAAGAGATCGCCTGGGTCGACGATTATCTGTCGTTCAAGCGCCGCATCGAGCGCGACGACTGGCTTGGCCAGGCGGCGATGCTGGCCGCGGCCAAACATTGAATTCAATGCCGGGCGCGGTTTCGGCTGCGCCCGGAAAGAAAGATTGCGGAATGTCCGCAGGGGTTTGAGACGACATGGCAAAGCTCAAGGTCGACGGGAAAGAGATTACTGTACCCGACCACTACACGCTGCTGCAGGCAGCCGAGGGCGCCGGCGCGGAAGTGCCGCGCTTCTGCTTCCATGAGCGGCTGTCGATCGCCGGCAATTGCCGCATGTGCCTGATCGAGGTGAAGGGCGGGCCGCCCAAGCCGCAGGCGTCCTGCGCCATGGGCGTGCGCGACCTGCGCCCCGGACCGAATGGCGAAACGCCGGAAATTTTCACCAACACCCCAATGGTCAAGAAGGCCAGGGAAGGCGTGATGGAATTCCTGCTGATCAACCATCCGCTCGATTGCCCGATCTGCGACCAGGGCGGCGAGTGCGACCTGCAGGACCAGGCGATGGCGTTCGGAGTCGATTCCTCGCGCTATCACGAGAACAAGCGGGCGGTCGAAGACAAGTATATCGGGCCGCTGGTCAAGACGATCATGAACCGCTGCATTCACTGCACGCGCTGCGTCCGCTTCACCACGGAAATTGCCGGTATTTCCGAACTCGGCCTGATCGGCCGCGGCGAGGATGCCGAGATCACCACCTATCTCGAAAGCGCGATGACCTCGGAACTGCAGGGCAATGTCATCGACCTTTGCCCGGTCGGTGCGCTGACCTCCAAACCCTATGCCTTCCAGGCTCGGCCGTGGGAGCTGACCAAGACCGAATCCATCGACGTGATGGACGCCGTCGGCTCGGCGATTCGTGTCGATTCGAGAGGCCGCGAGGTGATGCGCATCCTGCCGCGCACCAATGAGGCGGTGAACGAGGAGTGGATTTCCGACAAGACCCGCTTCATCTGGGACGGCTTGCGCACCCAGCGCCTCGACCGGCCATACGTCCGCAAGAACGGCAAGCTGACCCCGGCAAGCTGGGCCGAGGCTTTCTCCGCGATCAAGGAAGCGGTGTCGAACACCGCATCCGACAAGATCGGCGCCATATCAGGCGATCTTGCCGCCGTCGAGGAGATCTATGCGCTGAAGCTGCTGATGGCCTCGCTCGGCTCTAAGAACACCGACTGCCGCCAGGATGGTGCCGCGCTCGATCCGTCGCTCGGCCGGGCAAGCTATATCTTCAACCCGACCATCGAGGGCATCGAGCAGGCCGACGCGGTGCTGATCATCGGCGCCAATCCGCGCTTCGAGGCCTCCTTGCTCAACGCCCGCATCCGCAAGCGCTGGCGGGTCGGCAACCTGCCGGTCGGCGTCATCGGCGATGTCGGCGATACGCGCTACGATTATGAGCAGCTCGGAGCCGGAACGGAATCGCTGAAGGATCTGGCCGACGGCAACGGCAAGTTCTTCCAGGTGCTGAAGAATGCGACCCATCCGCTGATCATCGTCGGCCAGGGCGCGCTGTCGCGCTCGGACGGCGCCGCCGCGCTCGGCCAGGCGGCGAAGCTTAGCCTGGCCGTCAATGCCGCGAGAGCCGACTGGAACGGCTTTGCCGTGCTGCACACTGCGGCGGGGCGTGTCGGCGGTCTCGACGTCGGCTTCGTGCCGGGCGAGGGCGGCAAGAACGTCGCCGGCATGCTGGGCGACACGGACGTGCTGTTCCTGCTCGGCGCCGACGAGATCGACATGGCCAAGACCGTCGGCGCCTTCGTCGTCTATATCGGCACGCATGGCGACCACGGCGCGCACCGCGCCGATGTCATCCTGCCGGGCGCCGCCTATACCGAAAAGTCGGGCACCTACGTCAACACCGAGGGCCGCGTGCAGCAGACCAACCGTGCCGGCTTCGCGCCGGGCGATGCGCGCGAGGACTGGGCGATCCTGCGGGCACTGTCGGATGTGCTGGGCAAAAAGCTGCCGTTCGATTCGCTGCCGCAGCTTCGTGCGAAACTCTATTCGGAATACCCGCATCTTGCCCGCATCGACCAGGTCGCGGCCGGCAATGCTGACGATATCGCCAGGGTGGCGAAGCTCGGCGGACGACTGGACAAGGGCGCCTTCACCTCGCCGGTCAAGGATTTTTACCTGACCAACCCGATCGCGCGGGCTTCCGCGGTGATGGCGGAGTGCTCGGCGCTGGCGAAAAACGGTTTTAGGCAGGCGGCGGAATAAGCATGGACACCTTCTTCTCCTTCTACGTGCTGCCGGCGCTGCTCATCCTGTTGAAGTCGGTCGTGCTGATCGTCGTGCTGTTGATCTTCGTCGCCTACATCCTGTATGCGGACCGCAAGATCTGGGCGGCGGTGCAGTTGCGCCGCGGCCCGAACGTCGTCGGCCCATGGGGCACGCTGCAGGCTTTCGCCGACCTTCTGAAGTTCGTGTTCAAGGAACCGGTGATCCCGTCCGGCGCCAACAAGGGCGTTTTTCTCTTGGCGCCGCTCGTTTCGGCGGTGCTGGCGATCTCGGCCTGGGCGGTGATACCGGTCAATGAGGGCTGGGCGATCGCCAACGTCAATGTCGGCATCCTCTATGTCTTCGCCATCTCCTCGCTCGAGGTCTATGGCGTGATCATGGGCGGCTGGGCGTCCAATTCGAAATACCCGTTCCTCGGCGCGCTGCGCTCGGCGGCGCAGATGGTGTCCTACGAAGTCTCGATCGGCTTCGTCATCGTCACCGTGCTGCTTTGCGTCGGCTCGCTCAACCTGTCCGATATCGTGCTGTCGCAGCAGGATGGGCTGGGCACCCGGGTCGGCCTGCCCAACACCTTCCTCGACTGGCATTGGCTGTCGCTGTTCCCGATGTTCGTGATCTTCTTCATCTCGGCGCTGGCCGAAACGAACCGCCCGCCTTTCGACCTTGTGGAAGCCGAATCGGAACTCGTTGCCGGCCACATGGTCGAGTATTCGTCGACGCCGTTCCTGCTGTTCTTCCTCGGCGAGTATGTCGCCATCGTGCTGATGTGCGCGCTGGCCACCATCCTGTTCCTCGGCGGCTGGCTGCCGCCCTTCGACTTCGCTCCCTTCACCTGGGTGCCGGGTCTGATCTGGTTCGTGCTCAAGGTCTGCCTGGTGTTCTTCATGATCTCCATGGTGAAGGCTTTCGTGCCGCGCTACCGCTACGACCAGCTGATGCGGCTCGGCTGGAAGGTCTTCCTGCCGATCTCGCTGGCGATGGTGGTGATTGTCGCCGCGTTCCTCAAGATCACGGGGTTTGCGTGATGTCTGCTCTAGCCCAAGCCGCAAAGTCACTGCTTCTGCAGGATTTCGTCAGCGCTTTCTTCCTGTCGATGCGCCAGTTCTTCGCGCCGAAGGAGACGATCAACTATCCGCATGAGAAGGGGCCGACCAGTCCGCGCTTCCGCGGCGAGCATGCGCTGCGCCGCTACCCGAACGGCGAGGAACGCTGCATCGCCTGCAAACTGTGCGAGGCGATTTGTCCGGCGCAGGCGATCACCATCGAGGCCGGCCCGCGCCGCAACGATGGCACCCGCCGCACGGTGCGCTATGACATCGATATGGTGAAGTGCATCTATTGCGGCTTCTGCCAAGAGGCCTGCCCGGTCGACGCCATCGTCGAGGGGCCGAATTTTGAATTCGCGACGGAGACGCGCGAGGAACTTTATTACGACAAGGACAAGCTGCTGGCCAATGGCGACCGTTGGGAGCGCGAACTGGCGCGCAACATCTCGCTGGATGCGCCGTATCGCTGACATTTGACGCATGGACGGGGCGAAGGGCCTCGTCTAAGGAACACGCGGCTTCGGCACCGGAGGCGGAACGAAGCCACACAACAAACAGGACGAACGTCCTGTTTGGACAGGAACCCGGGGGAACCCATGCTGAATGGACTAGAGGCGGCCTTTTTCTACCTCTTCGCCTTTGTCGCGGTGGCGTCGGCGTTCATGGTCATTTCGGCGCGCAATCCCGTGCATTCGGTGCTGTTCCTGATCCTGACCTTCTTCAACGCCGCGGGCCTGTTCATGCTGACCGGCGCCGAGTTCCTGGCGATGATCCTGCTCGTCGTCTATGTCGGCGCGGTCATGGTGCTGTTCCTGTTCGTCGTCATGATGCTCGACGTCGATTTCGCCGAAATGAAGGAAGGCGCCCTGCAATACGCGCCGATCGGCGCGCTGGTCGGGCTGATCCTGGCGGCTGAACTGATCGTGGTGCTCGGCGGCTATACGTTCGCGCCGCAACTGGCCGCGACGGTTTCGAAGCCCATTCCGGACCTTGCCGTGCGCTCGAACACGGCAGCGCTCGGCGACATCCTCTATACGGACTACCTCTACTATTTCCAGATTGCAGGCCTTGTGCTGCTGGTCGCCATGATCGGCGCCATCGTGCTGACGCTGCGCCACAAGCCGGGCATCAAGCGGCAGTCGATATCAGCCCAGGTCGGCCGCACGCCGGCAACGGGAATGGAGATCCGCAAGGTCAAGACAGGCGAAGGAATCTGAGATGGTCGTCGGCATCGCGCATTATCTGACCGTATCGGCGATCCTGTTCACGCTCGGCGTGTTCGGCATCTTCCTCAACCGCAGGAACATCATCGTTATCCTGATGTCGATCGAGCTGATCCTGCTCGCGGTCAACATCAATTTCGTCGCATTCTCGGCAGCGCTCGGCGACCTCGTCGGACAGGTGTTCGCGCTTTTCGTGCTGACGGTCGCAGCGGCTGAAGCGGCGATCGGCCTCGCCATTCTCGTCGTCTTCTTCCGCAACCGCGGTTCGATCGCGGTCGAAGACGTGAACATGATGAAGGGTTGACGGAAACCACCATGTATCAGGCCATCGTCTTCCTTCCTCTGCTCGGCTTCCTGATCGTCGGCCTGTTCGGCACGTCGCTCGGCGCCAAGGCGTCCGAATACATCACTTCCGGCTTCCTGGTGATATCAGCCGTGCTGTCGTGGGTCGCCTTCTTCGCCGTTGGTTTCGGCGAGGGCGAGGTGTTCACCGTCCCGGTGATGCGCTGGATTCAGTCGGGCGGGTTAGAGGCCGCATGGGCGCTACGCATCGATACGCTGACGGTGGTGATGCTGGTGGTCGTCAACACGGTGTCGGCGCTGGTCCACATCTACTCGATCGGCTACATGCATCACGATCCGAACCGGCCGCGCTTCTTCGCCTATCTGTCGCTGTTCACCTTTGCCATGCTGATGCTGGTGACGGCCGACAACCTCGTGCAGATGTTCTTCGGCTGGGAAGGCGTCGGTCTCGCCTCCTACCTGCTGATCGGCTTCTGGTACAAGAAGCCGTCGGCCAATGCCGCCGCGATCAAGGCCTTCGTCGTCAACCGCGTCGGCGATTTCGGGTTCGCGCTCGGCATCTTCGGTGTGTTCGTGCTGTTCGGCTCGGTCAATCTCGGCACCATCTTCGCCAATGCGGCGACGTTCATTCCGGCCGAAGGCGCCCCGGAGGGCGCAGCCGTACTGACCTTCCTCGGCTATGCGCTCGACAAGCAGGCTGCGATGACCGTCGTCTGTCTCTTGCTGTTCATGGGCGCCATGGGCAAGTCGGCACAGGTGCCGCTGCACACCTGGCTGCCGGACGCCATGGAAGGGCCGACGCCGGTCTCGGCGCTCATCCATGCCGCCACCATGGTGACGGCCGGCGTGTTCATGCTGGCGCGGCTGTCGCCGCTGTTCGAACTGTCGCATTCAGCGCTGATTGTGGTCACCTTCATCGGCGCCTTCACCGCCTTCTTCGCGGCGACCGTCGGCCTCGTCCAGAACGACATCAAGCGCGTCATCGCCTATTCGACCTGCTCCCAGCTCGGCTATATGTTCGTGGCGCTCGGCGTCGGCGCCTATGGCGCGGCGATCTTCCATCTGTTCACGCATGCCTTCTTCAAGGCGCTGCTGTTCCTCGGCTCCGGCTCGGTGATCCACGCCGTCTCCGACGAACAGGACATGCGCAAGATGGGCGGCCTCAGAACCCTCATTCCGAAGACCTACTGGATGATGGTGATCGGCACGCTGGCGCTGACCGGCGTCGGCATTCCGGTGACGGTCATCGGCACCGCCGGCTTCTTCTCCAAGGACGCGATCATCGAAAGCGCCTTTGCCGCGCACAATCCGGTCGCCGGCCTTGCCTTCGTGCTGCTGGTCGTGGCCGCCTGCTTCACCAGCTTCTATTCCTGGCGGCTGATCTTCATGACCTTCCACGGCCAGCCGCGGGCGAGCCACGAGGTCATGCACCATGTCCATGAATCGCCGCCGGTTATGCTGGTGCCGCTGTACATCCTGGCGGCGGGCGCGCTGTTCGTCGGCGTGATCTTCCATGGCGCGTTCATCGGCGAGGGCTATGCCGAGTTCTGGAAGGCGTCGCTGTTCACGCTGCCGGAAAACCACATCCTGCACGACATGCACGAAGTGCCGTTGTGGGTGAAGCTGGCGCCGTTCGTCGCCATGCTGATCGGCTTTGCGATTGCCTGGCAATTCTACATCCGCGCGCCGGAGATGCCGAAGAACCTGGCGGCGCAGCATCGCGGGCTCTACGCCTTCCTGCTCAACAAGTGGTATTTCGACGAGCTCTACGATTTCCTGTTCGTGCGGCCGGCAAAACGCCTCGGCCACTTCCTGTGGAAGACCGGCGACGGAACCGTCATCGACGGGCTTGGTCCGGATGGCGTTTCGGCGCGCGTCGTCGACGTCACCAACCGGGTCGTCAAGCTGCAGACCGGCTATCTCTATCACTATGCCTTCGCCATGCTGATCGGCGTTGCCGCATTCGTCACCTGGATGATGCTCTGATGACCGCCTGGCCGATCCTCTCGCTGGTCACCTTCCTGCCGCTGGTTGGTGTGTTGCTCATCCTGTTCGTCCGTGACGACAGCGAAAATGCGCGCCGCAACATCCGCGCCATCGCGCTGTTGACGACGACGTTCACCTTCGTGATTTCGCTGTTCATCTGGACCGGCTTCGACAATTCGGAGCCTGGCTTTCAGTTCGTCGAGAAGTTTGCCTGGCTGGATTCCGGCATCTCCTACCATATGGGCGTCGACGGCATCTCCATGCTGTTTGTCATCCTTACCACCTTCCTGATGCCGCTCTGCATCCTGGCCTCGTGGGAATCGATCGAGAAACGCGTCAAGGCCTACATGATCGCCTTCCTGCTGCTGGAGACGCTGATGATCGGCGTGTTCTGCGCGCTCGACATCGTTTTGTTCTATGTCTTCTTCGAAGCCGGCCTGATCCCGATGTTCATCATCATCGGCGTGTGGGGTGGCAAGCGGCGCGTCTACGCCTCGTTCAAGTTCTTCCTCTATACGCTGGCCGGCTCGGTGCTGATGCTGCTTGCCATCATGGCCATGTTCTTCCAGTCCGGCACCACCGACATCCCGACGCTCCTGACGCACAACTTCCCGGCCTCCATGCAGACCTGGCTATGGCTCGCCTTCTTCGCCTCCTTCGCCGTGAAGATGCCGATGTGGCCGGTGCACACCTGGCTGCCGGACGCCCATGTCGAGGCGCCGACGGCCGGTTCGGTGATCCTGGCCGCCATCCTGCTCAAGATGGGCGGATACGGTTTCCTGCGCTTCTCGCTGCCGATGTTCCCGATCGCCTCGGAGATGTTCGCGCCGCTGGTCTTCGCGCTCTCCGTCGTCGCCATCATCTACACCTCGCTGGTGGCGCTGATGCAGGAGGACATGAAGAAGCTGATCGCCTATTCGTCGGTCGCCCATATGGGCTTCGTCACCATGGGCATCTTCGCAATGAACCAGGAAGGCGTCCAAGGGGCGATCTTCCAGATGCTGTCGCACGGCCTGGTCTCCGGCGCGCTGTTCCTCTGCGTTGGCGTCATCTACGACCGCATGCACACGCGCGACATCGACGCCTATGGCGGGCTGGTCAACAACATGCCGAAGTACGCGACCGTGTTCATGATCTTCACCATGGCCAATGTCGGCCTGCCCGGCACCAGCGGCTTCGTCGGCGAGTTCCTGACCATGCTCGGCGTGTTTCGGGTCAACACCTGGGTGGCGTTCTTCGCCGCCACCGGCGTCATCCTGTCGGCGGCCTATGCGCTCTGGCTCTATCGCCGGGTGATCTTCGGCGCGCTGACAAAGGACAGCCTGAAAGGCCTGCTCGACCTGTCGGCGCGCGAGAAGGTGATCATCTATCCGCTGGCCGCGCTGGTCATCTTCTTCGGCGTCTACCCGGCGCCGGTCTTCGACGCGACCGCCGAATCGGTCAAGGCGCTCGTCACCAATGTCACCACATCTATCGACACCGCGCAGACCGCGGCAGCGAACTGACTGAGAGGTTTGCGAACCATGACGCCGGACCTTCTCTCCAGCCTGTCGCTGTCGACGCCAGAGCTGATCCTCGCCATCGGCGCCCTGGCGCTGCTGATGGTCGGCGCCTATTCGCGCGCCAACACCACCACCACGGTGAGCGGCCTTGCCGCCGCTGTCCTGGTGGTTGCCGGCGTCTGGACGATCTTCTCCACCGGGCAGGGCAACGCTTATGGCGAAGCCTTCGTCCAGGATCCCTTCGCCCGCTTCATGAAGGTGCTGGCGCTGATCGGTTCGGCGGTGACGCTGGTGATGTCGATGCGCTTCGCCAAGGCGGAGCGTTTCGATAAGTTCGAATATCCGGTGCTGATCCTGCTGTGCACGCTCGGCATGATGCTGATGATCTCGGCCAACGGCATGATCGGGCTTTATCTCGGCCTCGAATTGCAGTCGCTGGCGATCTACGTTCTGGCGGCGATCAACCGGGACAATCTGCGCTCGACCGAGGCGGGTTTGAAATATTTCGTCCTCGGCGCGCTGTCGTCGGGCATGCTGCTTTACGGCATCAGTCTCGTCTACGGCTACACCGGCAACACCGGGTTCCAGGAAATCGCCACGGCGCTGGGCGGCGGCGAGCGGCAGCTTGGCCTCGTCTTCGGCCTGGTCTTCGTGCTGGCCGGCCTCGCCTTCAAGATATCGGCGGTGCCGTTCCACATGTGGACGCCCGACGTCTATGAAGGTGCGCCGACGCCGGTGACGGCCTTCCTCGCTGCGGCGCCGAAGATGGCGGCGATGGCGCTGATCGTGCGCGTCACCATGGGCGCGTTCAAGCCGATCGCCGCCGACTGGCAGCAGATCATCGTCTTCATCTCGATTGCCTCGATGGTGCTCGGCGCCTTCGCGGCCATTGGCCAGACCAACATCAAGCGGCTGATGGCCTATTCCTCCATCGGCCATATGGGCTACGCGCTGGTCGGCCTCGCCGCCAACAGCCAGGCCGGCGTGCGCGGCGTCGCCATCTACATGCTGATCTATCTGGTGATGACGCTCGGCACCTTCGCCTTCATCCTCGCCATGCGGCGCAAGGAGGGCAATGTCGAACAGATCAGCGATCTCGCCGGCCTGTCGTCGACCAATCCGATCATGGCGACGATCCTCACCATCCTGATGTTTTCGCTGGCCGGCATCCCGCCGCTCGCCGGCTTCTGGGGGAAATGGTACGTGTTCCTCGCCGCCATCAACGCCAACCTCTACGCGCTGGCGATCATCGGCGTGCTGGCCTCGGTGGTGGGCGCCTATTATTATCTGCGCATCATCAAGATCATGTGGTTCGACGAACCGGTCGGCGGCTTCGTGCCGATGGCGACCGAGCTTCGCGTCGTGCTCGGCGTCTGCGGCGCCTTCGTGCTGTTCTACGTGCTGATCGGCGGCCCGATCGGCACCTATGCCGAAGCCGCCGCCAAGACATTTTTCTGACGGGATGGCATTTCGGCTGGCTCCAACAGCGGCGTCGGAAGGGTTCCGGCTCGAGGCACATGACACGATCGGTTCCACCAATGCGCTGGCGCTGGAGCATGCTCGGGCGGGGGACCCGGGCAAGCTCTGGGTCGTGTCAAAGAAACAGGAAAGCGGGCGTGGCCGACGCGGCCGGGTCTGGGCGACGCCCGAGGGCAATCTGGCGGCGACGCTACTGGTGGTCACCAATGCCGAGCTTCGCTTGGCTGCGACGCTCGGCTTCGTCGCCGGCCTGGCGCTGGCCGATGCGCTCGACGCCGTTGTGCCGAAGGGCAGGATTGCAATCGGCCTCGACGGCGGTAGCGATGGGAAGAACCGCTTCGAGCTGAAATGGCCAAACGATGTGCTTGCCTCCGGCGCCAAGCTTGCCGGCATCCTGCTGGAATCGGCGATCCTCGAAGGCGATCGCTTCGCGGTGGCGGTGGGCATCGGTGTCAATGTTGTGGCATACCCTGACGATTTGCCTTATCCCGCGACATCGCTTAGGGCGCTGGGCGCTGCTTGCGATGCCGAGACGTTGTTTCTGGCGCTGTCGGATGCCTGGAGCGAGAATGCGCGGCTGTGGAATGATGGGCGCGGGCTTTCCGCCGTCAGGCGACGCTGGCTGGCGCGCGCGGCAGGGCTTGGCGGGCAGGTTGCTGTCAGAATTGACGGTAATGTGGTGCGCGGCACGTTCGAGACCATTGACGAGGACTGCCGTTTCGTGATCCGCGACGATGAGGGTTCGGTTCTGACGATCGCCGCCGGCGACGTGCATTTCGGTGCGGTCGCGTCGGCCCAGGTTTGACGGGCCTAGATTTGACGGACCGGTTTTGACGGGCCCCAGTTTTGAAGGGCTTGGTTAGACCGGCCAGGAAAGGAAAGATCATGGCGACAGCGGAAAACGCCGAACTCGTCTTCGTGCCGCTCGGCGGCGTCGGCGAGATCGGCATGAACTTCGCCCTCTATGGCTACGGGCCCGCCAATGCGCGCGAATGGATTGTCGTCGATGTCGGCGTCACCTTTCCCGATGCCAGCCTGCCCGGCGTCGACCTGGTGCTGCCCGACACGCGCTTCATCGAGGAGAACGTCGCCAACCTGCGCGGCATCATCATCACGCACGCGCATGAGGACCATTACGGCGCGCTGCTCGACACATGGCCGAAGCTCAAGGCGCCGGTCTGGATGACGCCGTTCGGCGCTGGATTGCTGGAAGCCAAGCGGCAGGGCGAGCAGGGCGCACCGAAGATCCCGGTGACGATCTATCGCGCCGGCGAAAAGTTCAGCGTCGGCCCATTCGAGATCGAGGCTATCCCGGTCGCGCATTCGATTCCCGAACCGATGTCGCTGGCGATCACCTCGCCGGCCGGCACCGTCATCCACACCGGCGACTGGAAGATCGATCCAGCGCCGACGATCGGGCCGATGACCGACGAGGCCCGCTTCCGCGCCTATGGCGACAAGGGCGTGCTGGCGCTGATCTGTGATTCCACCAATGCGCTGCGGGAAGGGGAGTCGCCGTCGGAAGTGGCGGTGGGCGAGGGCCTCAAGGGCGTCATCCAGAGCGCCAAGGGCCGTGTCGCCGTCACCACTTTTTCCTCCAATGTCGGACGCATCGTTTCCATCGCCAAGGCGGCACGCGACGCCGGCCGCCAGTGCCTGGTGCTCGGGCGCTCGCTGAAGCGCGTCATCGATGTTGCCGGCGAGCTCGGCTATATGGACGGGCTGCCCGAATTCATCGCCGAGGAGGACTTTGGCTTCATCCCGCGCGAAAACCTCGTCATCATCTGCACCGGCAGCCAGGGCGAGCCGCTTGCGGCTTTGGCAAAACTGTCGCGCGAGGAGATGAAATCGGTGTCGCTGACGGCAGGCGACACGGTGGTGTTTTCCTCGCGCACCATCCCCGGCAACGAGAAGGGCATCCTCGAGATCAAGAACCGCCTGATCGATCTCGGCATCAAGATCATCGAGGACGGCGATGCGCTGGTGCATGTCTCCGGACATCCGCGCCGCAGCGAATTGCGGAAGATGTATCAATGGGTGCGCCCGCAGATCGGCGTGCCGGTGCATGGCGAGGCGGCGCATCTGGTGGCGCAGGGGTCGCTGATGTCGGTTTCGGGCATCGGCCAGGTGGCGCAGGTCCGCGACGGCGACATGCTGCGGCTCTATCCAGGTGCGGCGACGCTCATCGACCAGGTGCCGTTCGGCCGCATCTACAAGGACGGCAGGCTGATCGGCACCGACCAGGCGATGGGCATTCGCGACCGGCGCAAGCTGTCCTTTGCCGGCCATGTCGCGGTCAATGTCGTGCTCGACGACAAATATGAGCTCGCCGGCGATCCCGATCTGGTCGCAATCGGCGTCGCCGAGGCCGACGCCCGCGGCGAGAGCCTGGAAGACCTGATGATCGATGCGGCAATCGGCGCCGTGGACTCCATCCCCCGTCAGCGTCGAAGAGATCTCGACCTCGTGCAGGAGGCAGTGCGCCGCGCCGTCCGCGGCGCCGCCAATGAAGCCTGGGGCAAGAAGCCGCTGGTGACAGTGTTCGTCACAAGGTAAGGGAATAGGGGAGTAGGGCAGTACGGCAGTAGGGGGAGAAGTAGTTTTTCCCTACTCCCATACTGCCCTATTGCCTTGCTGCCCTGAGGAAAACCTATGCTCGGACGCCTGAACCATGTCGCGCTTGCCGTGCCGGATCTGGCCGCGGCGACAGCAGCCTATCGCGACACGCTCGGCGCTCGGGTGACCGCGCCGCAGGCGCTGCCGGAGCATGGCGTGACGGTGGTGTTCGTCGACGTCGGCAACACCAAGATCGAATTGCTGGAGCCGCTCGGCGAGGGTTCGCCGATCGCGGCATTCCTCGAGAAGAACCCCTCGGGCGGCATGCATCATGTCTGCTACGAGGTCGACGACATTCTTGCCGCGCGTGATCACCTCAAGGCCAGCGGCGCCCGCGTCCTGGGCGACGGCAACCCGAAGACCGGCGCGCATGGCAAGCCGGTGCTGTTCCTGCATCCCAAGGATTTCTTCGGCACGCTGGTCGAACTGGAGCAAGCATGAGCTGGGTTTCGTTTCTCGCCCTGTTCTTCATCACATGGTGGGTGGTGCTGTTCGCCATCCTGCCGTTCAGCGTGAGGACGCAGGACGAGGATGAGGACGTGACGCTGGGCACGGTGCCCAGCGCGCCGCGCGGAGCGCACATGCTGCGCGCCGTGCTGCGGACGACGATCGTCACGATGGTTCTTCTTGGCATCTTCTATGGCATTACGAGGGGGCTTGGCCTCGGCATCGACGACATCCCGCACATCGTGCCGGATTTCAGCCAGAACCCCGAAAATTAGACCGCCGGGCACGGCTGTCCACATCCTGCATGTGATCACTAATCCGGGCCGGGAGGCCGATGCAGGTTTTCGAACCCGTTAGGTAAGGTGGTTTGGCAATTTGTCGTGCTAACCAAGTGATTGCACAAAAAAAATGCAAGGCACGAGGCCTTGCAATTTAAACGCGTCCGATCTGTTTCCGGTGTCCGGCGGCAGCGAGTAACCGCGCCTAGATCGCATCCTCCCAAGACTTTGACCGCGTAGGAGGGCAGATTTCTTTCCGCCCTCTCGGTTATCGGGGCACATTAGACCAAGGCGGGTGAAAATGTCACGCAGAATTTTGCCTGGAAATAAGCAATCTCGTGCTGCAGTGCACAATAGTGTGGCAGGCGTTGCTTGCGAAACGACCAGCAAGGCGGACGAGGCACTGCGGCGCCTTTGCGACGCCCAATGGGCGCCCTTGGGGGCGGGTTTCCATTCGGTCATGAAATGGCTATGAAGCCGGGGCAAGCAAGCCTGCGCTGTGCCGATTCCGGTGCGGCAATCCTCTCTCTCACGGACCAGTCCATGCGTTTGTCGCGCTATTTCCTGCCGATCCTCAAAGAAAATCCGCGCGAGGCCGAAATCATCTCGCACCGGCTGATGCTACGCGCCGGCATGATCCGCCAGCAGGGGCAAGGCAGTTTTTCCTGGCTGCCGCTCGGCAAAAGGGTGCTGGACAAGGTCTGCCGGATCATTCGCGAGGAGCAGGACCGGGCCGGCGCGCTCGAGATCCTGATGCCGACCATCCAGTCCGCCGAGCTGTGGCGCGAAAGCGGCCGCTATGACGACTATGGCAAGGAGATGCTGCGCATCAAGGACCGCCAAGACCGGGACATGCTCTACGGGCCGACCAACGAGGAGATGGTCACCGAGATTTTCCGCGCCTATGTGAAGTCCTATAAGGATCTGCCGCTCAATCTCTATCACATCCAGTGGAAATTCCGCGACGAGGTGCGGCCGCGCTTCGGCGTCATGCGTTCGCGCGAGTTCCTGATGAAGGACGCCTATTCCTTCGATCTCGACTTCGAAGGCGCCAAGGCGGCCTATAACAGGATGTTCGTATCCTACCTCAGGACATTCACCCGCATGGGGCTGCAGGCAATCCCGATGCGTGCCGACGCCGGGCCGATCGGCGGCGACCTCAGCCACGAATTCATCATCCTGGCCGACACCGGCGAGAGCCAGGTCTATTGCCATCGCGATTATCTCGCTCTTGCTGTGCCGGGCGCGGACACGGACTTCTCCAACGATGACGCGATCGGCGACATCGTCAAGACATGGACGACGCCCTATGCCGCGACCGACGAGATGCACGACGAGGCGGCGTGGGAGAAGGTTGCGCCAAACGACCGTGTGTCGGCGCGCGGCATCGAGGTCGGCCACATCTTCCATTTCGGCGACAAATATTCGAAACCGATGGGCGCCAAGGTGACTGGGCCCGACGGCAAGGACCATTTTGTCTCCGGAGGTTCCTACGGCATCGGCCCGTCGCGGCTGGTCGCGGCCATCATCGAGGCCAGCCATGACGACAACGGCATCATCTGGCCGGAGGCGGTGGCGCCTTTCGACATCGGCCTGATCAACATGAAAGCCGGCGACGCCGAGTGCGACCGCGTCTGCGACGAGCTCCATGCGGCTTTTGTCGCCGTCGGCAAGGACGTGCTCTACGACGACACCGACCAGCGGCCAGGCGGCAAGTTCGCCACCGCAGACCTGATCGGCCTGCCGTGGCAGGTGATCGTTGGGCCGCGGAGTGTGGCCGCCGGCGAGGTCGAGATCAAGAACCGCAGGACCGGCGAGCGTGAGAGGCTGCCGATTGCGGACGTGAAGAAACGCTTCGGTTTTGCCGCATGACCGAAGCGGCAGTAGCGAACCCCCCCGCCGCCGGACCTTTTTCCGTTTTCGAACGCATGGTCGCGTGGCGCTATCTGCGCTCGCGCCGCAAGGAGACGGTGATCTCCGTCATCGCGTCGATCTCCTTCCTCGGCATCATGCTGGGCGTGGCCACGCTGATCGTCGTGATGGCCGTCATGAACGGGTTTCGCGCCGAGCTCCTGACGCGCATCCTCGGCGTCAATGGCCACCTGATCGTGCAGCCGCTCGACATGCCGCTGGAGGACTATGCGCAGGTCGCCAGCCGCATCAACGGCGTGCCCGGCGTCCAGTACGCCATTCCGCTAATCGACGGGCAGGTGCTGGCGCAAGGCAATATCGGCGGCGGGTCGGGGGCGCTGGTTCGCGGCATACGCGGCGAGGATCTGGGCAAGATTTCGATCGTCGCCAACAATATCAAGCAGGGCTCGATCGCCGGCTTTGACACAAGCGAGGGCGTCGCCATCGGCAGCCGCATGGCCGACAATCTCGGTCTTGTGCTCGGCGACACGATCACGCTGATCGCGCCCGACGGCGACGTGACGCCGCTCGGAACGACACCGCGCATGAAAGGCTATCCGGTCACGGCGATCTTCGAGGTCGGCATGTCGGAATATGACAGCTCCATCGTCTATATGCCGTTTTCGGAAGCACAGCTCTATTTCAACATGGATGGCCGAGCCCAGGCGATCGAGATCTATGTCGACAATCCCGACAATGTCGACGCGCTGAAACCGAACGTCGAAGAGGCTTCGCAGCGGCCGATCACCATGGTCGACTGGCGAGAACGCAACAGGACATTCTTCGATGCGCTGCAAGTGGAGCGCAACGTCATGTTCATGATCCTGACACTGATCGTGCTGGTGGCGGCGCTCAACATCATTTCGGGCCTGATCATGCTGGTAAAGGACAAGGGTCACGACATCGCCATCCTGCGCACCATGGGCGCCACGCGCGGCGCGATCCTGCGCATCTTCCTGATGACGGGCGCGGCGATCGGCGTGGTGGGCACCATCGCCGGGGTGCTGCTGGGCGTTGTAATCTGCCTGAACGTCGAGCGAATCCGCCAGTTCTTCTCCTGGCTGGCCGGGGAGAGGCTGTTCAATCCCGAGCTCTATTTCCTGAGCCAGCTGCCTGCCCGCATGGACGCCAGCGAGACGATCTCGGTGGTGCTGATGGCTCTGGTGCTGTCGTTCCTGGCGACGCTGTTTCCGGCATGGCGCGCGGCCAGGCTCGATCCGGTCGAAGCGCTGAGGTACGAATGATGGCCGACGCCATTATCGAGCTGAAGAGCGTCGAGCGGCACTATGTGCAGGGGCCGCGCAAGCTGACCATCCTCAACCGCGCCGATTTTTCGCTGAAGCGCGGCGAGATCGTGGCGCTGGTGGCGCCTTCAGGTACCGGCAAATCGACGCTGTTGCACACCGCCGGACTGCTGGAGCGGCCTGACGCCGGCGACGTGATTCTGGCCGGCCGCGCCTGCGGGCGGCTTTCCGACGACGAGCGCACGGCGATCCGCCGCAACGATGTCGGCTTCGTCTATCAGTTCCATCACCTGCTGCCGGAGTTCACGGCGCTGGAAAACATCATGATGCCGCAACTGATAAAAGGGCTGACGCGCAAGGAGGCTGCCGAGCGTTCGGCGCAACTGCTCGACTACATGCAGATCGGCAAGCGCGCGCAGCACCGGCCGTCCGAATTGTCCGGCGGCGAGCAGCAGCGCGTCGCCATCGCGCGCGCCGTCGCCAATGCGCCGCTGGTGCTGCTGGCAGACGAGCCGACCGGCAACCTCGATCCGGTCACCGCCTCCTATGTGTTCGAGGCACTGGCGGCGCTGGTCCGGCAATCGGGCCTGGCGGCGCTGATCGCCACCCACAATCACGAGCTTGCCTCGCGCATGGACCGTCGCGTCACGCTGGCCGACGGCAAGGTTGTTCCGCTTTAAGGTGTATCGATAATCAGGTGACGCCGGCCTGCGAACGGCGGTTTCCTGCGCTTCCGGTACTCACGTACCAAAAGTACGCTCCGTTCCGGTTCTCGGAAGCCACCATTATCGGCTCGGCCTGACCTGAATCTCAACACACCCTGGCGACTGACCATCAGCACGCTGTCCGGCTGCATTTTCGCCACACGCAGCCTGCGCGGAAACAGCGAAATCCGCCTCTCAACCTTTCCTTAACCGTGCCGAATTGATCGCCCGGAATTTGCCGGCACGCTCGGATAGTGGTCGTTGACATTCGAACAAAATTAGAACAAAATACGAACATACTGAAAACAGGAGAGCGTTATGACCGGTCTTGTTCAGGATGTCGTGTCACTGGTGTGCATGAGTACGTTTCTCATTTCCATGGCGATCTGGATCGGCGCGATGTGAGGCAGCGCGCCTCACTCTTCAAGGGTGGAGGGGCACAGCCTCGGAGCTCGGTGGTTCGGCGCCGCCTTGTCAGCCAGCCTTGCGGGCCGCTTCGACAAGCACAGATGCCGCAGGTCCGAAGACATCTTCGAAGGCGGATTTCAGCGCGAGATCGAGGTCAGCCATCCCCAGGGGAAGGCCGAGGTCGACGAGGCTGGTGATGCCGTGATCCTGCACACCGCACGGCACGATGCCGCTGAAGTGGCTGAGATCCGGCTCGACATTGATGGCGATGCCGTGAAAGCTCACCCAGCGCCTCAGCCTGATACCGATGGCGGCGATCTTGTCCTCGGCCGGCCAGCCGTTGGCCAGGACGGGGCGATCCGGCCGCACCACCCAGACTCCGACGCGGTCCTCACGCCGTTCGCCGCGCACGTTGAAGGCGGCGAGCGTGCCGATGATCCATTGTTCAAGTGCCGCGACGAAGGCGCGGACATCCTCGCGCCGCCGCTTCAGGTCGAGCATCACATAGGCGACCCGCTGGCCTGGCCCATGATAAGTGTATTCGCCGCCGCGCCCGGCCGCAAACACCGGGAAACGATCCGGCTCGATCAGGTCCTCGATGCGGGCGCTGGTGCCGGCGGTGTAGAGCGGCGGGTGCTCGACCAGCCAGACCATCTCGCCGGCGGTGCCGCTTCGGATCGCTTCGGCACGCGCCTCCATCGCGGCAAGCGCATCCGGATAGGCGGTGAGGCCGGGTTCGATCCGCCATTCGACCGGCGCCGAACCGGGCAGGGGCAGGAACGACGTGGCGATCTGGCTGCGTTCTGTCATGGCGTGTCTCGTCTAAAGCGCGCCGCGTTTGAAGGGAACCGTGGGCGCGCTTTAGATTTTGTTTTTTAGCATGTCGTCATCCCAAAACCGCTGCGCACCCTCGGTTCAAGCCCGAGGGCATGCTTTTTGGGCGACATGCTTTAGCCTCACATATGGCGGCAATCGGCTGAAACGTCCAGTTCCGGGCGCGTTCCAACCCTTTGGAAGGTTATGCCGAATCCCCAGGCAATTATTGGGCGACGCGCCCTTGTTTCGCCGGAAACGATTTGCTACACGCCGCGAGCCGGTTCGTTCCGGCTCCTACCACGTGCGGTCGTGGCGGAATTGGTAGACGCGCAGCGTTGAGGTCGCTGTGGGGCAACCCGTGGAAGTTCGAGTCTTCTCGACCGCACCAGCTTTTTCCAATAAGCTGTTATTTATTGCGCAATTTCTGTTTCACTGCAGCGCTTACCAAGACTGTTTGTGCAAGCTGAAACACTGCGCGACCCCGCGGATGGTTTGGGCGCGGGATGCCGCGCACCAACCGCGTGATTTGACCCGTCGTCACATGCCGGCTGCTTCAAAGACCGAACCATGCCGCGAAGCGGACCATTGGGACCCCGGCAAAAAATGCACTTTTCACGCAAGCGCTCACGCGGCTAACTGTTGATGTGATTGGGCGGCAAATAGCCCGCTGGTTGCGTTATCCTGAGGCTTGTTTGCGGACGCGATTTTCCAGCCGCATAAGCAAATAGTCGACTTCTTGTCTGGCCGCCGCCGACAACGCACTGCCCGGCTTGCGCTGGGCGTCGGACGCGATCGCACCGCGCTTCATCATCACATATTTCCGTACCGCAAGTCCCACGCCGGGTTGCTGTTCATAGCGCAGGTAGGGCAGGTGGGCGTCGAAAAGATCGTGCGCCCTGTCGCGCTCGCCGGCGGCAGACAGTTTCACCACGTCGACCAGCATATCGGGGAAGGCATAGCCGGTCATCGCGCCGTCGGCGCCGCGCTCCATCTCGAAGTCGAGGAAGAGGCCGCCATTACCGGTGAGAATGGACAGCGGCCGCAGCGAGCCGTCCTTCTGAAAGCCGCGCAGCGCGCTGATCTTCTCCAGGCCCGGCCAGTCCTCGTGCTTGAGCATGAAGCAGGCCGGGTTGTCGGTGACGATGCGGCGGACGACGGCCGGCGTCATGATGACCGAGAGGGTCAGTGGATAATCCTGCAGGACGAAAGGAACGTCCTCGCCGACCGCTTCGGATGCGTTGCGGAAATAGGTGACGATCTGGTCGTCGGTGCGCAGCGCCGGCGGCGGCGCAATCATCACGCTCTGCGCGCCAACCTCCATCGAGGCGCGCGCAAGGCTGCGCATGGCGGCGAAGCCAGGGGCAGAGACGCCGACGATGACCGGCAGCTTGGTGCGCGCCACGATGCGCTTGACGATCTCAAGCGATTCGCCGGCGTCGAGCTTCGGGGCCTCACCCATGATGCCGAGGATTGTCATCCCATCGACGCCGCAGCGCTCGTAAAAATCGACCATCGAATCGAGTGATTCCCAGTCGATCTTGCCATCCGCCTCGAACGGCGTCGGGGCGATGGTGTAGACACCTTTGGTGTCAGGACCCATGGCCATGAGATCCTCCTAAAAATTCAGCTTTCAGTCATAACGCAGGACCGAGGGTCCGATCTACCCGGCAGTAGGTCCGGACGGGCGGGGCGCGAAGTAACTGCATGGTAAGCTTGCTTCGCTATCACATTGATAATGCCACCGATGGCGTATTTGCATCTTGGTAAATTAGTATGTCGTTAACCATAGGGGTAAGGGACTACAGTACATCGACAAGATGGTCGTTGCGCCTTGCCTTGTTTATGGGAACTTACGTGGCAGGCGCGTCTGCACTAAGTCCGCAGTCTTTCTTCCATCTAATCCTGGTTTATGCTCAGAAGTTCGCCGTCGGCATTCCGATCTTATTTATGGGTGGTGTCTGTTCTGCCGCGCTTATTTACGGCCGAGGAGAGCCAACTCGCTACGCCATAGATTTGGTTGGAGCGCGCTGGCGTGGCTGTTTGCTGGTGCTGCTGTTCTTCTTCGCCAGCTTGACCGCGTACTCTACCTACAAGATGGCCATCCCGTCCGTCGTTCCATTCTATGCGGACAACTGGTTAGCCGATCTGGATGAATGGCTGCACCGGACTGCGCCATGGGAACTCACGCACAGGCTCGACAGCAATACGTGGTCGATCGTCGTCTTCAACTGCTATGAGGTGATTTGGTTTTTCCAATGGTTCGGCACCATGCTTTTCGTGTCTCTCTGGTCGGACAAGATTGGCCGCGTCCGCTACCTCTGGGCAGCCGCGCTGACGTTATCCATCCTCGGCACTGTCCTGGCCTTGGCGCTGGCATCGGTTGGGCCGATCTACTACCACCAGTTTGTTGGCGAGGACCGCTTCAGCGGACTCAAGGTCGCCATGGACGGTCTCGACTATAGCCACATGGTGCGGGAGCCCGCCGCATATCTTCTGACGGCTTACCAGAGCGGCCGGCCAGACCTTGGCGGCGGCATCTCGGCCATGCCAAGCATGCACGTCGCCTTTGCCACACTGAACGCCTATCTGCTTTCTTCCCTCAATCGCTGGCTCGGTGTTCTCGGTTGGATGTTCGCAGCCTTGATAATGTACGGTTCGGTATATACCGGATGGCACTATGCTGTTGACGGCTACGTCTCCATCATCGTGGTGTCGGTGATCTGGTGGGTGACAGGACGCCAGCCGGCGCAGATTCAGACACAGTTTGTGATAGGCCAACCCATAGAAAGTTAGGTGTCCTGGCAATGTTAGCCAGGGGCAACAGCGCTGGCTAACTGGGCGTCGCCCATAAGGGACGACAAATCCGCGAGATCGAAAGGGCTTAAAATCCGCGGAAAAGCGAGTCTTGCGCTGGCGCGATCCGCGCAGCGATTGAAGTCAAGAACTGTCGATCCGGGGACCGCTTTGCTAAAGTGAAGATCCAGCTTTAACCTTCTGCAACGCATTTCCAGGTCGAAAACCGGGTTTGATACTCTATCTGTCCGGGAACGCCGCACGGAACGGAGCCAGCTTCATGAGTGACAGCCAGGTCAAGGTAAGGATTGCGGGAGGGGACACCATTCGAAGCCTGCATGCCGACCTGCCAGTCAACGCCACGTTTCATATCTGGCTTAAGGCGACCAAGCCGGACGTTCCGGGATCGCTGTCCTTTTCCAATGTCCGCGGCAAGTTCGGCGAGGTGAGCGTTACGAACGCCGAAGAACATGAATTCAGAATTTTTCACGTCTTCGGCGGTGGCAGCGTCGAACTGGATTACGACACGGATAAAACCTCGGTATCGGTTGCCTACTGGTTCGCATTGGCCGACGTGCTGGAGACAGGCATTACAGTTGTCCACACCAATCCGGGAAATGCCCCGCCGAACATCCCTGACAGCTATCATTTTCGTCCGCCGTTCGGCTGGATGAACGATCCAAACGGATTCGGCCGGTTTGGAGGTCGCCCACATCTCTTTTATCAGCATTATTCCCATGGGCTTCGGTGGAACACGATGCATTGGGGGCACGCTGTATCTTCGGATTATTTGCGATGGCGCCACATGCCCATCTTCCTGTTCCCGTCGGAAGATCTTACCGCGAGGCCCGACAAACGGGGCGGTGCGTATTCCGGCTCAGCCATCCCGCTTGCCGATGGCCCGGGCATTCGCGTCTTTTTCACCGAGCAGGTACAGGACCGTGTCCCGGAACAGCAGATCCAGCTCACTGCCACTTCCAGCGACCTCATCACGGCGGGAAATGCCGACGTCATCCTGCCCTACCGCCCGCTTGACGAGGGATTGACCACCGATTTTCGCGACCCTTACGTCTTCAAGGGACCGGATGGCCGCTGGAAAATGCTGCTGGGCAGCCAGAGCGATGAGGGCGGCGTTGTCCTGCTCTACGAAACCCATGACCATACGGCCGCCACCGGCTGGACATATATCGGCAAGCTTCTGGTCGAGAAACACTATCGGACGACGGCGATCGAATGTCCCTGTCTGCTGCCGCTTGACGGGCCTGCGACCGATCCCGCGACGCGCTGGGTTCTAATTCTCGGGCTGATGAACAGTGAGGACCGGTCCACCCGGCGCAAGAATCTGACAATGGCCATTGTTGGCTGGTTCGATGGTCAAACCTTTGCCAAGGAATTCGAACAGGAACTGGACTTCGGGACGGATAACTACGCCTTCCAGGCCTTCGTCGACGGTGATGCCATTGTCGGTATAGGATGGCTTGCCAACTGGGCCGATACCGGACCGGCGATCGATTTCCCCACAGCCATGACGTTGCCTCGCAACATCCATCTGTCTGCAGGCGAGTTGCATACCCCGCCCATCGGAGCAGCCGAGAGCCTGCGGAGCCATATTCTGGACCGGACACGCCTCGCAGCCGGAGAGCAGGTAAGCTTTATCAACGGCGCCGTCGAAATCCTGTTCGAGTTGGAAAAGCCGGGTGCCCATTTCCGCCTGAAGCTCGAACATCCAACTGTCCGCCTCGAGGTTGTCGTCGACGAGGGACTTGCCATTTGTCATGGAGACGACGCGGCGGAAACTCCTCACTATATCGCCAAGGGAGCCCGTCCAAAACGGCTGCGGATATTCCTCGACTACGGATCGATCGAGGTCTTCGCGGATCGCGGTCGTTGGGCTGGCACGAAGCGGATCAGCGGTTTTGAGCCGATACAATCCGCACGTCTCATCGCCGAAGCGGGTGCCGTTCTGCACGCGACGGTATGGGCGCTCAAACCGTGACAAGGAGATCCTATTTCCAGTTCAGGATTGGATTTCCAGCTCAGGATTGGGCGTCCGCAAACACCGACCAATGAACGAGGCCTTCGACGACCCCAAGGGCGAACTGTTTCTTCGCGCTGTAAATCAGCGGGTTGTCCCGCGCCATGTCAAGCAGTTCAGGAAGGGCATTGGCAACGACAATCCCACGCGCACCCGGCAGGTCGAACATACTGCGATCGTTGTTGGTATCGCCGGCGACGACCACCTCATCCAGGCCGATGCCGAGTTCATTGCAGAGCCAGGCCAGCGCCTGCCCCTTGTCCGCTGAACGCGGCAGGATGTCGAGATCGCGCCCGCTCGAATAGATCATCGTCACCGACAGGCCGGCCTCGGCCAGAGCGCGCTCGATGCTGGCAAGGGCTTCCGGACTTGCGTCGTGCAGGTACCAACTCGATTTGAAGGCGTGTTGATAGCCGTCGGGTTGGCGGACGGTGTCTTCGAGCGATCCGAGCACCGCATCGACCTTTTCAAGAGACCAGCCTTCCGAAAATCTCTGGGTAAAATGCCCGAGACGAGAGGTGTGTCGCGGGCCGGTGAGCATCGTACCGACACCGCCGATCACGTAGTCCGGCGCCGGCAGGCCGACTCCGTCGACGAAGTTCAAAATGTCGTCGGCCAGACGACCGCTGTTGTAGACGAGAACCGGCCGGTGCTCGGGGTCGAGCGCTTCCCATTTGGAACGAAAGCGTGACGTCGCCGGCGGATCGCCTGCCAGGGTCCCGTCGAGATCGCTCGATAGAAGCGCGATCGGTTTCAATCGCCGTCGTTCCACGGCTCGTCCCAGTCATGGTCGTCGACCGCCTTCAGCACCGGACGTCCTTCGACAAGGCTGACAAGCTGCTGCGCGATACCTGTCCAGGTGAACAGGCTGCGCGCCTTGTGCGCACCCATGCGGCCCAGTCGGCCGTAGAGGCGCGAGTGCTTCATAGGTTTGACGATCGTGATGCCGAGGTCTTCCTTGTCGAAAGGATCGCCAAAAAGCGCATGCCGGCCATAGCTGATCCCGCGATAGAGGCCGCCATGGATCGTAACCACGGTCGGCGTCCCGCAGGCCATTGCCTCGATCGCGGTCATGCCGAACGGCTCGTAGCGGCTCGACAGGACGAACATGTCCGCCGCCCGATAGGTGTCGGCCAGATCCTCGTCGGCAACATAGCCTGAGAAGACGACACGATCCTGCAAGCCTAGCTGTTCAACCTGTTCCTTGAGCTGGTTCAGGATTTTCTGTTCCTGCTCGTCCATGTTCTCGCCGCCGACAGCAAGTCTCAGGACCGCATCAGGCACACGCGGCGCCACCACGGAAAATGCATCGATCAGCAGGTCGTAGCCCTTGTTGGTGGCGAGCCGGCCGAGCGCCAGGATCGTTCGCCCTTCGAAGCCGAGCCGATGGCGGATCAACCGGCGAGACGCCTCGCTGACAGGGAAGAACCGGTTGTCGTCGTAACCGGGCGGGATCATGTGCACGCGGTCGCGCTCGAGACTGTAGTCCTCGACCAGCATGTCCACCTGCGGCGGCGTTGTTGCGATCACCATGGCACAGCTTCGATAGATGATCGTCTCGTGCTTTATGCGCTCGGTGAAATTGAACTCGGCCTCGAACGTATCGGCCTTGTCCGGGTAGTCCGTCTTCATCTGGCGCTGCTTCCATATGCCGAGGGAATGCGGCGTATGGATGTGCGGAATATCGAGCGCTTCCGACAGTCGCTGCCCCGCCACGCCCGCATCCCAGTAGTGACTGTTGATGAAGTCATAGGAGAGATTTTCCCGGCGAATCAGGCGCAGCGCGTTTTCACACCACTCGAGAAGGTGGCGGTGGAGATATTCCTTCGGAATAAAATCGGGTCCGCCACAGGCGACACGCAGGACACGAACCCCGTCTGCCACCTCATCGGCAGGAGGCTGGTCTTCAAATCGCCGCGTCCAGATATCGACGGCATAACCCAACTGGGCCAGCTTTTTGGCAAGTTCCAGGACGTAGACCACCTGTCCGCCGGTATCGGCCGCGCCGAGTGGTGGGTTGGCTGCTACGTAGCCGTGGGTTGAAATGAGTGCAATTCGAGGTATCGCCGCATCCGAGTTGACGTCCGGCATCTGTATCCTTCTCTACGATTCTGCACGCCCGCAGTCGAAAGCGTGCGCCAATTCACAACTATAAGGATTCCACCACCCATCCGCAAATTCCGAGCACGCGCTCAGGTCAACGCAATTGACGTGGTGGTAAGGCAAGCCGGTTTTGTCGCATGTTTCGGTCACCGAGTTGCCCGGAATCGACGTTCGATGGTGGTTCGAGGATTTACGGTGTCCAACGGCTGCCATTTCGATCAGTCTGTCATCCCTTGGGCCCATTGATATCTGACCTCGGGGCTGAGCCTACGCTTCCTTGAGTAAAGGGTGCGGCATCAACGTCTGTCCGGCGATCCGGTTGCACCAGCCCTCGCGCCGCGGCGGGGAACGGCGCATTTCGTTTGATATTCCCGCGCGTAGCGTCATAGAGCGGCGGACTCTCAGGTCTAGACGTGCCGCCACCTTATCTTTGTGTTTAGGCATCGGATTTTGCCAAAACCGGTTTCCACTTTTGGGCTCGATGCTCTAGACCTGACAGGCACCTTTTCCGGAATTCTGATAGCGGGAGGCGCTGGTGGAAAGCCAGGACGAACAGACGACCGGCGCCAGGGCCGCTGAGGACAGCCACGCCGACATCTATGGCGAGGACGGCGCCATTCTGTCGTCGTTCCTTGCCGCGACCGGTGCAGCAATTGCCGATCGCGACACGCTGACGCTGAAGCGTGAAGTCGACGACCTGCACCAATCGGAACTCGGCGACCTGCTCGAGGCGCTTCATCCCGAACAGCGCCGCGCGCTGGTCGAATTGTTGGGCGCCGACTTCGACTTTTCCGCGCTGACCGAGGTCGACGAGGCGATCCGCCGCGACATCGTCGACAGTCTGCCCAACGCGCAGATTGCCCAGGGCGTGCAGGACCTCGATTCCGACGACGCGGTCTACATTCTCGAGGATCTCGAAAAGGAAGATCAAGACGAGATCCTGTCGCAACTGCCGTTCACCGAGCGGATCAGGCTGCGCCGCTCGCTCGACTATCCCGAAGAGACCGCCGGCCGCCGCATGCAGACGGAGTTCGTCGCGGTGCCGCCGTTCTGGACGATCGGCCAGACCATCGACTACATGCGCGAGGACCAGAACCTTCCCGACCGCTTCAGCCAGATTTTCGTCATCGATCCGAGCTTCAAGCTGCTCGGCGCCATCGATCTCGACCAGATCCTGCGCACCAAGCGCTCGATCAAGGTCGAAGAGGTCATGCATGAGACCAGGCACGCCATTCCGGCCACGATGGACCAGGAAGAGGCGGCGCGCGAATTCGAACAATACGACCTTCTCTCCGCCGCCGTCGTCGACGAGAACGAGCGGCTGGTCGGCGTGCTGACTATCGACGACGTGGTCGATGTCATCCAGCAGGAAGCAGAGGAGGATCTGCTGCGCATGGGCGGTGTCGGCGACGAAGAACTGTCCGACAGCATCCTTTCGACCTCGCGCTCGCGCGTTCCGTGGCTGCTCGTCAACCTGCTGACGGCGTTCCTGGCGGCCTCGGTGATCGGACTGTTCGACCGCACGATCGAGCACATCGTGGCGCTGGCTGTGCTGATGCCGATCGTCGCGGGCATGGGCGGCAATGCCGGCTCGCAGACCATGACGGTCACGGTGCGGGCGCTGGCGACCAGGGACCTCGACATCTACAATGCCGGCCGCATCATCCGCCGCGAGATGGGGGTGGGCTTCATCAACGGCATCATCTTCGCCATCCTGATCGGCATCGTCGCGGCCGCCTGGTTCCGCGATCCCAACCTGGGCGGCATCATCGCGGCGGCGATGATCATCAACATGTTCGTGGCCGCACTTGCCGGTATCCTGATCCCGTTGCTGCTCGACCGGTTCAAGATCGACCCGGCCGTGGCTTCGGCGGTTTTCGTCACGACGGTCACCGACGTCGTCGGCTTCTTTGCCTTTCTCGGCCTCGCCACATGGTGGTTCGGCGTGCGCTGAGCGACACCCTCTCAATTGACTTTTACGTAAATGCCATGCGAGGTTTTGGAACTGCCTATCGGCCGATTCTGACACGCGTCTGGACGATTGCGAGGCCGCATGGTTGGAACTCGCAGCGTGGCCGGGCATTTGGAGTGATGATGCGGGAATATTATTCGATCACCGAACTGACCCGCGAATTCGATGTTTCGACGCGGACGCTGCGCTTCTACGAGGACGAGGGGCTGGTTCAGCCGGTACGTCGCGGCCGTACGCGGCTGTTTCGCCCGTCGGACCGGCATCTCATCCGCCAGATCATGCGCGGCAAGAGGCTCGGCTTTTCGATCAACGAAATCCGCGAAATCATCCAGATGTACAAAGAGCCGCCCGGGGAGATCGGTCAGCTCAATCTGATGATCAGGCGCATTGAGGAAAAGCGCGAGAATCTGCGCCAGAAGCGCCGCGACCTCGAAGAGACCTTAGCCGAGCTCGACCAGGCCGAGGAATCCTGTGTCGAGCGATTGGTGGAGCTCGGCGTCAACACTTGACCGGCCTTTTTGATAATTCTACTCTGGCGGCCAGCTAGCGTGGTTTTCTGCGCTTCCGGTGCTCACGTACTCAAATGTACGCTCCGCTCCGGTTCTCGAAAACCATGCTATCTGACTCGCCAGAGCGAATTCTGAAAAGACCTTGCCGCACGCCTCAGATCCAGCGCCGCACCCTTTTCGCGTAGTCCCGGTATTTCTTACCGAATTTCGCCGTCAGAACTCTTTCCTCGCCCTCGATCGCCATTTTCTGCGTTGCGAAGGCGGCGATGATCGCCAGCGGCAGGAACCATACGATCCCCGAGACAAGGGCTACGCCGATCATCAGCAGCGTGTTGGCCAGATATATCGGGTTGCGGCTGACGGCGAAGGGGCCTGATGTTACCAGGTGATCCGGCACGGCGTTTGGGTGGAGCGTCGTCTTTGCCCGGATCATGGTGCGGATCGCCGTGAACCAGAGCGCGACGACGCCGAACAATGCCACCCAGCCGGCCGCGAACAGGATGTCGCCCAAAAGGCCACCGATCCACGGCAGCGGATAGAGCAAGCCAAGCGCGATGCTGACGGCGATGGCCGCGACATAGATCAGCGGCGGCCATGGTATGAGCCCCGGTCTCGGCTGCCCCGGTTTCTGTTGATGGTCGGTCATTGTGCTCCTCCCTCCATCAAAGTGCTGTCGGCTTTGGCAGTGCAGGCGCCGGCGAGCTCGTCGAGATGTGCCTTCCATTCCGCAGCCTGGTCGTTGCGGTAGAGTCGATCAAGCGTGGCCTCGCCCTCGAGCGTATCGAGCATGCACACACAATAGCTGGAGCAGAACCCCGTGTCGCGCGATTGCTCGCACGATGTCTGGCATTCTTTCAGGAAGGTGACCTGCCTGGTCTCGATCGGTGCCGGCATGACTTGCGAAAGCAGCCAGACCGAGCCGATCAGTACCGGCTGGTGGATCAGATAGAAGGCGAGGCTGTGCCGGCCGATAAAGACCAGCGGGTTGGTCCAGCGGCCGGGCGTCAGGCCCGCCAGCCGCGTCAGCACGCCGGAAGCGGAGGCGAATTTTGCCGCCGCGATACCCACAAGCACGGCGCCGAACCATGGAAACAGCGGGACATAGTCATTGGAGCGCGGGTTGGTTGCCGACAGGCCGACCCACCACAGGGCCGGATGGTCAAAGATACCGGACCTGAGGTAGAGCGGCGCGGTGATGACGAAAGCTGCGACAACAAGCGTCAGCAGCGCCGGCAGCCGCAGAAAAGCCAGCCCGAGCAGGCTGGCGAGCGCGATCTCGTGCAGGATACCGAAGAAGATAAAACTGTCCGGCGTGGCAAGCCTTGTGGCAGCCGATATGGCGAGCGCCGCCCCGGCGACCATGGCGAAGCGTTTCCAGAAGCCGTTCCAGCGGATCAGTTTGCCATGGGCGAGGAACAGGCTGACGCCGACCAGGAACAGGAAGGTCGAAGCGATGCAGCGCGCGTAGAATTTCCACCAGCCGAAGGCGGTCAGGCCGGGATCGGTGTAGCCGAAGAATTCGAGATCCCAGGTGAAATGGTAGCTCGCCATGGCAAGCAAAGCGATGCCGCGGGCGACGTCGATGGCGATGATGCGCGTGGATCGGTCCTGAATGGTCGGCGTAGAAATGCTCATGGTCTCGCAATCTGATTCAGCACTGCAAGACGACTATCATGGTTGCCCAGGACAAAAGAAGGCGGGCCAAATCCCTTTGATGTTCAGGGCTTGGGTGAAAGCATTGCATGCCGCTCGCGTACCCAGTTGTGGAAGCGAAGCAATTCATATTCCTCGGGCATCAGCACGCCGGCGTTGTGGCGCATCGAGCGCAGGCCTTTCTGGTTGATCTCGCAGATATCGGCGTCTTCCTCCAGCACCTGGCTACCAAAGGCGACGATGTTGTCGATATCCGTCGTCGGATCGGCGATCGCTTCGGGCGAAAAAAGCCATTCGGCGGTCAGTTCGGTCTGCTCCGGTCCAAGCGGCACCAGCCGCACGGTCCTGACATAGTCGACATGGCCGACGATGAACATCGACGGCAGGTTGGTGGCATAGGTCTGCCCGGCGGAACGCTCGGCTGAAGTCAGGTCGGGAAAGACCGGGCCGTGGACGCGCCCGTCGCGCGACCATGTCTCGGCTCCGGCCCGCAGCCCGCCGGAAAACTCCGGGGCATCATTGCCAGCGTGACGGGACCATTCGGGGTCGTCGTGCCGCCCCATCAGACCGCGGCCATAGATCGGCACCAGCCGCGACAGGTCCTTGTGGACGCCTGGGCAATGCAGGCACTCGTTGAAGTTCTCCCAGAAGATCTTCCAGTCGCAGTTCATCACCTTGCGCAGCACATGGCCGGACACCAGCGTTTCCAGCGGCCAGTTGGCGAGATTGCCGGATGCCGGATCGAAGGATGTTTCGGCCGAACCGGCGGCATCTTCCCTGAGATTGATGAAGACGAAACCGCGCCACATCGACAGCGCCACGCGGTAGAGTGGATGATCGGCCTTGTCGAAGCCTTCAGGCAGCGATCTCGACGGCACGCGCACGAGATCGCCGCGCAGCGAATAGGACCAGGCGTGATAGGGGCAAGTGATGAGCCGCGCCTTCAGCCGCCCTTCGCTTTCCCGGCAAAGCTGCGAGCCGCGATGCCGGCAGGTGTTGTGTAAGGCGCGCAGCTCGCCGGTCTCGTCGCGCAGCACGAGGATCTCCTGCGTGCCGACACGGAAGGTCCTGAACGCCAGCGGCTGGGCAAGGTCGACCTCGCGGCAGACGAGCAGCCAGCTTCGATACCAGATGGCGTCGAGATCGCGCTGATAGGCCTCGATGTCCCAGTAGGCCGATGACGGCAGCGTCGGTTCAAGTCGCGTCAAACCGTTATAGGAATCGCGCTTGCTCGGGCTGGGTCGCATGACCGACTTCCTGTGGTGCCCCAGCCGACACCCGGCCGCGAAAATTGTCAATCGCGGGGCCGGCCGGCTGATCTGCCGATACGGCGCATTCGCGCTGGTAGCTGGCGGAATTTGGTTTGCCGGGCGCGACGATTCTGCCTATAGTCGCAGCTGTCGTCGGTTCCGTTTTGGAGCCGCGCATGATCCCGGAACCGGAATCGGTTCCGGAAAGGTCATGCGCAGAGTCTAAGTGTTAGAGCGTCCTTTGTGCGTCCATTCGGACGCACGGCGCTCTAAAGGGAATGCGGTGAGGGCGAATTGTTTGCCCAATGCCGTGGCTGCCCCCGCAACTGTGTGCGGTAGTCCTCTCCATGTGCCACTGAAGAGTTTCTTCGGGAAGGTGGGGAAGGGCGCTGATCCGCGAGCCAGGAGACCTGCCGGCGACAGGAGAACTGACTTCTATGCCCTCGGGTGGAGGGCGAAAGGACAAGACATGAATACCGCTTCCGTCTCGCTCGGCGCTTCCGTCTCCTCGCAGTCGCGCTTCATGCAGCTGGCGCTTGCTGCATTTCTCGGCATTTTCGTCATGGGCTTTGTCGGCTTCTCGCATATCGATGCGGTCCACAATGCCGCTCACGACTATCGCCATTCGATGGCGTTCCCCTGCCACTGACGAGAGGCTGACATCATGACACTGTTTCGCAACGTCGTGTTCATCGCGGCGATCGCAGGGCTAGTGGCTGGCGTCGTTCTCGCCTGCATGCAGGCCTACGCCACGGTGCCGCTCATCCTCAAGGCGGAAGTTTACGAACAGGCCGGCGGCGGCCACACGCATGACCATGCCGCCGCACCGGCAGCGCCAGACACCAATGCCATGAGCACCGCCGCATCGGCAGAAAATGCCATGAGCAGCGCCGCACCGATGCCGGCTGAAGCAGCCACCGAGGAAGACGAAGGCTGGGCGCCAGCCGATGGCTTCGAGCGCTTCGCTTTCAATGTCGTTGCGAATGTCGTCACCGGCATCGGCTTTGCGCTGATCCTGGTCGCCGCTTCGGAGTTCGCCGGCGGCATCGGCAATTGGCGTCAGGGCGTGTTCTGGGGCCTTGCCGGCTTTGCGGTGTTCACGCTGGCACCGAATCTTGGCCTGCCGCCCGAACTGCCGGCAATGCCGGCGGCCGATCTCACCCAGCGCCAGATCTGGTGGATGGCGACGGTGGTGGCGACGGCGGCCGGCCTCGGCCTGCTTGCCTTCCGCAAGTCGCTGCCGCTGGCGCTGATTGCCGTAGCGTTGATCGTGGCGCCGCATATCGTCGGCGCGCCGCAGCCCGACAGTTTCGAGTCGCCGATCCCGGAAGGCCTGCACCACCAGTTCGTGGTGGCGGTGACGCTGACCAATCTGGTGTTCTGGCTGGCGCTCGGCGCGGTCGTCGGCGTGGTGCGCGGCCGCTTGACCGGCACGACGACCGGCCTGCGCGACAGCTTTGCCTGATCGCGTTGCTTCCGGCGGGACGCTGACCCTAGTCATCGGCGGTGCGCGCTCCGGCAAGAGCGCGCATGCCGAAAGATTGGTGACGGCCTGTCCGGCGCCGTGGACCTATATCGCCACGGCGCAAGCCTATGACGGCGAGATGCGCGAGCGTATCGCGCTGCACCGGTCGCGGCGCGGCGAGGGCTGGACGACCATCGACGCGCCGCTCGATCTCGTCGGTGCGATCGAGACGCTGCCTGCCGACCGGCCTGTCCTGATCGACTGCCTGACTTTGTGGCTGACCAACCATATGCTGGCCGAAGATGACGTTGAGGCTGAATGCCGAGGGCTGGTGGATTTGCTGTCGCGGCCGCGCGGGCCGTGGTTCGTGGTTTCCAACGAGGTCGGCCAGGGCATTGTGCCGGACAATGCGTTGGCTCGCCGGTTTCGCGATGCCGCCGGCCGGCTCAACCAGCAAGTTGCGGCAGTGTCCGATACGGTGCTGCTGATGGTGGCGGGGCTGCCTCTCAAGGTGAAGTGACATGGCTGATACTATCGATCCCAAGGACGAGGAACGCCACCGCGCCAAGATGGCCAAGCGCAAGGCGGTGCAGGACGCCGAGGTCGCGGCAAAGACGGTCGAGAAGGGGCTGCTGATCGTCAACACCGGGCCCGGCAAGGGCAAGACCACTGCCGCCTTCGGGCTGGCGCTGAGGATGATCGGCTACGGTAAGCGCGTCGGCGTTGTCCAGTTCATCAAGGGCAAATGGCACACCGGCGAGAAGGACGCCTTTGCCGCTTTCGGCGATCGGGTCGTCTGGCACACGATGGGCGAGGGCTTCACCTGGGAAACCCAGGATCTGAAGCGCGACATCGCGGCAGCCGAGGCGGCCTGGGCCAAGGTGCTAGAGCTGATGGCCGATCCATCGATCAGCCTTCTGGTGCTCGACGAGTTGAACATCGCGCTGCGATACGACTACCTCGATCTGGAGATGGTGATAGCGGCGCTGAAAGGGCGCCGCGAAAACCTGCATGTCGTCGTCACCGGCCGCAACGCCAAGCCGGCGCTGGTCGATGCCGCCGATCTGGTCACCGAGATGGGCGTGACCAAGCATCACTTTTCCGCCGGCGTGAAGGCACAGCAAGGCATAGAGTTCTGAGAGGTTTTGCCCGCGCGCTGGGGTAGCGCAATGGCTTCAGACAAAGATAACCTCCAACTCATGTTGGAATGACCAATTGTCGATGTCGGCGCTGCCCCTCATCCGCCTGCCGGCACCTTCTCCCCGTATAGCGACGGGGAGAAGGGGCTTGTCGCGACCCTCGGCACCCTTTCTGCAACGCTGGAGATTGGCGAAATCCTTTGCGAAGGCGTTCTTCTCCCCGTCACTATACGGGGAGAAGTGCCCGGCAGGGCGATGAGGGGCAGCGCAAACCTGAAGCGATTGGCCACGTCGTGGCCCGAAATCAATTGCTTTGTGACGGCAGTTATGCTAGGAATTTATTCATGGTGCAGATTCGCGCCAGCGACCCGCCTTTGAGGCGGGTTTATGTTTTAGCCGATCTCGACCGGATTAAACGTCACGCAGCGATGACGATCACCGACAGCAAGCCGAACAGCGCGATCAGCAGAAAGTCGGCGACTCGGTAGAGTTTCAGCGCCCGCCTGATGTCCATGCTCTCGACATCGCGGCGGCCGCCTTCGCCCATGAACGCGTCGTCGACCATGACGCCGTCATAGGAACGCGGGCCAGCGAGCGCCAGGCCGAGCGCGCCGGCCATCGCGGCCTCCGGCCAGCCGGCATTGGGCGAGCGGTGCTTTTTCGCGTCTCGCTGCACGGTGCGCCAGGCATTGCCGGCATCGGCGCCTTTGACGAGGAAGGCGGCGAGCACGATGAGCAGCGCGGTCAGCCGCGACGCCGGCAGGTTGATCAGATCGTCGAAGCGCGCTGCTGCCCGGCCGAAAGCCTCGTGGCGCGGCGTGCGGTGGCCGATCATCGAATCAGCGGTATTGGCGGCCTTGTAAGCGACGCCGCCGGCCAGCCCGCCGACGCCGATCCAGAAGACGGGTGCGACGACGCCGTCGGAAAAATTCTCTGCCAGGCTTTCGATCGCCGCGCGGCAGACGCCGGGTCTGTCGAGCTTTTCTGGGTCGCGGCCGACGATCCGCGAGACGGCAACACGGCCGATGTCGAGTCCACCATTGTCGAGCCCGTCGGCGACCGCCTCGACATGCTCGGCCAGGCTCTTCTGTGACAGCAGCGATGTCGCCAAAATCGCCGTGAGGATCAATCCGGCCGGAATGCCCGCAAGCGTGGTTTCCACCGCGAACGCGATGGTGGCCGGCACCAGCACGATGATCAGCAGCGCCTCAACGCCGCGCCGCCGACGGACGGCGTCGGAATCGGTGGCGCGGTTGAGCCTGCGGTCGAGAAAGGATATCAGCCTGCCAAACCAGGTGACGGGATGGCCGATGGCGCCGAACAGCCAGGCCGGGTAGCCGACGGCGAATTCAATAACCAGTGACAGGAAAGCGGTCAGGATCGACATGAAGTCTCTTGATGGAACGGCGGCAGTGGTGGATCACGGCGGAAGCCTTGGCCGGGCGAGGACGCTTTTCCCCCGCGCGCCACAACCCTTCGTCGACCTCTCGACCGGTATCAATCCGCACTCCTATCCGTTTTTCGATCTGCCCGCCACCGCCCTGTCCAGATTGCCGGAAGCTGCGCGGGTCCGTGATCTGGCCGACATCGCGGCAAGCGCCTATGGCGCGCCATCGGCAGCGAATGTGGTGGCGGCGCCCGGCACGCAGATCCTGTTGCCGCGCGTCGCCTCGCTTGTGAGCCCCGGCAAGGCGCTGGTGCTCGGGCCGACCTATGCCGAACATCAGCGGGCAGCGGCGATCGCCGGCCATGCTGTGACGGAGGTCGATGATTTCGGGGTCCTGGCAGGGGCCGACCTCGCCATCGTCGTCAATCCCAACAATCCGGACGGGCGTATTGTCGAGCGCGAGAGGCTGCTTGAGCTTGCCAAAAAATTGCGCGCCAGAGGCGGGTTGCTGGTCGTCGACGAGGCGTTCATGGATGTCGGCCCGCTTGGCGAGAGCCTGACCGGCGATGTCGAGCAAGGCGGCATCGTCGTACTGCGTTCCTTCGGCAAGTTCTTTGGCCTCGCCGGCCTGCGGCTCGGCTTTGCACTGGCCGACGCGCTGACGGTCGAACGGCTCGAGGCGCAGTTCGGGCCATGGGCGGTCGCCGGCCCGGCGCTCGAATACGGTATCCGCGCGCTTGCCGACAGCAGCTGGCAGGCCGAGATGCGGCGGCGTTTGGCCGAGGATGCAGCGCGGCTCGATGCGCTGTTCGGCCGCTTCGGCGTCCCGGTCGCCGGCGGCACCACGCTGTTTCGCTATATCAGGCTGGCAGCCGCCGCCGGCCTGTTTTCGGTGCTTGGCGAGCGCGGCATCCTGCTTCGCCATTTTTCCGGCCGGCCGCATCTGCTGCGCGCCGGGCTGCCGGGCCCGGACGAGGAATGGCAGCGGCTCGAATCGGCTCTTGCCGACTGGGCGCAACAGCGCGACGATGACGCCTAGAGCGCGTCGCATTTGAACAGATTCATGCGACGCGCTTTAAGTTCTTTTTTTATGCATGTCGTTATTGCAAAACCGCTGCGCACTTTTGCGCGACATGCATTAGGGAGATCAAGCAATGATCCATGTCTGTTCGCTGTCGAAGGTCGAGGAAACGGTCGCAAAAACCGGCGCCGAGCGGCTGCTTTCCCTGCTAGCTGCCGGCACCGAGGTGACACGGCCGGCGTCGATCGCCCAGGAGAACCATCTGCATCTGGTCATGCACGACATTGCTGTCGCGCAAGAGGGCATGACCATGCCGGGCGAGGAGCATGTCCGCGACCTGCTCGATTTCGCGCGGCAATGGGGCCGTACAAGGCCGCTGGTCGTGCATTGCTATGCCGGTATCAGCCGGTCGACCGCCTCGGCCTACATCATTGCGGCGGCATTGGCGCCGAAGCGCTGCGAGGTCGAATTGGCTGAGACGCTGCGCGCGCTGTCGCCGACGGCAACACCCAACCCGCGGCTGATCGCGGTCGCCGACGCGCTGCTTGACCGCAACGGCCGCATGACCCGTGCGATCCAGGCGATCGGGCGCGGCGCGGAGGCCTTCGAAGGCACACCGTTTGCGTTGAAGATCGACGCCTGATTCCTAGTCTTGAGGAGGGTTGTTTGAGCCATCAAGCCACCAAGCAACCTAATCGTGCTGTGATCGCTGCAGGTATTGGCGACGTCGGCGCTGCCCTCATCTGCCTGCCGGCATCTTCTCCCCGTATAGTGACGGGGAGAACGGGCTGGCAGCAACGCTGGCCCCTTTCGTCAACGCTGGCGATTGGCGAAACCGTCGATGATAGCGTCCCTCGCCCCGTTTACGGGGAGAGGATGCCGGCAGGCAGGTGAGGGGCGGCGCGGCGCTGGCGGAGAGCCTCCTAGGCCAGCCAGTCGGCCAGCTTCGCCTTGCGCACATCTTTCAAGAGGCTGATGAAGCCGTCGGCCTGATGGTTGGCGGTCAGCCGGCCCTTTTCGGCCGTTGCAATGCTGGCGTCGCCGACCACGCCGTTCGGGTTGAGATCGGTGGCGATCCAGGCGAAGGCGTGCGTTCCGGTGTGGCGCAGCAGCGAAAATTCCGTTTCGGCGCGGGCGACGTTGGACACGAAATTGTCGGCCTTTGCCATGTCGACGAGATCAGGCCGGAAATGCAGCATCAGCGAGGTCTCGACATCGCCGCCATGGATCCCCTGGCGGTCCTCAAGCTCGGTATACATACCGGCCGGCCGGCCAAAGCGCTGCCAGCTCGTCTTCACCGCCAGCATCTTTGCACGCACGCGCAATTCTCGCGTCATGATGCCCATGATCTCCTCGTTGCCACCATGCGAGTTGACGACGATCAGTTTCCTTAACCCGGCCCGCGCGATAGACAGGCCAAGCTCCGTCCACGCCTCGATCAAGGTCGCCGCCGGTAGAGTGAGGGTTCCCGGCGCATGCAGGTGTTCATTCGACTTGCCCACTGCCTGGACCGGCAGGATGCGGATGTCGAGATCGCCGGGCAGGCGGGCGATCACCGTTTCGAGCATGCCGGTCATGATCGAAGTATCGGTCGAAACCGGCAGATGCGGCCCGTGCTGTTCGATCGCCGCCACCGGCAGAACCGCGATCGTCGCCTCCGGATCGATGGTGGCGTATTCGGTGGTCCGGTAATCGCCCCACCACACGCGTCTCTGAACCAGTGCTGGCGCCGGGCTGACATCATGCGGTTCGGTAATGTTTGGCAAACCGTTTTTTCGAGCTAACTCATTGAGCCTCAGTAGAGTCCTGCCATTCGGACTGTTTTTTCCAACACCCCACTTCGAAATAGTGGATTGGTCAACGCCAATTAGTTCTGCGAATGCCGATTGGTTCAGCCCCAAGGCTCTGCGCAGACGGAGAATTTGCGCTGCAAGATCGATCATTGATTTCCCACGCTGGCGGCCATACACGTTTAAACAACGATAGGCGAAAACGCCTAATCAAAAATTACCCTGCCGCGATGACCTCGATCTCGACCTTGAATTCCGGCCGCGCAAAACCGGATACGATCATCACCGTCGAAGCCGGTGCCGGGCTGGTGAACAGCCGGTCGCGGACGTCCATGTAGGGCCGCAGGAAGGCGCGGTCGGTGACATAGGCGTTGATGCGGACGATGTCGGAAAGTCCAAGCCCGGCGTCGCCGAGAATCGCTGATATATTCTGAAAACAGAGTTCCGCCTGTGCGCCCGCATCCTCAGGGATCTGATCGTCCGCAGTGATGGCGACCTGGCCCGAACACAGCACCAGCCTCTTGCCGGGAGGCACCTCGATGCCATGACTGTAGCGGGCGAAGGGCGGCTTGATCGACTTCGGCGCCAGGAATTTGAACATGAAAATCTCCAATCTGATGTCCAGCCTAAAGCCGGATTGGCGGCCCGTTCAAGATGCAGTGCATACTATCAGGGCGATTGTGGACAGGCGTTCAAAAAATAGGCACGATGCCTCCGGTACAGCATGACCGTCCGGCCTTCGTGCACCACCGTTGCGCAGGCGGGCGGCCTCGGTGATGGCATGTGTCTTGCTTCTTGAATCGATGGTGTCGAGCCCGGTGCGTGGCGCGCCGGAGTCAGCAGAGGGTGGTGTGGATGGACGGAAAACTTAAGATTTCGGTGGGCGCGATCGTGCTGCTTGCCGCAAGCACGCTGAGCGCGGCAGCAAATGAAAAAGTCACTTTCGGCACCAACTGGCTCGCCCAAGCCGAGCACGGCGGCTACTATCAGGCGGCCGCTGATGGCACCTATGCCGCTTGCGGGCTCGATGTAACGATCATGCAAGGTGGCCCGCAGGTCAGCGGTCGGCCGCTGCTGCTCGCCGGCAAGATCGACTTCTACATGGGCGGCAACATGCTGCAGGCCTTCGACGCCGTTCAGCAGGAGATTCCGCTGCGAGTGGTCGCCGCCTCCTTCCAGAAAGAGCCGCAGGTGATCATGTCCCATCCGGGTCAGGGGCTCGACAAATGGGAGGATTTGAAGAACGCGGACCAGTACATCATCGGCGACGAAGGGGCGCAGAGCTTCTTCCAATGGATGATCACGGAATTCGGCTTCGATCCGGCCAAGCGCGTGCCCTACACGTTCAACCCCGCACCTTTCATCGCCAACAAGAAGTCGATCCAACAGGGTTACGTGACCTCGGAGCCCTTCGCCGTCGCCAAGGAAGGCGGCTTCCAGCCCAATCTGTTCCTGCTTGCCGACTACGGCTTCGACACCTATGCGACGACGATCGAGACCATGCAGGCCACGATCGATAAGCGGCCGGAGGTGGTTCAGTGCTTCGTCGATGGCTCGGCCAAGGGTTGGTACAATTATCTCTACGGCGACAACGCTGCCGCCAACGCGGCGATCAAGAAGGACAACCCCGACATCAGCGACGAGCAGATCGCGTTTTCGATCGAGCAGATGAAGAAATTCGGCATCGTCGATTCCGGCGATACGGAAAAACTCGGCATCGGTGCGATGACAGACGCGCGCATCCAGAGCTTCTACGACAAGATGGTCAAGGCCAAGGTCGTGCCGGCCGGCGTCGACATCAAGAAGTCCTACACGCTGGCCTTCGTCAACAAAGGCGTCGGGATCGACCTGAAGAAATAGCACCCGGGCATGATGCAAGAGAAAGTGGCGCAAGCGCCGGCAAGCGCATCGGGCAAAGGTCCGATGCTGCTGGCGCTGCGTGGTGTCGGCAAGGTCTTTTCCAACGGCGTGACAGCGCTCAGCGACGTCGACCTGACGATCCGGGAAGGCGACTTTCTCAGCCTTCTCGGCCCGTCCGGCTGCGGCAAGTCGACGGCCTTGCGCGTCATTGCGGGTCTTGCCACGCCGACCTCCGGCGTACTCGACTGGCGCGGCAGCAGCTCTGTCGACCGCTCGAATATCGGCTTCGTCTTCCAGGAGCCGACGCTGCTGCCCTGGGCCGATGTCTTCGACAATGTCTGGCTGCCGCTGCGGCTGAAGGGCGTGTCGCGGGCCAAGGCTGCGCCTGTCGTGATGGAGATGCTGGCGCGGGTCCACCTGACCGGGTTCGAGAATGCCGTGCCGCGCGAGCTGTCCGGCGGCATGAAGATGCGCGTCTCGATCGCCCGCGCCATGGTGACCAAGCCGCGTATTCTGCTGATGGACGAGCCGTTCGCGGCGCTGGACGAGATCACCCGCTTCAAGCTCAACAACGATCTTCTGGAACTGTGGCAGGACGAGCGTTTTACCGTCGTCTTCGTCACCCATAGCGTCTTCGAAAGCGTTTTCCTCTCCAACCGCGTCGTCGTCATGGCGGCGCGACCGGGCCGGGTGTTCAAAGAACTGGCCATCGATGCGCCCTACCCGCGCAACGAGACCTTCCGTACCTCGCCCGACTATGCCGCGCTCTGCCGCCAGGCATCCGACGTGCTGATCGGCGCCATCAACTCAACTGCCGGACCGCATCATGACGGCCATTGAAGAACACGCGCTGAAGCTCGACCCCGAGGAGGCGCGTCGCGTGCGCCAGGAACGGCTCGAGCAAATCGGCCGATGGCTGCTGCCGCTGGCGATCATGATCCTGGCGATCTGGCTGTGGGACCGCATCTGCGTCTGGAACGACATCCCGAAATATATCCTGCCGCGCCCCGGTGTGGTGTTGCAAACGCTGTTCGACGATGCGGGGCTGCTGTTCTCCTCGCTGCTGGTGACGCTCAAGATCACCTTCCTCAGCCTGCTTCTGGCCGTCGTCGGCGGTGTCGGGCTGGCGGTGCTGTTCGCGCAATCGAAGTGGGTAGAGATGTCGTTCTTCCCGTTTGCCATCGTGCTGCAGGTGACGCCGATCGTCGCGGTCTTCCCGCTGATCAACATCTATGTCGACAACCAGACGACGAAGCTTTTGCTTTGTGCCTGGATCGTCGCCTTCTTTCCGATCCTATCCAACACCACGCTCGGTCTCAACTCGGTCGACCGCAATCTGCGCGACATGTTCAGGCTCAACGGCGCGACCCGCTGGCAACAATTGCGCTACCTGCGCCTGCCGGCGGCGATGCCGTATTTCCTCGGCGGGCTGAAGATCGCAGGCGGCCTGTCGCTGATCGGCGCGGTGGTGGCGGAGTTCGTCGCCGGGGCCCAGGGACAGTCGTCGGGGCTGGCCTCGCGCATCATCGAGGCCGGCTACCGGCTCAACGCACCGCGGCTGTTCGCGGCGCTGATCCTGATTTCGTTCACCGGCATTCTGATCTTCCTGGTGCTGTCGTTGATGTCGCACCTCATTCTGCGCCGCTGGCACGAGAGCGCGCTGAAGCAGGAGCGATGACGGTGCTGTGTGTTCAAGGTAAAAGCTGCCGGTCGCCAACCCCTGCGTTAGCGCTGCCCCTCATCGCCCTGCCGGGCACTTCCCCCCGTATAGAGACGGGGAGAAGGACGCCTTCATCGACGGTTTCGCCAATCACCGGCGTTGCTGAAAGTATGCCACGGTCGCTGCCAACACCTTCTCCCCGCGTCGATACGGGGAGAAGGTGCCGGCAGGCGGATGAGGGGCAGCGATGACCTCAGAAGTGATCCCCGAAGCCGGCCAATTCGTACTTTCCAATGTCCGGCTTCATGCATCACTGACGCCGGACCTTGCCGCAGCCTTCGATGCCGACGGCTTCGCGCTCGCCGATATCGCTGTCGCCGACGACAAAGTCTCCAGCATTACCGCGCGCGGCCAGTCCAATGCACCGGCAGGCGCCGTCGACCTCGGCGGCCGCATTGTCATGCCGTGTTTCGTCGACTGCCACACGCATATCGACAAGGGCCATATCTGGCCTCGAAAACCCAATTCGGACGGCACCTTCATGGGCGCGCTGAACGCCACCGGCGCCGACCGTGCCGCCCGCTGGAGCGCCGAGGACGTCGCCCGCCGCATGGATTTTTCGCTGCGCTCAGCCTACGCGCACGGCACCAGGGCACTCCGCACCCATCTCGACAGCGTCGCGCCGCAGGAAGAGATCTCCTGGCCGGTGTTCGAGACGATACGGGAGAAATGGCGTGGCCGCATCGAGCTGCAGGCGGCCTGCCTGCTTGGCATCGAAGGCGTGCGCGACAGGAAGTGGTTCGAAAGGCTGGCCAAACGCGTAGCCGCGGCCAACGGCGTGCTCGGCGTCGTCACTTATATGCTGCCGGACCTGGAAGAGCTTCTCGACCAGGTGTTTGCGCAGGCGATCAAGCATGGCCTCGACCTCGATTTCCATGCCGACGAGACCGATGATATCTCGGCGATCTCGCTGAAGAAGATCGCCGAGGCGGCCTTGTGGAACGGTTTTGAGGGAAACATCCTCGTCGGCCACTGCTGCTCGCTGGCACGCCAGCCCGATCTCGACATACTCGACACGCTGGACAAGGTGGCGAAGGCGGGGCTTGCCGTGGTGTCGCTGCCGATGTGCAATCTCTATTTGCAGGACAGGCGTGGCGACAAGACCACGCCGCGCTGGCGCGGCGTGACGCTGCTGCACGAGATGAAGGCGCGCGGCATCTCGGTCGCCGTCGCTTCCGATAACACCCGCGATCCGTTCTACGCCTATGGCGATCTCGACATGCTGGAGGTCTACCGCATGGCGACGCGCATCCTGCATTTCGATCACCCGGTCGGCGATTGGCCACAGGCGGTGACTTCGACGCCGGCCAAGGTGATGCGGCTCGACGGTTTTGGCACGCTTGGGGCCGGCGGCGCTGCCGATTTCGTTCTCTTTAGGGGGCGGAGCTGGACGGAATTGCTGTCGCGGCCCGAATCGGATCGCATCGTCGTGCGCGATGGCCGCGCCATCGAGCGCCAATTGCCCGACTATGCCGAACTCGACGATCTGATGGTGGGATGATGGACCTTTCGGCACTGAAGCGCGACCTCGACGGTCTGAAGATCGACGACCATCCGGCGATCGTCCAGCAGAAGAGCCGCGATTTCTACTGGTACAGCCCGGTGCTGAAGCAACAGCTCGACCATGTGACCGGCGACCTGATCGTAACGCCGAAGACGGAAGACGAGGTGATCCGCGTGCTTGCCGCCTGCCACCGACACGGCGTGCCGGTGACGCCGCGCGGCAGCGGCACCGGCAATTACGGGCAGGCGATGCCGCTGTCCGGCGGCGTCGTGCTCAACCTTGCCGAGATGAATGCGGTGAAGTCGATCGCGCCCGGCCGCGTCGTGACCGGACCCGGCGCCGTCCTCGCCGACATCGACAGGGCGACGCGCGCGCATTCCGGCCAGGAGCTGCGAATGTCGCCATCGACCTACAACACCGCGAGCATAGGCGGGTTCGTTGCCGGCGGATCGGGCGGCGTCGGCTCGATCCGCTGGGGTGGGCTGCGCGACCTCGGCAATGTCATCCGGCTCAGGACCGTGACGATGGAAGCGGAGCCTCGCATCATGGACCTTAGCGGCGAGGAGGTGCTGAAGGTGATGCATGCCTACGGCACCAACGGCATCATCACCGAGGTCGAGATGCCGCTGACCGCTGCTTACGACTGGGTCGATGTCATCGTCGGGTTCGACGATTTCATGGATGCGGCCGGCTTCGGCGACGATCTCGCCATCCAGGACGGCATTCTGGCGAAGCTGATCACGCCGATCGCCGCTCCGATCCCCTACGACTATTTCAAGCGGCACCAGCGGTTTTTCAGGCGCGAGCAAAGCATCGTCGTATGCATGATTGCGCCGCATGCAATGGACGCCTTTGTCGCCCTCACGGCGCGCAGCAAGGGCGAGATCGTCTTCCGCGCCGACAAGGAGGCCGATCTCAAGGGCCTGCCGCCGGCCTATGAGCTGACCTGGAACCACACGACGCTGCGTGCCATCAGGGTCGACCCGACGATTACCTATCTGCAGACCCGCTATCCCTCGCCGGATCACCTGGCTTACGTCAAGGCGATGATCGATCGCTTCGGCGACGAGGTGCCGACACATCTCGAATTCATCCGCTTCGACGGCGCGATCGGCGTGGCCGGACTGCCGTTGGTGCGCTTCACGACGGCCGCGCGGCTCGACGAGATCATCCGCATCCACGAGGACAGTGGCTGCTGGGTCTTCAATCCGCACCGCTACACGCTGGAAGAGGGCGGCATGAAGCAGACGGACGAGGTGCAGCTCGCCTTCAAGCGCGAGACCGATCCGCAAGGGCTGCTCAATCCCGGCAAGATGATCGCCTGGGAAAACCCGGACTACGATTATCGCTCGGGCAAGTCGTTCCTGTTCAAGGGGTTGCAGAAGGCGGGGTGATGAAAATCCTCGTTCTCTACGCCCATCCGGTTGAGACCAGCTTCAATGCCGGTTTGCACAAGGTGATCGTCGAGCGGCTGACGGCCGCTGGTCACGCGGTCGACGACTGCGACCTCTATGCCGAGGATTTCGACCCGCGGCTGACGCGGGCCGAACGGCTCGGCTACCACGACGAGCGCGGCGCCGGTGATCCGGCAGCGCTCTATGTCCAGCGCCTGCTGCGGGCAGAGGCGCTGGTGCTGTCGTTTCCGGTGTGGAACTACGGCTATCCGGCGATCCTGAAAGGCTTTTTCGACCGCGTCTTCCTGCCCGGCGTGTCGTTCAAGCTGGTCAATGGCAAGGTGCAGCCGTCGCTGCACAACATCCACAAGCTAGCGGCGGTCACCACCTATGGCGGCAGCCGGCTGCACGCCATGCTGATGGGCGACCCGCCGCGCAAGCTGGTCAAGCGTGTGTTGCGCGCCGCGGTCAAGCCAGGTGCCTCCGTGTCCTATCTCGCGCATTATTCGATGAACCTGTCGACCGATGAAACGCGGAAGAGATTCACGGCGAAAGTCGCCGCCAGCATGGATGCCTTCTGATGCGGGTCCTGGTGGTTTATTGCCATCCGGTCCCGGGAAGCTTTTGTACCGCGATCCGGGATAGTGCCATCGAGGTGCTGAAGGCGAGGGGCTGAGAGGTGCGGTTGCTCGACCTCTATACGGAAAATTTCGATCCGGTCATGGGCTGCGGCGAGCGACGCTCCTACAATGAGCACGCCCCGCAGGATCCGGCGCTCAAACCGCACATCGACCACCTCAAATGGGCCCAGGCAATCCTCTTCATCTATCCGACATGGTGGTATGGGCTGCCGGCAATGCTGAAGGGCTGGCTCGACCGGGTCTGGGCGACCGACGTCGCCTTCCGGCTGCCGGTGGGCAAGGGGCGGATCCAGTCGCTGATGAGGCACGTGACGAAGATCGGGGTGATCACTACCTGCGGTGCACCGACCTGGTGGAGCGTTGTTGTCGGCCAGCCTGGGCGCAAGACCATTCTGCGCGGCATGCGGGCGCTCTGCGCCACCCGTTGCAGGACGTTCTTCCTGGCTCACTATCTCATGGATGCATCGACGCCGAAGACGAGGGCGGCGTTTCTGGAGAAAGTGCGAACGAAGCTGGAGCGCTTCTGAGCTACATCCGCACCCGTTCCGCCTTCGGATCATACATCGGCTTCAGCGACACTTCCGCGGCGAAGCGCTCGCCGGCGATCTCGATCTCGTACGACGACGACATCACATCCGCCTCGCTTTCGCCCTGGCAAGGCACGTAGCCTAGGCCGATTGCGCCGCCGAGATGATGGCCGTAATTGCCCGAGGTGACCGGGCCAACGATCTTACCGTCGCGCAGGATCGCCTCATTATGGAAGAGCAGCGGCTCAGGGTCTTTCAGGCGGAACTGCACCAGGCGCCGGGCCAATCCGGTCTCTTTTTTTCTCAGCACGGCATCGCGGCCAACGAAATCGCCCTTGGCAGTCTTCACCGCGAAGCCGAGGCCTGCTTCCAGCACATTGTCTTCGTCTGTGATGTCGTGGCCGAAGTGCCGGAAGGCCTTTTCGATGCGGCAGGAATCCAGCGTATGCAGGCCGCAGAGTTTCAGGCCGACATCGGCGCCGACCTCATCGATCGCCTCGAAGACGTGTGCTGCCTGGTCGGTCGAGACATAAAGCTCCCAGCCGAGCTCGCCGACATAGGTAACGCGGTGGGCGCGGGCCAGACCCATGCCGATTTCTACCTCCTGAAACGTCCCGAATGGATTGGTTTCGTTGGAGAAATCATTCGGGCTTACCTCCTGGATCAACTTCCTTGCGTCCGGACCCATCAGGCAGAGCACGGCTTCGGCGGCGGTGACATCGGTGATGACGACGAATTCGTCGGCAAGATGCTTGCGCAGCCATGCGAGGTCGCGCTGCAGCGTCGCGCCGGGCACGACGACGAAGAAGGCCGTTTCCGACAGGCGCGAGACGGTGAGATCGCTCTCGATACCGCCGCGCTGGTTGAGCATCTGGGTGTAGACGATCTTGCCCGGCGCTACGTCCATGTCGTTGGCGCAAAGCTTCTGCAGGAAGGCACAGGCATCGCGGCCCTCTACGCGGATCTTGCCGAATGAGGTCATGTCGAACAGTCCGACGCCGTTTCGGACCGCCAGATGTTCCTCGCGCTGGTTGTCGAACCAGTTCTGCCGTTTCCACGAATAGCGGTATTCGCGCTCCTGGCCGGGCCTGGCGAACCAGTTGGCGCGCTCCCAGCCGGCGACCTCGCCGAACACCGCGCTGCGCGCCTTCAGATGTTCGTGCAGAGGCGAGCGCCTGATGTTCCGCGAGGTCGCCATCTGGCGGTAGGGGAAATGATCGGCATAGAGCAGGCCGAGAGTCTCGGAGACGCGCTCCTTCAGATAACGGCGGTTCTTCTGGAACGGCTGGGCGCGGCGGATATCCACTTCCCAGAGATCGAAGGGCGCTTCGCCGTCGTTGATCCATTGCGCCAGCGCCATGCCGGCGCCGCCGGAAGAAACGATGCCGATCGAATTGTAGCCGGTCGCCATCCAGTAACCGGAGAGCTCCGGCGCCTCTCCGAGATAATAGCGATCATCAGGCGTAAAGCTCTCGGGACCGTTGAAGAAGGTGTGGATGCCGGCGCTGGCCAGCATCGGCATGCGGTTGACGCCCATTTCGAGGATCGGCTCGAAATGCGCGAAATCCTCGGGCAACTGATCGAAGCAGAAATCCTCGCTTATGCCATTCATGCCCCAAGGCTTGGCCACCGGCTCGAAGGCACCGAGCATCATCTTGCCGGCATCTTCCTTGTAGTAGGCGCATTCGTCCGGCACGCGCAGCACCGGCAGGCGGGTCAGGCCGGGGATCGGCTCGGTAACGAGGTAAAAGTGCTCGCAGGCATGCAGCGGGATGGTGACGCCGTTCTGGCGGCCGAGCTCGCGCGCCCACATGCCGGCGCAATTGACGACGACATCGGCTTCGATCATGCCTTGCTCGTCGCCTTGCGTCCAGGAAACGCCGGTAACGCGGCTATCCCTGGTATGGACCTTGGTGACCTTCACGTTCTCGACGATCGTCGCACCGCGCTGACGCGCAGCCTTGGCCAGCGCCATGGCGATATTGGCCGGGTCGCACTGGCCGTCGAGCGGCAGATGCACGGCGCCGACCACATCGGAAATGTTGAGATGCGGGTACATCTGCTTGACTTCATCAGGCGAAATCTCGCGCACGTCGACATCCAACGCGCGGGCGAGAGACGCCTGCCTATAAATCTCGTGCTTGCGCTCCTCGGTCAGCGCCACGGTGATCGAGCCAACCTGGCGCATGCCGGTGCCGACATCGGTCTCGGCTTCCAGCTTGATGTAGAGATCGGCCGAATATTTCGCCAGCCGCGTCATGTTCTGCGAGCCGCGCAGCTGGCCGATCAGGCCGGCGGCGTGCCATGTCGTGCCTGATGTCAGCTGCTTGCGTTCGAGCAGCACGATGTCGGTCCAGCCGAGCTTGGCCAGATGGTAGGCGACCGAACAGCCTGAAACACCGCCGCCGATAATGACAGCCCTTGCTTTGGGAGGAATGGCCTTGGTCGGAATGGCTTTGGGGGGCAGGGCGCTCATGCAGCCTCACGGCGATAGGTGGAAGCAAAGCGGCGCAGGCGAAGGGCTGCTTCCAAAAGTATCGCCTCGGGCTGGCAGAGGCTGACGCGAATATGGCCGGCGGCCGCCGCGCCGAAGCTCGAGCCCGGCATAACCCCGACCTTTTCCTTGTCGAGAAACGCCCAGGCGAATTTCTCGTCGTCCGGCTCGAGAGCCGATATGTCGAGCATGACATACATGCCGCCCTCGGAGCCGCGCACGGTGACGTTGTTCATGCCGCGCATGGCATCGAGAACGACGGTGCGCCGTGCAGCATAGCGTTCGGCAATCTCCTTGACGCCGTAGCCGTTTTCCAGCGCCTCGGCGCAAGCGAGGCTGATGAAGGCCGGCAGGCCGTAGGTCGTCACCAGATTGAGGCTGGTCAGCAGCGAGATCATCTCTTCGGGTCCGGTCAGCCAGCCCATGCGCCAGCCGGTCATGCCGTGGCTCTTCGACATGGAATTGATGACCAGCGTGCGTTGGGCCATGCCGGGCAGCGAGCGCGGCGAGATGTGCTCGCCGCCGCCCAGCGTCCAATAGACCTCGTCCGACAGCAGCCAGAGGTCATGTTCCCTGCAGATCTGCGCCAGCTCTTCCAGCCGCTGGCGCGAATAGACGGCACCCGTCGGATTGTTCGGCGTGTTGATGAGGATGGCGCGCGTGTTCGGCCGAAGCGTGGCGCGAATGTCGGCGGCTCGCGGCTGAAAACCATCCTCGGCAGGTGTCTCGACCACGGTGAAATCGGCGCCCGCTGCACTGAACGTGTTGGGGTAGGTCGCGTAATAGGGCGCGACCACGATGGCATGGTCGCCCTGGTCGAGAACGGCCTGCACCGCCGCGTACAGCGCTGCCTGCCCGCCTGGCGTAGCGATGACCTGGTCGGGGTCGGTCACAATACCGGTGCAGGCGGTCGAGGCGGCCGCCATGGCCTTGCGCAAGCGCGGAATGCCGGGAAGCGGGGTGTAATGGTGGTTGCTGGCGCGAACCGCAGTCACGCAGGCTTCGATCGTTTGCGCCGGCGTGTCGAAATCGTGGTCGCCGACCGACAGCATGATGATGTCCTCGCCGGCTTGCTTGCGTGTCCAGGCGGCGAAATGGACCTCCCAGCCATCCTTGCCGGAAGGCACGATGCCGGAAATGCGCGATGATGGTCTGGGCACTATGCTACTCCCGAAATTTCGTAGCCGGCCTGTTCGAGCCGGTCGCGCAAGGTGGCAATATGGGGCGGTCCGACTTCGCAGCAGCCGCCGACGATGCCGGCGCCGGCCTCGACCCAGCCGACCGCCTGGCCGGCATAGGCATCCGGATCGAGGTCATGGCGGGCGTGCAGCACCTCCACCGTACCGCCATGCTTGAGCGCCTCGACCGAGGTGAAGCCGTTGGCATAGGCGCCGACCAGGCCACCAAGATCGATCAGTTCGGGCAGCGCTGCAGCGATCGCTTCGGGCCGGCAGCAATTGATCAGCCTAGCTGCGACCGGCAGGCCGTCGAGAGCGCTCAACGCAGCCGCAATGGCTTCGCCGCTGCGCAGGCGCGGCGTGCCGTGATCGGCAAGCGTCCACGACACCCACACCGGCTTGCCGCTTTCCGATGCCGCGGTGACAGCCGCGCGCGCCTCCTCGGCAGACGCCATGGTCTCGCACAGGAACAGATCGACGCCGTCAGCCTGCTCGGCAATGATACGGCGGTAGATGTCGAGCGTATCCTGGAACGATATTGTCAGTGCCGGTGCGTAGCTGCCGAACAGGGGAGACAGGCAGCCGGCGATCGCCGCGTCGCCGGCCTGGTCACGGGCTTGCCTTGCGAGCTCGATGCCGCGCTTCTGCAGCGGCTTGAACAACTCTTCCGCGCCCTCGCGCGCCAGCCGCTCGGGCGTTGCGGAATAGGTGTTGATGGTGATGACACGGGCGCCGGCGCGGATGAACTCCGCATGCAGGTCGCGCACCAGGTCCGGTTCGTCGATCAGCACCCTGGCCGACCACAGCGGGGTGGGCTCGGACTTGCTGCGGCGTACCAGTTCCTGGCCCATGCCGCCATCGGTGAGGATAACAGACCTCATGCGCGCAACCTCTCGTTCTTTGGATCCCACAGCGGTTCGTCCTTCTGCACGACCGCCTTGAAGCGCTCGCCGAAGATCTCGACCTCGACCGCGGTTCCCGGCTCAGTGAGGTCGACGCGCAGCATGCCGAGCGCGATTGACTTGTCGATGCGATGACCCCAGCCGCCGGACGTCGTCTCGCCGACAATCCGGCCGTCATTCCACAGCGTCGACATGGAGGGGGCGTCGCAGTCGCCGGGATTTTCGACGACCAGCGTGACAAAGCGCTTCTTCACGCCCTGCTGCTTCTCGTTTTGCAGTGCCGTCTTGCCACGGAAATCCGGCTTGTCCCATTTCACAAAGCGCTCCAGCCCACCCTGCAGGATCGAATAGTCAGTCGACAGGTCGCCTTTCCAGGCGCGGTAACCCTTTTCAAGCCGCAGCGAATCCAGCGCATACATGCCGAAGGGCTTCAAGCCATGCTTTTGCCCGGCCGCCCAGACGGCGTCGAAGACGGCGGCGGTGTCGTCGACCTTGGTGTGGATTTCCCAGCCGAGTTCGCCGGCAAAGGACACACGCACCAGCCTTGCCCAACGGCCGGCGATTGTCGTCTCCTGGTGCGTCAGCCAGGGCAGAGCAAGGTCAGCGGCGCAGACATCGGCGAGGATTTTTCGCGAATTGGGCCCGGCGAGGATTTGCGTGGAATATTCCTCGGTTCGGTCTACCAGCTTGAATGAAGCGTCCTTCGGCATGCGCCATTTCAGCCATTCGAAATCGTGCCACTGCGCCACTGCGGCAGTGATCAGCGTCATCAAGTTCTCGTCGTGGCGCACCACCGACATTTCGGTGACGATGCGGCCCTTGTCGTCGGCAAAGTAGACGAGGCCGATGCGGCCGGGCTTCGGCACCAGCCCGGTGACCTGCTGGCTCAGCCATTCGGCGGCGCCCGGACCGTCGAAATTGAAGCGGGAAAAACCAGGCAGGTCCAAAATGCCGGCGGCATCGCGCACGGCGAGGCATTCTTCGCGGACGCGATGCTGCCAGGGCCCATCGCGGCGGAAGGTCAGCGTCGCGGCTTCCGAAACATCGTCGCCGGCCTGCGCGTACCAGGTGGCGCGCTCCCAGCCATTATAGGCGTCGAAGCAGGCGCCGAGCGCCTTGATGCGATCATGGATCGGCGACAGTTTGCGGTCGCGCCCAGCCGGCCAGGCATGGCGCGGAAACTGGATGGCGTATTCGTTGCCGTAGATTTCCATGCCCTTGGCGACGCAGTAATCCGGGGCCGAGGCAAAGCTGGTGAAGCGGCGCGGATCGCAGGACCACATGTCCCATTCGGTCTGCCCCTCAGTCACCAATTCGGCCAGCACCTTGCCGGCGCCGCCGCCCTGGGCGATGCCGAAGGTGAAGACGCAGGCCTCGAAGGCGTTCGGCACGCCGGGCATCGGGCCGATCAGCGGATTGCCGTCCGGCGCGTAGGGGATCGGGCCGTTGATGACCTTGGACAGGCCGGCGGTGCCGAGAATCGGCACGCGGGCAACGGCATCGGCCAGATAGTCCTCCAGCCGGTCGAGATCGTCGGGGAACAGCTGGAATGAAAAATCGTCTGGCATCGGGTCGTTGTGGCCGACCCAATGCGCACGGCAATTGCGCTCATAGGGGCCGAGATTCATGCCGTTCTTTTCCTGGCGCAGATAATAGGAGGTGTCGACATCGCGCAGCAGCGGCAGTTTCTTGCCTTGCTCCTTCGACCATGCGGCCAGTTCGGGGATTTCCTCGAACAGGATATATTGATGGCTCATCACCATCATCGGCACGTCGCGGCCGAACATCTTGCCGATCTCGGCGGCGCGGTAACCGGCGGCATTGACGACGATCTCGCAGCGGATCTCGCCCTGCGCGGTCTCGACCACCCACTCGTCCTTCTCGCGGCGCACGCCGGTGACTGGACAGAACCGGATGATCTTCGCACCCATGTCGCGGGCGCCCTTGGCCAGCGCCTGGGTCAGCTGCGCCGGATCGATATCGCCGTCGCTCGGATCGTAGAGCGCGCCCTTCAACTCATGCGTTTCGATGAACGGGTAGCGGCGCTTGATCTCGTCGAGCCCGACCACATCGATGTCCATGCCCTGATAGCGGCCCATGCCCTTGGCGCGCTGGAACTCCTGCATGCGCTCCTGCGTATGGGCAAGACGCAGCGAGCCGGTGACATGATAGTTCATGGGATAGTCGACTTCGTCGGCCAGCCCGCGATAAAGCTCCGTCGAATAGCGCTGCATGTTCATCAGCGACCACGACGAGGAGAAGGTCGGCACGTTGCCGGCTGCATGCCAGGTCGAGCCGGAGGTGAGCTCGCTCTTTTCCAGGAGCACGCAGTCGGTCCAGCCCGCCTTGGCGAGATGGTAGAGCGAGGAGGCGCCGACGACACCGCCTCCGATGATCACCACACGTGCCGTGGTCGGCAAACCGGCCATGCTCTTCTCCAAACCTCTAGTAAACAGGCGGCGAAACCACCCAGATGACTACCGCTGGCTCCGCTCCAGGATTGCGCCAGCGGAACGGCTTGCCGTCGAAGCGAAAGGAGTCGCCTTCGCCAAGCCGATGCCAGACGCCTGATATCTCGATGTCGAAGCTGCCGGAAGCGACATATCCGGCTTCCTCCGTCGGCCGGCGCGCCTCGGTCTTCAACTCCGCACCCGGCGCGAAGACCGAACGCAGCATCTCGAAGCTACCGCCGAGATCGGGCGAAAGAAGCTCCTCCACCAGGCCGGAATCGCTTGTGCCAAGCGTGCGGCGGCTGCCGGCGCGCACGACCACGCCGCGCTCGTTCTCGACGGGCACGTCGTGGCTGAAGAACAGGCTGACCGGCACGCCGAACAATTCCGCGAAGGCTCTGAGATCGCTGAGCGATGGTATCGACAGGCCGCGTTCGACCTGACTGACCCAGCCGACGGAGCGGCTGAGCTTCAGGCCGATCTCGACAAGCGTCAGCCCGCGCGCCCTACGCAGCGCCCTGATATCGCCGGCCAGCAGCCGTTCGCGGTTTTCCTGCTCCGATCTGACGGCGGTTGAGGGCAAAGCCATGGTGAAAATTTCTCTGGTGAAAATTTGGGGCAAATTTCATGAGAGATCAGGATCGTGAAAAAATCAAGAGGATTTTCATGAGGCCACAAGATTTGCTTGCACCGTTTCGGCGGTTCAGGCAAAGGCTCGGCCACGAACGGCGAGTGAGGGCGCCCGGTCGAGGCTTGCGATAGAGCGCCACGCGTCAAATTGGACCCGTAGTGGTGCTCTCTCATTTTCTGGACGGCGCATGATCCTTTCCGGAATCGATTCCGGTTTCCGGGTCACGCGCAAAGGGACGCCCATGCTGGAAAACAGGACTACAATTACAGATGGTGCAGCGATCGTAGACGAGGCGATCACGTCGCGCCGTTCGGTGCGCGCCTTTCTGCCCGATATGGTCGACGATGAGACGATCCGCGCCATTCTCTCGGTTGCCGCGCGCGCGCCTTCGGGCACCAACATGCAGCCCTGGCGGGTCTACGTCACCAAGGGCGAGGTCAAGCAGCGGATCACCGACGCCATCCTCAACTCCGGCATCCGCGCCGAAAAGGCCGAGTGGGATGAGTATCGCTACTATCCCGACCAGTTCTTCGAACCGTATCTCACCCGGCGGCGGGCCAACGGCTTCGGCCTCTACAGCGTGCTCGGCATCGGCCGGCGCGAAGTGGACAGGATGCGAGCGCAGCACGACCGCAACTTCGTCTTCTTCGATGCGCCGGTCGGCATGATCTTCACCGTCGACCGGCGGCTGAACAAGGGGTCGTGGATCGACTACGGCATGTTCCTGCAGAACATCATGGTGGCGGCGCGGGGCAGGGGCCTGCATACCTGCCCGCAGGCGGCCTTTGCACCCTATCACAAGCAGATCAGGCCGGTGCTCAACATTCCCGACGAGGAGATCGTCGTCTGCGGCATGGCGCTCGGCCGTGAGGACACATCCAAGCCCGAAAACGAGTTCCGCACCGACCGTGCGCCGCTGCAAGAGTGGGTGACGTTCGCCACGTGAGGCAACGATACGCCGTCTCGGTCTACTGTACCTCGTAACCGACTTCCTCGCTGGCATGGCAGAGCGCCTTCCAGAACGAGCGCGCAAACGAGCGGAATACATAGATGTCGAACTGGTCGGCGCCGGTGCGCTGGATCTGGGCGAAGACGTCATGATGCATGGTCGAGCGGCCGGCACCGACCGGGAACGCCGGCAGCGCGAAGTCGATGGCGAAGAATTTCGCCAGCACCCATTCGGCCTTCGGTCCGGCGATGCGGATCGCGGTGCGGCCGTGCGACAGGTCGGTCACCGTGCCGATCGCCGGGGTGACGACATTGGCAAAGGCCGATGCCAGGCCTTCTGCCTCATCGACCACAGTGAATTTTCCAGGCGCAAAGCCGAACACCGACCTCACGCCGTCGGTGCTGCCAGCGCCGGCGCCATCGGGCAGTGCAAGGCCGGTAACGGTGCGGATACCTGATATCAACTCCTTCTCCTGGCCCGGCCAGGCAACGAGCTGCAGGATCGATCCCGGCCTGGTTTCGGAGAGGATGACCTCGATGCCGTGTTCGAAATCGCCGTGCGAGCCGGTGCGCAGTTCCGGCTCAAGTGGAGCCGGCTCAAGCGGTGATTGGCGCTCAACCATGCATGCGGCTCCCGTCCGGATCAAAGAAGTGGTTGGAGACGATCTCGACCGGGCCGAACCGATTGCGCAGCGGATCGGAGATATGGGCGCGCGTGCCGCGCCGTGCCTTGCCGTCCTTGACCAAAGCGAGCGCGATGTACTTGCCGAGCGCCGGCGAATAGCAGCAAGCGGTGATGTGGCCGATGGAATCGTGCGGATTGGCTTCGTCAAGCGCCTCGACGATATGCGCGCCGCCGTTGAGCGGCTGGTTGTCCAGCGAAATCAGCCCGACGAGTTCCAGACGGCCGGGCGCGATCAAGCCCTCGCGATCCATCATCGCCGAGCCGATGAAGGGCTTCTTCTTGGACAGCATCCAGTCGAGATGCAGGTCGCGCGCCGTGGTGCGGCCGTCAATCTCGGCGCCGGTGACGTGGCCTTTCTCGATGCGCATCGTTCCCAGCGCCTCAAGCCCGTAAGTCACCAGTCCGAACGGCTTGCCGGCTTCGATCAACGCTTCCCAGACATGGGTACCGTAGCCGGCGCCGGAGTAAACCTCGAAGGCCATTTCGCCGGAGAAGGAAAGCCGGCAAATCATCACCGGCACGCCCGATATCTTGCCGTGCACGATGCCCATGAAAGGCAGGGCGGCGTTGTCGACGGCAGTGCCGGTGACGCAAGCGGCAAGAATGGCTCGCGCCTTTGGCCCGCCGATCGCCGCACCCGCCCATTCGTCGGTCACCGAAGTGACATGGACCATCAGCTCCGGCCAGATGACGTCGAGGAAATACTCCAGATGCTGCATCACCTTGCCGGCATTGGCCGTGGTGGTGGTCATCAAGAAGTCCTGTTGGCCGAGCCGCCATGTCGTGCCGTCGTCGAAGGCGAGGCCGTCCTCGCGCAGCATCAGCCCGTAGCGAGCCTTGCCGACGGCCAGCGTCGAAAACATGTTGGTGTAAACCCGGTCGAGGAATTCCGCGGCGTCCGGGCCCTGCACGGCGATCTTGCCCAGCGTCGAGACATCGACGATGCCGGCGCTCTCGCGCGTCGCCCTGGCTTCGCGCACATAGGCCTGCTCGATCGTCTCCCCTGAAAGCCCGCAGATCATCGGGCGATACCAGAGGCCGGCCGAATACATGGTCGCGCCGTTGGCGACGTGCCAATCATGCATCGGCGTCAGCCGCTCGGGCCTCAGGTCGCCGAACCGTTCCGCGGCCAGCGAGCCGATCGACACGGCCGAAAAAGGGGGACGAAAACGGGTCGTACCGACTTCGGGGATCGGCTTGCCCAACGCTTCGGCCATGATGGCTAGACCGGCTATGTTGGAGCTCTTGCCCTGGTCGGTCGCCATGCCGAGCGTGGTGTAACGCTTCAGATGCTCGACCGAGATGAAGCCTTCGCGATGCGCAAGCCGCACATCCTCCGCCGTCACGTCGTGCTGGAAATCGACGAAGCTTTTTCCGTCGGCCCTGATCTCGAACACCGGCGCCGGATCGGGATCGCCGGGTGCGGCTTCGACGACCGGCAAGGCCGCTGGCGTGCCCGTTCCACCCGCCGCGGAAAGGCCGGCGGCGCGGCCTTCGGCGATTGCCTCGGCGGTGGAAAAGCTGCCGGTGAAGGCGCCGGCGCCAATCCATCGCTGCGTCGCCTTCGGTGGCAGGAAGGCCTGCCGGGCGGCATTCCATTCCGCCTTGGCGCCGGCCTGACTGGCCAGATGGATGGTCGGCGACCAGCCTCCCGACATCAGCAGGCAGTCGACTTGAATGCTGCGCGGATCGCCGGCAAGCGCGCCGTTGACCATGTCGAAGCGCTGCACCTTGAGGCCGGACAGCGCCTTGCCGCCTTCGGTGGCGACCACGGCGTGACCAGCAAGGCTCTTGGCCTCCGCTTCATCGGCGAGCTCGCGCATCTCGCTCGAAAGCTCCGGCCGGACGTCGATGATGGCGACGATCGCCGCACCGGCTTTCTTCAGCGCAAGGGCGGAGCGATAGGCGCTGTCATTGTTGGTGAAGAGCGCAATCTTGTTGCCCGGCAGCACGCCGTACTCGTCGGCGTAGCGCTCTGCGGCATGCGCCAGCATCACACCCGGCCGGTCGTTGCCCGGAAACACCAGCGGCCGCTCGAAGGAGCCGGTGGCCAGCACCACCGATTTGGCGCGGATGGTCCAGTAGCGATGGCGCGGTTCGCCCTTGCCGGGCCTCTCCTTATGATCGGTGACCCGTTCGAGCGCGGCGAGCGTGTTGCCATCGTAGTAGCCCCAGACCGTGGTGCGCGGCAGCAGGCGGATATTGTCATAGCCTTCGAGCTGGCCGGCGGCTCGCGCTGCCCAATCGGCGGCCGGCATGCCGTCGATCGTCTCGCCCGACCAATTGGCCGAGCCGCCGAAATGCGGTTCGAGCTCGCTGAGGATGACACGCGCGCCCTGATCGGCCGCTGCCCTGGCGGCCATCAGTCCGGCCGGACCGGAGCCGACCACCAGCACATCGCAGAAGGCGTTCATCCGCTCATAACGTGCCGTGTCGGCAGCGGTCCCGGCGCGGCCGAGACCGGCGGCGCGGCGGATGAAATGCTCGCAGAACATCCAGAAACGCGTGCTCTTCAGCGGGCCGATCGCTGGTCCCATGAAAGTCTTGTAATAGAAGCCGGCGGACAGAAGCTTGCCGCCGAGCTGGTTGGCGGCGCTGACATCCCAGGCCAGCGATGGAAAGCGGTTCTGGCTGACAGCAGTCAGCCCGTCATAGATCTCGACCATGGTCGCGGCGATGTTGGGCTCTCGAACCTCGCCCCGCAGCACCGTCACCAGGGCATTCGGCTCCTCGACGCCTGATGTCAGCACGCCGCGCGGGCGGTGATATTTGAACGAGCGCCCGAACAGTGTGACGCCATTGGCCAGCAGCGCTGAGGCAAGCGTGTCGCCGGCATGGCCGGTGTAGGGCGCGCCGTCGAAGGTGAACCGGATGGTTCGCAGCCGGTCGATCCGGCCGCCGGCATCGGTGCGACGCGGGCTCATATCTTGCCCTCCGCCTTGTGCCGAGCCGCGCCTTTGTGCTCGCCGCGCGTGAAGGCGACGCTGGAGATCTCGTGTGTCAGCGTGTTGCGCACGACCCTGAGATGGGCGCGGCAGCCGCCGGAATGCTGCCAGATCTCGTTGTGGTCACCCGCCGGGTTCAACCTGTTGTAGACATAGGCGTTCCAGGCATCGAGGTCCTGCGAGGCAGGCTGAGGGCGCTCGCGGTTGCCGTCACCCTGATAGGTGAACTCGATGACGTCGCGCGGGCCGCAATAGGGGCAGGTGATGAGCATCGAGTTCCTACCTAATGCAGCCGCGGCGTCGCGCCCTGGCCCTTGTCGTCGATCATCAAGCCGCGATGGAAGCGATCTAGCGTGAAGGGCGCGTTGAAGTCGTGCGGTTCATCCTTGGCGATGGTCCAGGCAAAGCACCAGCCGGAGGCCGGCGTCGCCTTGAAGCCGCCGTAGCACCAGCCGCAATTGAGATACATGCCCGGCAGCGGACCGGTGGTGATGATCGGCGAACCGTCCATCGACATGTCGCAGACGCCGCCCCAGGAGCGCAGCATGCGGACGCGGGCGAGACCCGGAAATAGCGCCAGCATCTCGCTCATCACCTCATCGACAACAGGCAAACTGCCGCGCTGGGCGTAGCTGTTGTAGCCGTCGAGGTCGCCGCCGTAGACAAGGCCGCCCTTGTCCGACTGCGACATGTAGAAATGGCCCATGCCGAAGGTCAGGACGGTATCGATGAACGGCTTCAGCGACTCCGTCACGAAGGCCTGCAGCACATGGCTCTCGATTGGCATCGTATCGATGCCGGCGAGCCGCATGACTTGCCCGGTGCTGCCGGCCACCGCGACCGCCACCTTTTTGGCGCGGATCTCGCCGCGCGAGGTCGCGACGCCGATGATGCGGTCGCCGTCGCGCAGGAATCCGGTGACCTCGCAGTTTTCGATAATGTCGACGCCACGGCGGTCGGCACCGCGCGCATAGCCCCAGGCGACGGCATCGTGACGGGCGGTGCCGGCGCGCCGCTGCATCAGGCCGCCGACGATTGGGAAGCGCGCTGTGGCGGTGACGTCCAGCGCCGGCACCACGCGCGCGATCTCGGCCGTGGTCATCAGTTCGGCGTCGACGCCGAGATGGCGCATGGCGTTGCCGCGGCGGGCAAAATCGTCGAGCTGGGCGGGTGTGTGCGCGAGGTTGAGGCAGCCGCGCTGCGAGAACATGACGTTATAGTTGAGGTCGTGCGACAGGTTCTCCCACAGCTTCATCGAATGTTCGTAGAAGCGCGTGTTGGCAGGCAGCAAGTAGTTGGATCGGACGGCCGTCGTGTTGCGGCCGACATTGCCGGAGCCGAGCCAGCCTTTCTCCAGCACCGCGACATTGGTGATGCCGTGCTCCTTGGCGAGATAATAGGCAGTCGACAGGCCATGGCCGCCGCCGCCGATGACGATCACGTCATAGGACGCCTTCGGGGCCGGCTTGCGCCAGGCCGGTTTCCAGTCCTTGTTGCCGGTCAGCGCGTTTTTGAGAAGCGAGAAGGCCGAATATTCCGCCATTCTTTTTGTTATCCGTTCTGGCTTTTTTGTCGTCCGTTTTGGGCGATGCGGCACACTATAGAGCAGGCCGCTACCGCAAAGCCAATATTGCGCCATCGCTTTTCGACTGGCCGACGCCGAGATCGACGAGCAGAGCGGGACGGCTTGCTCCCCGGTATGAGCGTCTTTATCAAGGACGAGCTTTAGAACGCCTTGCCGCCTGTGAGTCGCCAAACGATCATGCTTTTCCGACTGCTCCGCTTCGTTCTGGTCCTGGCGATCGTTGCCTCGGCGCCGCTGTCGTTTGATGCGGCGGCGCAGGGGCTTGACCAGGCTGCCTCCGGGGTGGTCGCCGACCAGCAGAAAATCCTGCAGGACCTGACGACGAGGACCGACAATCTCGAAAAGAAAATCCAGGAGGACGGTGACGACGACGCCAGCCTTGTCGATATCCGCCTGCAGCTCGAGGAAATGTCACGAGGTGCGCTGAACAGTGCGCTTGCCTTCCGCCCGCGCCTTTCGGAGATCAACGCAAGGCTCGATCAGCTCGGGGCGCCGCCGGCCGCGGGCCAGCCGCCCGAACCCGAGATCGTGACCAGCGAACGCCAGGCGCTGGCGTCCGAAAAGGCCGAGATCAATGCTGTCATCGCCGCGGCGCAAAATCTGTCGATCCGTATCAGCGGCCTCATCGACAGGATCGCAAACATGCGCAGCGAGCTGTTTCGCAATCTGCTCACCAAGCGCTACGTGCTATCCGATGCGTTGAGCCCTAAGGTCATTTCCGATGCCAACGATGAATATGCCGGCTTCTACAAGGCGGTGTCGTCCTGGCTGACCTTCGCCTTCAAGTTCAAGTTCCAGGCCGTGCTGGCCGCGACCTTGACGGCACTTTCCCTGGCGGCGGTGCTTTTTGTCGGTGGGCGGCGCCTGTTCGGGCGCGTCTTCGAAGCTGACCCTTCCGTCGAAGATCCCTCCTATCTCAGCCGGCTGTCGGTGGCGTTCTGGTCGACATTGCTGCCGACGCTGGCGGTTGGCGTCTTCCTGGTCTCGACCGTCTTCTTTTTCAACTACTACAATGTATTGCGCGGCGACATTGGCGTTTTCCTGAATGCGCTGGTCGCGGTCATCGCGGTCGTGTTCTGCGTCAACCGGCTGGCCAATGCGGCGCTGGAGCCGCGGCTGCCGAACTGGCGGCTCATACCCGTTGAAACGGGTCCGGCCCGCTGGCTGGTGCGGCTGACGACCGCGATGGCGGTGGTGATCGGGGTCAACAATTTCCTGTCGGTCGTCAACGACAAGATGGGCTCACCGCTGTCGCTGACCATCGCCAGAAGTTTTGTCGCCACCATTATCGTCGGCGTCATCCTGATCCTGATGGGGCTGCTGAAACCGTTCAAGGCCGCCGACGGAAGCTGGCGTCCCTGGCCGATGTGGCTGCGCTACACGGCCGTCGCGCTCGGCGCTTTCACCATCGCCACGGCGTTGCTCGGCTATATCGGCCTCGCCATCTTCGTCTCGCTGCAGGTCGTGGTCACCGGAACCATTCTGGTCACCGCCTATATCGGCTTCCTGTCGGCGCGGGCGATCAGCGAGGAGGGCGGCTTTGCCAACACGTCGATCGGGCGCTGGCTATCGACCAATTCCAGTTATGAGGAGTCCGCGCTCGACCAGCTCGGCCTGGTCGTCAGCGTCGCCATCAACCTGATGATCGTGCTCGTATTCCTGCCGCTGATCCTGTTGATGTGGGGCTTCCAGCCCGGCGACATCCAAGCCTGGGGCTACAAGCTGGCGACGGGCCTCACCATCGGCTCGGTGACGATCTCGGTGACCGGAATCCTGAGCGGCATCGTTGTCTTCATCATCGGCTATTTCCTGACGCGCTGGTTCCAGGGCTGGCTCGACGGCTCGGTGATGGCGCGCGGCAAGGTCGATACCGGCGTGCGCAACTCGATCCGGCTGGCGGTCGGCTATGCCGGCGTCGCGCTCGCAGCACTCGTCGGCGTCTCGGCGGCGGGTATCGATCTCTCCAATCTGGCGCTTGTCGCCGGCGCCCTGTCCCTCGGTATCGGCTTTGGCCTGCAGAATGTCGTCTCCAACTTCGTCTCCGGTCTGATCCTTTTGGCCGAGCGGCCGTTCAAGGTCGGCGACTGGATCGTCGCCGGTGACATCAGCGGCACGGTCAAGAAGATCAGTGTTCGCGCTACCGAGATCGAGACGTTCCAGCGGCAGTCGGTGATCCTGCCCAATTCAAACCTGATCAACAATGCCGTCGGCAACTGGACGCACCGCAACAAGCTCGGTCGCATCGACATCAAGGTCGGCGTCGCCTACGGCAGCGACGTAAAACAGGCCCATGCTGCGCTCTTGGAGATTGCGCGCGGCCATCCGCTGGTGCTGAAGAATCCCGAACCCTTCGTGCTGTTCACCAATTTCGGGCCGGCCGCTCTCGAATTCGAAATCCGCGTGTTCCTGGCCGACGTGATGAACGGCAACGTCGTGCAGAACGACATCCGGTTTGCCGTCCTCGATGTGTTCGCCGACCAACATATCGAAATTCCATCGGCGCCGCGCGCCGTCGTCGAGACCAAGAAGCATGAGGCGTGGCCGATCGATGACGACAAGATCGAAGTCGATTTCGCCGAACAGGAGCAAGCGAAGGCGGAAGCCGTGGCCGAGGCGAAACGCCTGGCTAGATCCGGGCGTAAGGTCCGCAAGCCGGATCCCGATTAGGATCTATCAAGATTCAGCTGATGCCGGCTCTCGGCACAGCGAAAAGCAATTGCGGCATGAATGCGGCATTCAGTTGCCGTTCAGCTTGCATCTCATATAAGCTCACATGCAAAGGGCGAGAATGCCTTGCGAAATGCAACAGAGGCGGTGGAAACACCGATACTGCAAATGTGGAAGTCTCTCGTCGCCGCCATCGCTTTTCTTGCCGTGGACGGTTCAGCCTTCGCCGCCAGCGCGACCAATAAGGACGCCGAGACCCGCACACTGGTCGTGACCGAAGGCGGTGGCAAGACGGAGCTGGCGCTGGCCGCCGGCGAAACCGCGGAATTCTGCCCGACCGGCTGTTTCGTTACCATGCCGAATGGCGACCTCGAGGCGCTGACCGGTTCGGAAACGATCGAAATCTCGGGTGGCGTCGCCCGCATCAAGTAACCGCGCCAAGCAACGTTGACGACTTGTTTTCGAAGGCCGGGCAACTGCCCGGCCTTTTACCGTTTCGGGTCATCGAAACTTAACGATGAAGGGGAAATACCGTCACGCAAACCAAGCCAGGCTGGGCGTTTTAACGTTCGCTGCGCTGTTCCCCGATATATCGGGCCGAAGACGCCTAAGCACGGCGCGGGTTTTGGATCGGCGCATGATCCTTTCCGAAAAATCGGTTTTCGGGGTCAAGCGCTTTTAGGCAGGGCAACGGAAAATGGACGCGCGGTCGGACAGGAACGCAATTCCGCTTGCGGTCGATCTCGACGGCACGCTGATCGCGACGGACCTGTTGTGGGAAGGCCTGTTCATCCTTCTCAAGAAGAATCCGCTCTATATTTTCCTCGTGCCGTTCTGGCTCGCCGGCGGGCCGGCGCGGTTGAAGCAGGCCATCGCTCGGCGCATCGACATCGATCCCGCGTCGTTGCCTTACCGCGAGGCGCTGCTTCAGCGCCTTCGCACCGAACATGGCGGAAGGCCGCCAGATCGTGCTGGCGACCGGTACGCCGCGCAAATTCGCCGAGGCGATCGCCGCACATCTCGGGATATTCGATCGCGTCCTAGCGACCGACGGCCCCCACAACATGAGTTCAGGCAGAAAGCGCGCTTCGCTTGTCGCCGCCTATGGCGATGGCGGCTTCGACTATGCAGGCAACAGCCGGCACGACCTTAGGGTATTCGACGCCGCTCGCACGGCGATCGTCGTCGCGCCCGACCGTCATGCCGCGCGCTGGCAGGCCGCGCACGATGCCGAAATGATGCCGGCGCCGCAGCCGACTTTCAGAACCATCGTCAAGATGTTGCGCGTTCATCAGTGGCTGAAGAACTCGCTGATTGCGGTGCCGATGGTGCTGTCGCACGAATACTTCAACGCCGACATGATCTGGAAATGCTTGCTGGCATTCGTATCGTTCAGCGCAGTCGCTTCCGCCATCTACATCCTCAATGATTTCTTCGATCTCGCGCTCGACCGCAAACACCTGGCCAAGCGCAACCGGCCATTCGCCAGCGGCGCGCTGTCGATCCCGTTCGGCCTCGGTTCCATGATGGTGCTGCTGGCAATAGGCGTTGGTGCAGGGCTTCTGCTGCCGATCGAATTCCTCGGCGTGCTCGGCGGCTACATAGTCATCACCACCGCCTATTCGCTGTCGTTCAAGCGCATGCTGCTGATCGACGTGCTGACGCTGGCCGGTTTGTACACGATCCGCGTTCTGGCGGGCGCCGCGGCGACCGGCGTCGACGTCTCGTTCTGGCTGCTGGCCTTCTCGATCTTCTTTTTCCTGTCGCTGGCGCTGGTGAAGCGTTTCGTCGAGCTGCGCACGACCGCCATTTCGGCCGGCGAACGCATTGGCGGCCGCGGCTACCGCACCGAAGACCAGGAGATCGTTGCCCAGGCGGGCATGGCCTCGGCCTTTTCCTCGGCGCTGGTGCTGGCGCTCTATATGGACAGCGTTGCGGTGCGCGAACTCTATCCCCACCCGTGGCTGGTCTGGCCGCTGGCCCCGATCGTGCTTTACTTGACCATACGCGTTTGGATCCTCGCCCGCCGCGACGAGATGCACGACGATCCGGTCGTCTTCATCATCCGCGACTGGCGCAGTCAGATCGTGGTGCTCATCGGTGCCGTGTTTCTGGTCGCCGGAGGCTGGTAGGCGTGGCGAAGGAGCGATTCCAAAGCTTCGGCCTTGCCACGCCGCCGGCACTCGATGTGATCCCGGCGGACGAGGCTATTGCGCTGCTGAAGAGCGGCAAGACGACAAGAAACGCCTTGCTCGCCTATGGCAATGGCCGCTCCTACGGCGATTCCTGCCAGAATGGGGCCGGCACGGTCGTCGATATGCGGCCGCTGGACAGGATTCTTGCCTTCAATGCCGAGACCGGCGTGATCGAGGCCGAGGCCGGCGTTCTTCTGTCCGAAATCATCGCCCATGCAGCGCAATACGGCTTCTTTCCGGCGGTCGTTCCGGGCACACAGTTCGTCACGCTCGGCGGCGCCATCGCCAATGATGTTCACGGCAAGAACCATCACCGGCGCGGGACCTTCGGCCGCCATGTCGAATCCTTCATGCTGCTCAGATCGGACGGACAGGCCCATTACTGCTCGGCCACCGACAATGAACGCCTGTTTGCGGCGACGATCAGCGGCATGGGGCTGACCGGACTGATCCTGTCCGCATCGATCCGGCTGATGCGGGTGCCATCGCTCGATATCGTCGAGAAGGCGACGCCGTTCCGCGACCTCGGCGAATTCTTCGAGCTTGCGGAAGCGGCCGACCAGGCCAACGAATACGTCGTCGCCTGGATCGACCAGCTTGCCGGCTGCCACGGCCGCGGGCGCGGGTTGCTGTTCACCGGCAATCACGCCGAGCATGGCTCCCATGTGGCCTTGCGTGCCGGCGGAAATCTTTCGGTGCCGTTCCAGCCGCCGTTCAACGTGCTCAACCGGCCGTTCCTGACTGCCTTCAATGCCGCCTACCGGTGGAAGAAAGGCCGGTCCACGGCGCCGCGCCAGGTCGGCTACCAGGGTTTTTTCTTTCCGCTCGACGGCGTCGGTAACTGGAACCGGCTCTACGGACCGAACGGGCTTTTCCAGCATCAGAGCGTGGTGCCGGAAGAGGCCGCGCGCCGGGCCGTGCCGGCGCTGCTTGCGGCGGCAAAGCGGGCGGGGCAGGGCTCGTTCCTCACGGTTCTGAAGCGCTTCGGCTCGATTTGCTCGCCGGCACTGCTGTCGTTCCCACGACCGGGTTTCACGCTGACGCTGGATTTTCCCAACCGTGGCCGGGCGACGCTGGCGCTGCTGAAGGAGCTCGACCAGATCACAGTCGAGGCCGGTGGCGCAGTCAATCCTTACAAGGACGCTCGCATGGGCGTCGACGTTTTCGCCGCTTCCTTTCCGGAATGGCAAAGCCTCGAAGCCATCCGCGACCCCGCCTTCATGTCGAGTTTCTGGGGGCGGACGGCAAAAAAACTCGAAGCTCGGCACGAAACCGCCGAAGCCGCAGAATAGATAAATTAGAATAGGTCGTGGTTAGCGGATCGATAAGGCCAATATTTGCGTAGAACGTTTTGTGCTTCACGAAATGTTTGCAGGTTTGTAATAGAACGGCTGAAGGGTTGGCGTAAGGAACATGAGATACATCGTCTTCATTCTGTTCACGGTCATGACCAATGCCGCTGCGCAGCTCATGCTGAAGCAAGGCATGATGTCGCTCGGTCCGATCTCCTTCGAGGGCACCAATCCGTTGCTGAATCTATTGCAGATTGTCTTCAGCCCTTGGGTTTTCCTCGGCCTGTGCACCTTTGTCATCTCGATGGCGTCGCACCTCTATGTGCTGTCGAAGGTCGAGCTTAGCTTCGCCTATCCGTTCCTCAGTCTCGCCTATGTCGCGGTTGCGGTCTTCGCCTATTTCATCTTCCGCGAAGACCTCAATGCCTGGCGTGTCGCCGGCATCGCTTTCATCTGCGTCGGCACGGTGCTGATCGCCCAAAGTGGCCGGGACTTGGGTGATCAGGGACACGAGGGCGAGACCGCTTCCGTTTCCCCCGACAAGATACACACCAGCGGGGTCGTTCGATGAGACATGTGATCTTTGGCGGCGACGGTTTCGTCGGCCGCCACCTTGCCCCGAAACTTCTGACCGACGGCGAGGAGGTGGTCGTCGCCGACATCGCCAGGAGCGACCTGCCGCATTACCGTTCGGTCCGATATGTCAGGTGCGACGTCACCGATCCGGCCTCGGTCGCTTCGGTCGGGCTGAAGGCCGACGACATGGTCTACAATCTGTCAGCGAAAATGCTGTCGCCGATCCAGGTGCGCGCCAAGCGCCACGAGTTCTTCTTTCCGGTGAATTTCCACGGCACCGAGCACATCATGCAGGCGATGGACAGAGCCGGCGCGCCCAAGCTCGTCCATTACACGACCGACATGATCTACGGCCACACGGTCACCCAACCGATGACCGAGGAGCACCCGGTCGCGCCGCTCGGCGAATATGGCTGGTCGAAGCAGAAGACCGAGGAACTGGCCGCAGAATGGCGCAAGCGCGGCATGTCGATCTCGCTATTCCGGCCGCGCCTGATCATCGGCCCCGGCCGCCTCGGCGTCCTCGAAAAGCTGTTCAAGCTGATCGACTGGAACCTTCCGGTGCCGATGATCGGCTCGGGCAGGAACCCCTATCAGTTCATCTCGGTGTTCGACTGCGCTGAGGCGGCGCGCGCTGCCTGGAAGGCTGGAGTGCCTGATGAGGCCTATAATCTCGGCTCGCTCAACCCGCCGCCGGTCAGGAAATTGCTCGGCGACCTGATCAGGCACGCCGGTTCAAACTCGATCCTGATCCCCACACCGGGCTGGGCGGTCAAGCGCACGCTCGACCTGCTCGACCTCTTGAACATGCCGATCATGGATCCGGAGCAGTATCTGATCGCCGACGAGGATTGCGTGCTCGACGTGTCCAAGGCCGAACGCCAGCTCGGCTGGGTGCCGCAATATCGTGACGAGGACATGCTGATCGCCGCCTTCAGCGAATACCGCGCCAAGAAAGACGGTCATGCCGTCGCCGCCAAACATGTGCCCGCCGAATGAAGGGCCAGCAGGAGACTCTCGAGATGACCGTCATGACCAAGCCAGATCACACGACTGCGCGCGCCACGGTCAGTGCGCCGACGCTTTCGCCCGCCACCACCGCCAAGCCTGATCTGATCAGCGTCGAGCAGGCCAAGGAAATGGACGTCGCGCGCATGACCGACCTGTTCAAGGCGCATCTCAACCCCGGCCAGCTGCATTTCATGAAGCTGCTCGGCTTCCACAAGATCAAGATCGAGCGCGCCGAAGGCATGTTCTACATCGACCAGAACGGCCGCAGGATCCTGGATTTTTTCGGCGGCTTCGGCTCGCTGGCCTTCGGCCACAATCATCCGCGCCTTCTCGATGCGCGTAAAAAGTTCCAGGACGAGAAGCGGCAGGAGATCGCCATCGCCTTCATGTCGCAATATGCGGCCGCCCTGGCGCACAATCTCGCCAAATGCTCGCCCGGCGACCTCGACATGGTGTTTCTGGGCTCGTCCGGCTCGGAAGCCATGGAGGCGGCGGTGAAGCTCGCCGAGCGCGCCGCGGGCCCGAAGCGGCCGAAAATCGTCTATGCCGAGAATTCCTTCCACGGCAAGACCAAGGGCGTGCTGGCGATCACCGACGGCGCGCTCTACCGCGCCGACTTCAAGGTCGCCGACAACGTCGTGCGCATCCCGTTCGCCGACATCGAAGCGGTCGAGCGCACGTTCCGCTCTGACCCGGAGATCGGCGTCATCGTGCTCGAAACCATCCAGGGTGGTGGCGGCATTATCCAGGCGCCTGCCGAATACTGGCAGAAGCTGCGTGCGCTGTGCGACCAGTACGGTGTGCTGTGGGTCGCCGATGAAGTGCAGTGCGGCTATGGCCGCTCCGGCCGCTTCTATGCCTTCGAGCATTACGGCGTCGTTCCTGATGTGACGGCGCTGGCAAAATCGCTCGGCGGCGGCAAGGCCGCGGTCGGCGCGATGATCGCCAGGCGCGAGATCTACATGAAGGCCTATGGCACGCCGAAGACGGCGATGATCCACGCCATGGCCACCTTCGGCGGCATGGGCGAGGCCTGCGTCACCTCGATCGAGGCGCTCAACGTGCTTTACGACGACGGGCTGATCGACAACGCCGCCGTGACCGGCGACTACCTCCTGCAACGCCTGCAGGCGCTGAGGGAGAAATATCCGAAGATCATCAAGGAGGTCCGCGGCAAAGGCTTGATGGTCGGGCTGGAGTTCCGCGACTTTTCGCAGACCCTGCCGATGGTGCTGCGGCCGGTGGTCAGCGTGCTCGACGAGAAGCTGAAGGGATCCTTGTCCGGTTTCGTTGGAGCGCTGCTGCTGCGCGACTACGACGTGCTCATTGCCTTCACCGAGTACAACCGCAACGTCATCCGTCTCGAACCGCCGCTGATCTGCCAGCGCGAACATGTCGACCGCTTTGTCGAGGCGCTCGACAGCCTGTTGTCGCGCGGCATCGTGTCGATCGTGAAGGATTTCGTCAAAAGCCAGGTCCGCTAGCCAGGTCCGCTGAGCGAAACCATGCTGACCAAATCTCCCGTTCCGACAAACCTGCTCGACCGGCTCACCGAGGCCGGTCTGGCATGGGGCGAGGGCACCTATGCGCGTCTTGCCGCGCCGATCGGAGCGGCGAGCTTTGTGCTCTACATCCTGTTGGCCGCCGTGACGGCATGGTTCATGCCCGACGCCAATTGGGACATGCTGCCCTATCTGGCGATCGCCGAGGAGGGCACCTATCGCGATGTGCAGGTGCTGCACGACTATGCCTATGGCACGGTTAGGGACGGTGTGTCGGCGAGCGACTACAAGACACTGATCGATGATGGCGGCGGCTTCCGCAGCCATATGGCCGGAAATGCCGTCGACTTCCATTCGTTGCTCGGCATGTATCGGGTCAAGTTCCTCTACGCCGAGATCCTTTCGATAATGAGTTCGGTGATGTCGCCAGTCGAGGCGATGCGGCTGTTACAGGTATTGTCGGTGCTGCTGTTCGGCGCGATCGCGCTGCTCTGGCTGCGGTCCGAAGGCGCGCTGGCGCTGGCGCCGGTCGCCGGCGCGGTGCTGATGATGGCTGAATTCGGCGACGCGGCGCGCGCCGCGACGCCGGATCTGCTGTGCTCGGCGCTGTTCCTCGGCGGGCTTTTTGCCTATGTGCGCGGTCGCGAGGTGGCCACCGCAATACTGCTCTTCCTCGCCTTCATGGCGCGGCCCGACAACATCGTCTTTCTTGCCGTCTTCGCCATGTTGCTGGTCGCCTTCCAAAGGCGTGGGGCGCGCTGGCCGGCTTCGCCGCTTCCCTGGCCGCCTATTTCGCCATCTCGCATTGGGCGCAGCATCCCGGCTGGTGGCCGCATCTGTGGTTCTCCAGCATCGAGCAGCACTACAATATGGACGGCTTCGATCCGCCGTTCTCGGCTGCCGCCTATCTCCGGGCTTTTGCCGCCTCCCTGGTCCGCGCCATCAGCCTGAACAGCTGGGTCGGCATCTCGGTGCTGGCGCTGGCGGGGTGGTATGCAGCCAGTCGCGCCGGCTTCAAGCTCGACCGCCGCGCCGGCATCCTGTTTGCGGCATTGGTGCTCGGAGTGCTGGCGAAGTTCGCCGTCTTCCCGATCCACGACACCCGCATCTATTTTCCCAACCTAATCCCGCCGTTCCTGCTGCTCGCCAGCCCCTTGATGGCGCTGTGGGCGAACATCAAAGGGTGTCGCCCCGCAATGTTGCACCTCCCTCCTGTCGATAAACCATGAGTTCCGTCTCCAGCCTGGCGCGCATCATTTTCCCTTGAGGCAGCTGATCTCAAACTAGTTTCTGCGCATGATCCCAGCGAAAATCGGTTCCGATTTTTCGGGGGCATACGCCGGGGTCGCGCCGCACCTGCAGCGTGTCGCAAACAGGCGGTAGCACGATGGCCGTCGCCTGCATATTGTGCGCCGATCAAGCGGGCGCCTAGGCCCGCAGCAGCATTTTGGAGTCGCGGGCAATGGCAGGGTTTCCGGAAAAGGCGAAGGTCGTCATCGTCGGGCTGGGCGGCATTGTCGGTGCATCGGTCGCCCACCACCTGATCGAGCGCGGATGGGACGACATCGTCGGCATCGACAAATCAGGCATCCCGACCGATATCGGCTCGACAGCGCACGCCTCCGACTTCTGCTACACGACCAGCCATGATTTCCTGTCCTGCTGGACGACGCTCTACTCCATCGATTTCTACGAAAAGATGGGCCATTACGCCCGCATCGGCGGCCTTGAGGTCGCCCGCGTTGGCGACGACGCCCGCATGGAGGAGATCAAGCGCAAGATCGCCTCGGCAAAGGCTTTCGGCACGCGTGCCCGCCTGATCGAACCGGCCGAGATCAAGCTGAAGTTCCCGCTGATCGAAGAAGAGATGGTGCAGGGCGGCCTATGGGATCCCGATGCCGGTCTCGTCATCCCGCGCTCGCAAACGGTCGCCGGCAAGCTGGTCGACCAGGCGGAAGCCTCCGGCAAACTCAAGGCATTCGCGAACACGCCGGCCAGGTCGCTTATCGTCGAGAATGGTCGCATCAAGGGCGTGGTGACTGATCGCGGCACCGTCGAAGCCGATTACGTGATTGTGTGCGCGGGAATCTGGGGCCGGTTGATCTCGGAAATGGTGGGCGAGGACCTGCCGGTCATGCCGATCGACCATCCGCTCACCTTCTTCGGGCCGTGTACCGAGTTCGCCGGCACCGGCAAGGAGATCGGCTGGCCGCTGCTGCGCGACCAGGGCAACTCGGCTTACATGCGCGACACCGGCGATCCCAAAACCGCTGAAGGCGGGCAGATCGAGTGGGGCTATTACGAAGAGACCAATCCGCGCCTTTGCCATCCGCGCGACCTTCTGGAGAAGAACCAGGCGCGTCTTTCGCCCTCGCAGCGCGACCTCGACATGGAACAGATCCTGGCGCCGCTCGAGCGCGCCATGGAACTGACGCCGATCCTGGGCGAACTGGGCTACAATGAGAGCCATTCCTTCAACGGGCTTCTGCAGGTGACGGCAGACGGAGGCCCCTCCATGGGCGAGAGCCAGAAGGTGCGGGGCCTCTGGTATGCCGTCGCGATCTGGGTCAAGGACGGCCCCGGCATGGGCAAGCTCATCGCCGACTGGATGACGGACGGCCGGACGTCGATCGACCACCACGCCATCGACTATTCGCGCTTCTATCAGCACCAGACTCAAGAGCAGTTCATCTGGGACCGCTGCACCGAAACGGCGATGAAGGTCTACAACCCGGCGGTCCATCCGCGCGAGCCGTTCTCCAAGGCCCGCAACGTCCGCCGCTCACCGTTCTGGGAGCGAGAGAAGGAACTCGGCGGCTATTTCATGGAACTGGGCGGCTGGGAGCGCGCCCATGGCTATGCAGCCAACGAGCATTTGCTCGAGAAATACGGCAACCGGGTGCCAGTGCGCGAAAACGAGTGGGACAACCGCCATTTCTGGCGTGTCTCCAATGCCGAGCATCTCGCCATGAGCGAGGATTGCGGCATCGTCAATCTGTCGCATTTCGCCATGTACGACGTGGAGGGCCCGGATCATGTCGCGCTGATGGAATGGCTGTGCGCGGCCAAGATCGGCGGCGACGGCAATATCGGCAAAGGGATCTACACGCATTTCCTCGACGATGAAGGCATGGTGCGCGCCGACCTGACCGTCATCCGGATGGCCGATCGCTGCCGTGTCATCGACGGCGCCGATGCGGGCCCGCGCGACTTCCACTACATGCGGCGGACGGCAGAAGACAAAGGGTTCGACGTCACCATCACCGATGTGACTGAGAAGTACGTGACCGTCGGCATCTGGGGTCCGAACGCCCGGGCAACATTGAGCAAGGTAGTGGAAGAGCCGGATGGCCTGACGCCAGAGAATTTCCCCTTTGCGGCGATCAAGCCTGTCAGGATCGCCGGCAAGGACGTGACCGCTTTCCGCATCTCCTATGTCGGCGAGCAGGGCTGGGAACTGCACATGCGATACGAAGACGGCCTGGCCGTATGGGACGCATTGCGTTCGACCGGCGTGATGGCGTTTGGCGTCGAGACCTATGCCAACAGCCGCCGCATGGAGAAGAGCCTGCGCCTGCAGAATGCCGACCTTCTGACCGAGTACAATCTGCTGGAGGCCGATCTTGCCCGACCGAAGGTCAAGGAAGCTGATTTCAGCGGCAAGGCAAAGCATCTGGAATATCGCGCCCGCGCGCATCAGCCGGCCATGCTTTGCACGCTTGTCATGACGGACAATGTCGACCCCAAAGGGGTTGCCCGTTATCCCGTCGGCACGATGCCGGTGATGGACCCGCAAACGGGTGAGACGCTGGTCGACGAACTCGGCCGCCGGTCGTTCACGACCTCGATTGCCTACGGCCCGACCATCGGCAAGAACATTGCGCTCGCCTATCTGCCCTGGGCGTATTGCCAGGAGGGCCGCAAGCTGACTGTCGAACATTTCGGCGAGAAATACCCGGTCGAAGTGGCCGCTGTCGGCTACAGACCGCTCTACGATCCGGAGAACCTCAATCCACGCAGCTAAGCGCTGGTTATCTGCTTCCACAATGGACGGTGAGAGGCGGACTCGCAAAAATGTGAACGCAAAGACTTAAAGCGTGTCGCGTCTGAGGGGAGTCATGCGACGCGCTTTAAGTTCTTGTTTTTATGCATGTCGTTACCCCAAAACCGCTGCGCATTTTTGGGCGACATGTATTAGCCCGGCGCTGGGCTTTTCGCTTTGTGGCGCGACGATTATCGCTTACCTTGCGGCATGTCTGCTTTTCCTCGTGCAGGACATCTCCTTTCAGGCGCCGCTGCACTGGCGCTGATGCTGGGGCTGGCGCCGGAATCCCGCGCCGCCGAACCCGTCGACATCGAACTGGTGCTGGCGGTCGACGTTTCGCTGTCGATGTCGCCGGCGGAACTCGAAATCCAGCGGCGCGGCTATGTCGCGGCGCTGACGCACGACACGGTACTGCAGGCCATCGCTGATGGCGCCTATGGCAAGATTGCCGTCACCTATGTCGAATGGGCCGGCACGACCTGGCAGCATGTCATCGTGCCGTGGACGGTGATCGCCAATCGTGCCGACGCCGAGCGGGTGGTCGAACAGCTCTCCGCCCATGCGCCCAACAGCGCCCGGCGAACCTCGATTTCCGGTGCCTTGCAATTCGGCAGCGATCTCTTCGCCGAAAGCGGCTTTCAGGGCATCAAGCGCGTCATCGACATTTCAGGCGACGGCCCCAACAATCAAGGTGCTCCCGTCGACGTGGTTCGTGACGGGTTGGTCAAGCAAGGCATCACTATCAACGGCCTGCCGCTGATGACCCGGAACGGCTTCACCAGCGTCTACGACGTCAACTATCTCGACCGCTACTACACCGACTGCGTCATCGGTGGGCCCGGCGCGTTCATGATCCCGGTCAATGAGTGGACGCAGTTTCCCGAAGCGATCCGCCGCAAGCTGGTGCTCGAGCTTGCCGGGCCTGCCTCACAGCAATGGGCGGCGGAAGAAGCGGCGCATCCGCCGGTGGTGCTGGCGCAAGACATGCCGGCCACCGACTGTCAGGTCGGCGAGAAAATGTGGCGCGACCGAAGCTGGATGTTCGACAGCCGCTAGAGTGGCGAGCATTCCCCGCCGGCGGCCACACATTCAAGATATTGCCTTGTCTACGCGACCAGCAATTGCTTGCGATCGACGCGCTCCTGCTGCGGCGAGCGCGCATAGAGCTCGCGGTAGCATTTCGAGAAATGCGAGGCGGAGACGAAGCCGCAAGCGACTGCCACTTCGACCACCGGCATCGATGATTGGATCAGCAAGTGCCGGGCCCGGTCGAGGCGGATTTCCAGATAATAGCGGGCAGGGGATCGTCCCATTTCGGTGCGGAACAGGCGCTCGATCTGGCGGCGCGACAGGTCGACATGATCGGCGATCTCGATCAGCGACAGCGGCTCGGACAGGTTTGCTTCCATCAATTCGATGATGGTCAGCACTTTGGAGTTCTGCACGCCAAGGCGCGCACGCAGCGGCAGGCGCTGGCGATCGGTCGGGCTGCGTACGCGGTCCGTCAAAACCTGCTCGCACACCCGGTTGACGAGGTTGTCGTCGAAATCGTCGCCGATCAGCTTCAGCATCATGTCGAGCGCCGCGGTGCCGCCGGCGCAGGTGTAGATGTTCTGGTCGATTTCGAAAAGGTCGGCAAAGACATTGGCCTTCGGGAACGCCTCGGAAAAGCCCGGCAGGTTCTCCCAATGAATGGCGCAGCGCTTGTTGGACAACAGGCCGGCGGCGGCCAGTATATGTGCGCCAGTGCACAAGCCGCCGATGGCGACGCCGCGGTTGTATTCCTCGCGCAGCCAAGCGAAGGCCGATCTGTTCTGGTAGCGCTCGACATTGATGCCGCTGCAAACGACCGCCATGTTAGGCCGTTCGGGGCCGGACATCTTCTTGCGTTCATCCTCCAGCGAGGTGTTGACGGCGCATTCGACGCCGTTCGAGGCGCGCACCGGCTTGCCGTCGATGCTGGCGAGCCGCCAGCGGTAGGCCTCGTAGCCGAGCATCCGGTTGGCCGAGCGCAACGGATCGAGCGCCGTTGCAAAGGCGATCATGGTGAAATCGGGGACCAGGAAGAATACAAACGATCGCCTGATCGGATGATTTACGACGTTCACAGAGTTAACCCTCACGCTGCAATGGCGCGAACAGGATGTCGCGATCAGCATAGCGACATCAGGAAAAACCTTTCCTGTCAATCGGCTAGGCGGCAACGGAAGGACTTTATTTGCGACACGGGTCGCAAATGGGCAATCGCTATGCGGTGACGGATCCAACATGCCGCCGGATTAAGCAGGTATGCCGCATATGGTTGGCGCATGACAGAATACGCCGCCTCGGCAAAACCGAAGCGGCGCTGTGGTCAACTTCGAAGCAGCAGCAGTGAGCCGCTTGCGAGCTTGTCAGATCAGGCGACGAAGCCGAGGCGCGCGGCAGCCATGGCGCCGGTCTGGCCCGGCATGGTGTTGGCAAGGCGCTGGCGCTCCAGCGCGGTCGTCAGGTTCATTTCACGGCGTGAAAAAAGGCGGGCAAAAAGCTTCATCATCATCTCCATTCGGTTGCTCAGACGGGTCGCCTTCGCTTGATGGAGTGGGGCAGCTCGTTGGCTGGCGCTGATATAGGCTTACGTGAGGGGAAACTAAATCGCAAAAGCGAAGCACTTGATATGAAAAGCGACACCGAATGCGACAAATTTGGGCAACTGCCAAGATTTGTGATCACTTACAAGGCGTTAGCTCGAAATGTCGGCTGCTATGCAGCCTGTTCATATGCGCCATGCAACGGCGACATGGCTTCAAAAGACATTTGATTGCAAACAAAAAGGCCTGCCGGGCATGGTCCTACGCGGCAGGCCTTCAGCTTTGAATACACACGGAATACACACGATCTATTTTGCTCCACCAGCCCAGGATCCAACGCCGTAGCGCGTGCCGGTCTTGGTGTCGGCGGCTTCAGGCCAGCCGATATCCTTCTGCAGTTCGATCGGCAGAGAGCGGATTGCGCGTTCGGTCTGGTAGCGGGCGCGAGCCGCGCTGAATTCGGTCGCGATGCGGCCGATAGATGACAGGATGGACATTTCATTCTCCTTTACGTTGAGCCGGCAATTTGCCGGTCGCTCCGCATACGAAGCGCTACACCAGGTTTGTTTCAGCTTCATTTCGTGTCGATTGCAGGTCCGTTTCGGGTCGTTTCAAGGCCGCTTTCGATACGTGTGCCTTCGATGGAGTTGACTATCCCACCAAAGTGATGTTCAATCAAACGAAATGGAATGATAGTTTGCATCAGAAAAATTGAAGGTCGATCCCGATGAATGCCCCACTCAATCATCCGTTGCCGCTGCTCGATCTCGACGTCTTGCGCACCTTTGTGGCGATCGCCGAAACCGGCAGTTTCACCACCGCGGCCAATGCCGTCTTCCGCACGCCGTCGGCTGTTTCCATGCAGATCAAGAAGCTGGAGGACATTCTCGGTCGCTCGGTGTTCGCACGCGACGCGCGCTCAGTGACGCTGACCACGGATGGCGAGATGCTGCTCGGCTACGCCCGCCGGCTTCTGTCGATCAACCGCGAGGTGGTGTCGAAATTCATCATCCCCGACATTGTCGGGGTTGTGCGGCTCGGTTCGCCAGATGACTATGGCGAGCGCGTGCTGCCGCATGTGCTGAAGCGTTTTGCGCAGTCGCATCCCTCTATCGCGGTCGACGTGACCATCGACCAGAGCAGCAATCTGCGCCGGCGCATGGACGACCGGGCGCTCGACATCACGCTGCTCACCAATTCCTATAAGACCAGCGCGCTCGGCGCCGAGGTGCTGCTAACTGAACCGATCGTCTGGGCCGGCGCCAAGGGCGGCTGCGCGCATCTGCGCGAGCCATTGCCGGTCTCCTTGTGGGAAGAGGGCTGCGCCTGGCGGGCCGGGGCGCTCGAGGCGCTCGGCCGAGAGGGCCGCAATTATCGCGTCGCCTACATGAGCGCGCATACGGCCGGCCAGCGCGCGGCAATCATGTCCGACCTCGCGGTGGCGCCGCTGCCGAAATCATTCCTCGGCAGCGACATGGTCGAGCTCTGCCCGAAGGACGGCATGCCCGATATCGGCACCTACAATCTGGCCATGGTCGTGGCGCCGGACGCCAGCGCGCCGGTGAAGGCCGTCGCCGACCATATCCGCGCGACCTTCGAAGTGTTCAGGGAAACCGGGAAATTTTGATTCAGGATCGCAACGGCGTAGCCAGGTTGTGAGCGGTGACGCCGCGATCTGTCTTTTGCAGCGCCAATTCGCCGGCTTTGGCGTGATAGCTTTCGGTGTCGCTGGTTAAAAACGTCACGATGCTGTCCCGCGCGCGCCGAGCTTCTGGCATGTCGATCAGCGGCCAGACGTGGAACATGCCTGGCTCGTGCACGACCTCTATCTCCACACCGGCGGCACGGGCCTTTTGCGCGAAGATTAGGTTGTCGGGGGTCAGCATGTCACGCGAACCGGTCAGAAGCAGCGTTTTCGGCAACACAGAGAGGTCACCGTAAAGCGGACTGATGCGCCAGTCGCTGGGATCTATGCCGGCACTATAGAGCCGGACCGCCTCCAGCCCGCCAGGAATTCCCAACCAGGGGTCGTAGCGTTCTGCCTCGAACACTTCGGGGTTGGCGAGCGACACGTCGAGGCCGGGCGAAATCAGCACATGGCGCGACGGCAAGGGCAGGGAGGCTTCCGCGGCCATCATAGTCAGCACCACGGCCATGTTGCCGCCGGCGGAATCGCCCATGAAGACGATGTCCTGCGCTTCCGTTTCGTCGAGCATCTGACGGTAGACCTTGCCGACCATGCCGAACATGGCGTGGAAATCGTGTTCGGGAGCAATGGGATAGATCGGCACCGTGATGCCGAAGCCCAGCCGGTTGGCCATATCCGCGATCAGTCCCCAGTGATAGGGCGTGATTTGAAAGACATAGGCGCCGCCATGCAGGTAGAGGATTCGCTTTCGCTCGCCGGTCTTTGGCGCGATCTCATACACGGGAAAGCCGTCCACGCTGCGAGTCGCGATCTCGAAACGCGATCGCAGCGATGCGGGCGGCTGATGGTTCTCCGTCTTGCGCGCGTAGGCAATCCAGCGCTGCAGGTTTTCCGGGCTGGAGAATGCTTTCTTGCGGCTATACCTGAGCACGAAGGAAACGACGTGGCTTTTGAAACTGGGCATGCGGACACACGGACTTCGGCTGAGCCGACTAAGAGAAACCCTCGCTATCGAAAATCGTGCCTTCGCTCGGAATGTCAAGATTTGCGCTGAGACAACACGGCGGTGTGATCTGGCTGGCAATCAAGGCCAGCATCTGGGCGTGGCTCGCCGTAACACTCAGCGCCGGAGCAGCAGTGCGGCGCGCAGCCAACGGTCGCTTGCCGCCGGAGCCGCATTACGGCTCCGGCGCTTGGCCAGCAGCTTGCTTTTGTTGGCGAAGGTCATCAGCGCGCCGAACCCAGAAGCAGGGCCGAGAAGGTGACCTGCGGGTCTTCGCGCGGCGACACGGGCCAGCCGATGTCCCTCTGAATTTCGGGCGGTAGGCTGTTCATGGCCCGGACGGACTTGTTCCTGCTGTGCGCGTGCTTGATGGCCGCACCATAGCGGCCGAGGCTTTCGAACATCGACATCTTCATCTCCCTTGGAGTGCTGCGGCGGCCGAAAGTATTTCCTGCCTGCCGTTCGATGCCGGTTACATGCGCCGCACATGTATCTGGTGGATTTCACGAAAACAGCGCCTTGTTTCAGTTTAGGCTGATCCGGAAACATTTGCATACAAACGAGAATGAGGGCGAAGTGCAGCTTTTAGCATCGGGATACTACCCGCGGCCGCGCCGCGCCGCGTGGCCCTCGCGCGAACGCCGCCGCGGGGCGGCATCGCCGGCAATGCCGTCCTCGCTGACGGTCTTGCGCGGCGGCAGTTTCACAGCCGCCGATAGCTTCGGGAACGGGTCGACCTTATTCGGCAGCGCCATGGCGTAGACGAAATGCTCCTGGAATCTCGGCTCCAGCGCGGTCTCGATCTTCTCGATCCGGCTCACCGTTTCCTCGATCTCGCGGCGATAGCCGCGGTTCAAGAGTGCCATGCGCGCGCCGGCACCGGCGGCGTTGCCGACGGCCGAGACCTTGTCGAGATCGCAGTCGGGGATCAGTCCCAGCACCATGGCGTATTTCGGATCGATGAACGAGCCAAAGGCGCCGGCGAAGTGGATGCGGTCGACATGATCAGTATGCTGCTTTTCCATCAACAGCTTGGTGCCGGCATAGAGCGCGGCCTTGGCGAGTTGGATGGCGCGCACGTCGGTCTGGGTGATGGTGATCCTGGGCTCGCCCTCCTTCAGCACGTAGGAGAAGGTGCGGCCATTGGCGGTGACCCGCGGCGAGCGGGCGGAGAGCCCGCCATCGACGACGCCGTCCTCGGAGATGATGCCGGCCAGATACATTTCGGCGACCACCTCGATGATGCCTGAGCCGCAGATACCGGTGACGCCGGTTGCCTGCACGCTGTCGAGGAAGCCGGGTTCGTCGGACCACAGTTCCGAGCCGATGACGCGGTATTTCGGCTCCAGTGTGTCGGGATCGATGCGGACGCGCTCGATGGCGCCGGGAGCGGCGCGCTGGCCGCCCGAGATTTCCGCGCCCTCGAAGGCCGGACCGGTGGGCGAGGAGGCCGCCACGACCCGCTGGCGATTGCCGAGCACGATCTCGGCATTGGTGCCGACGTCGACGATCAGCATCATCTCGTCCTGGCGGTGAGGGCCCTCCGACAGTGTCACCGCGGCCGCATCGGCGCCGACATGGCCGGCGATGCAAGGCAGCATGTAGAGCCTGGCGCCCTGGTTGAGCTTCAGGCCGATATCCGACGCCTTGATGTGCACGGCACCCGAGACGGCCAGCGCGAAGGGCGCGCCGCCGAGTTCGGTCGGGTCGATGCCGAGGAACAGATGGTGCATGATCGGATTGCCGACGAAGACGGAATCCAGGATGTCGTTGCGCTGGACGTTGCCTTCCGCGCAAACCTTGTCGACGAGACCCGAGATCGCCTCGCGCACCGAGACCGTCATGCCTTCGCGACCGTCCGGGTTCATCATCACATAGGAAACGCGGCTCATCAGATCCTCGCCGAAGCGGATCTGCGGGTTCGACGTGCCCGACGAGGCGGCGACGCGGCCCGACAGCAGCGACACCAGATGCATGGCGATGGTGGTCGAACCGATATCGCAGGCAAGCCCGTAGGCCTCGTTCTTGAGGCCGGGCCACAAAGAGATGACCCGCGCGGTCTCGCTGTCGGCATCCTTGTGAATGGCGGCGGTCGCGGTCCAATTGCCTTTGCGCAAGATGCCTTGCACCTGCGGCAGCAGATGGAAATCGAAATCGAGGCTCTTGAGCCCCCAGTCGTTCATCAGCGCGATCTTCAGGCGATCGAGATCGCCTAGCGGCCTGTGCATGTCGGGCTCTTCGATCTCGACATAGCACATGTGGATTGCCGAATCGCGGGCAATGACCCTGGTGTCGGCGTCCTTGCGGATGGTCTGCGCGTTGATGACCGTGTCCTGCGGCACGTCGACGACGAGATCGCCGAGGATCTGCGCCGAGCAGGACAGCCGGCGGCGTTCGGGAAGGCCGCGCACGCGTTCATAGCGCTCCTCTTTGGCGCCCTTGGGCGAGATGTGGTCATTGGAAGAGACGATCTTGTGCTTGGCGAAATTGCCTTCCTGCACCTCGACTTGGCAGCGCCCGCAAGTGGCGCGTCCGCCGCACACGCTCTCGACATAGACGCCGAGCTGGCGTGCGGCATCGAGCACCGGCGTGCCGACCGGAAACCGCCCGCGCTTGCCGGACGGCATGAACAGCACGAGCGGATCGGTGATGTTGGCAGGAGAGTTCACGATTGCGCGCTTATCCTCGGGCCATCCGGGCTTCACGGCCGCCGCGCCGGCGGCCGCCATTGCCATTGCCTTCGCCCGGCGCATTGACTTGTGTGGGCGCCGCGATCGCCTGGCCGCCTTCGGCCGGCTTGTAGTCCTTGTAGGTCCTGATCCAGTTGGTGCAGTTCTCGTCGGTGCCGTTCAGCACGTTGGCGCCGCGCACCGCTTCCATCTCCTGCGGCCGCACCGGGTTCATGATCGCCGAGGTCATGCCGGCGCCGATCACCATCGGGATGAAGGCAGCATTGATGCCGTGGCGGTGCGGCAGGCCGAACGAGATGTTTGACAGGCCGCAGGTGGTGTTGACCTTGAGCTCTTCACGCAGCCGGCGCAGGAGGGCAAAGACCTGGCGGCCGGCATCGCCCAGCGCGCCGATCGGCATGACCAGCGGATCGACGACCACGTCATGCGCCGGAATGCCGAAATCGGCGCAGCGCTCGACGATCTTCTTGGCGACGGCGAAGCGCACATCCGGATCCATCGAAATGCCTGTCTCGTCGTTGGAAATGGCGACGACCGGAACATTGTATTTCTTGATCAACGGCAGGATGGCTTCGAGCTTTTCTTCCTCGCCGGTGACGGAATTGACCAGCGGCCGGCCCTTGGCGACCTTGAGCGCCGCTTCGATCGCGGCGGTCACCGAACTGTCGATCGACAGCGGCAGATCGACCAGCCCCTGCACGATCTCCAGCGTCTGCACCAGCAGGCCGGGTTCGGTCTCGTTCGGGTTGACCGAGGTGACGCCTGCATTGACGTCGAGCATAGTCGCGCCGCAGGCGGCCTGTTCCAGCGCGTCCCTGATGACGGTATCGAAATTGCCCGCGATCATCTCGGCCGCGAGCTTCTTGCGCCCGGTCGGATTGATGCGCTCACCAATCACGCAGAAGGGCTGGTCGAAGCCGATGATGATTTCTCGTGTCGCCGAGGCGACGATCGTCCGGGTCATGAAATCTCTCCCTCGTGATATAAAGACTTCTTTATATCGTTTCTGATTTCGATCAAGCGAATGGTGACCGTCCGCGCCATCAATGCGCGGTCTTGACCATGTCGACCTGCGTTTCGGTGATCTCGTCGTGCAATATGTGGTCGAGCCGGTCGGCGACGAGCTGGTCATCGCGGCGAATTTCGCGTTTCCAGGGCTGACGCCCCTTCAGCACGCCCGATTCATCGACGATCTCGGCGACATATTCCTCCTGGCGATAGGCCATCACATGGACGCCGGAGACGCCGGGAATTTCTTTCACCTCGTTGATGATGTCGGTGCAGAGCTGCTTGCCTTCCTTCTTCTGGTCCTGGGCGCCTTCCAGCCGCTTGACGATCGAATCGGGGATATGAATGCCCGGCACGTTGGAGCGGATCCATTTGGCGGTCTTGGCCGAGGCCAGCGGCCCGACGCCACACAGGATAAAGCATTTTTCCGTGAAACCGAGATCGCGGACCTGCTGCATGTAGGTGCGGAACATCGGCACGTCGAAGCAGTACTGGCTCTGCACGAACTGTGCACCGGCGGCGATCTTCTTGCCCAGCCGGTAGGGGCGGAAATCGATCGGCGGCGCGAAAGGGTTGATCGCCGCACCGAGGAAAAGCTGCGGCGGCGTCGTCAGCTTTCGGCCGGACAGGAACTTGCCGTTGTCGCGCATGATGCGGCAGGTTTCGAGCAGCGACATGCAGTCGAGATCAAATACCGGCTTGGCGCCTGGCTGGTCTCCGGCCTGCACACCGTCGCCGGTCAGGCACAGCATGTTGGCGACGCCCATCGCCGCGCCGCCCAGCACGTCGCCCTGGATGGCGATGCGGTTCCTGTCGCGGCAGGCGATCTGCATGATCGGGGCATAACCCATACGGGTCAGCAGCGCACAGATGCCGACGGACGACATGTGGCAGTTGGCGCCCGACGCGTCGACGGCGTTGATGGCGTCGACCCAGCCGTCGAAGATTTTGGCGCGGTTGTAGACGTCTTCCGGATCGGCGCTGTCGGGCGGGTTGAGCTCGGTCGTCACGGCGAACTCGCCGCGCCTCAGGACGCGCTCCAGCCGGCCGCGCGAGGTGTGGCCGGGCAGGGGATCGAGCGGCAGATGGATGCCGGCCGGGTTCTCGTCGGGCTGGCGGCCGATCATGCCGGTGCCCCAGGGTTGGGAGTGTTGCGCGAGGCTTCGCGCGCGGCGGCAGCCTGTGCTGTCACCCGCAGCCAGGCCGAGGTTTCGCGCAGTGACTGATCGACCGGCTTCTGCACGTCAAGGATCCTGTCGCCATGCACCATGTTGCGTGAACCTTCCCAGGCCTTAACCCAGACGCAGGGCATGTCAGGCTCGACCTCGCAATTGCCATTGGCGCGCACACCGCCGCAAGGGCCATTGCGCAATTGCTTGGGGCAATTCATCGGGCACGACATGCCGGTAGAAGAAAGGATGCACTGGCCGCACATGCGGCAGTCGAACATAAAACCCTTGACGCGTTTTTCGACAAATTTGATCGGACCTTCGACCCGGCCGTAACCGATGCGCTTCCACAGCGGATGGAGGAGCAAAAACATGTCGGAGAACCTGGCGTAGAACCATTCGAGCAGTCGCGAGTGGCGGACGGACCACAGCCTGACCGCGAAGGAGCGCTGCACGCGCCGCTGCGGCGACACGTCGGCCGGCTTGTAGTCGGATTTCGGCGCTGCCTTCTTGACCAGAGTGGCCTGGGTAATCGCCGGGGTCGTTTCAGACATCTTCTTTCCCGCCCGCTTTAACCAGAGCGACCAGCCGTTCGCGGTCGTATTTCGCGTCGATGTCTTGAAGGGCTTTTTCGGCCTCGCCTTCAAGATCATCGCTGACCGGCACGGGGTCGGCCTTGCGCCATTCGGCCAAGTAGTCGTCGGTGCCGCCGGCGCCGGTGCGCATCGCACACATGTCGATCGCCTCGGTGAAACGCAGCGGCAGTTCGCGCTTGGCGTTCTGCCGGCCTTTCTTGACGATGACCTGGGCGGGGATGTCGCGCCAGTAGACGACGATCAGATCGGCCATGAATTCCTACTTCCCGTAGAGCGCCGTGCGTCCAATCGGAAAGGACGCTCTACCATTTTGACTCAGCCGCATCGTGCTTACGGGGACCGACTCCGATCTCTGGGCCGATGCAGCGGTTCCGAGCATTGCCGGAAGCGCTGTTGGGCTGCTTGTTATGGGACGACGCGCGCGCATTCAAAAGCGACGCAATTGGCGGCCGCAAAAAGAAACGCGAAAATATTCGATGTTTGGCTTGGTTTTGATCAGCCGGCGCGACGATCGAAGCTGCCGACAAGCTTCCTGTGGAAGCGGACATAGCCTCGCTCGGTCGTGCGCAGATGTTCGGCGACAATCTGATGGAAACGCGGCAGGCGGTGAAAGGGAACGGCCGGATAGGAGTGATGCTCGGAATGGTATGGCATGTTCCACGCCACGAAGCGCACCAGCTTTGTGGTAAAGGTGGTGCGGGTGTTTTCGAGCATGTTGGCCACATGCGGGCACAGCGCATGCTCGGCCAGCAGATAGGCCCGCAAGAAGGGCTGGCCGACCAGCACCGGCACAATCCAGACCCGCAGCAGCAGCGTCGACTGCACGGCAAGGGATGCCACGAGCAGCACCGCATAGCCCATCAGGAACCAGCGTGCTTCCGAAATCACCTTGTCGCGGCCCTTTTCCGGCACGAAGATGTCGCGGTTGCGGCCGGCCGCGTTGACGACGATCACGCGCGCCATGCCGCTCCAATAGGGGACCCCGGAGAGATAGCGCAGGTACTGGGCAATGGTCTCCGGTTTCGGCGCCATCAGTTCGGGATCATTGTCCGGATCGTGCGTGTGGCGATGGTGCGCGAAATGGAAATAGCGAAACCACGCCGGCGGCAGCAGGATCAGGAAACCGGTCACGGTGGCGATGGTGCGATTGAGCCACGCCGTCCTGAAAGCGGTTTCGTGGATGGTCTCGTGCAACAGCGTGAAGAAGAAGACGATCAGGATCCCCTGCGGCAGTATAAGAATGGGCCAGAATGGGATGCGGGCGGCGATCAGCGCGCCCAGCACGACAACCAGCCAGCCATGGACAGCCAGCCGGACACTGCCGGGCCCATCCAGCTTAGCAGTGAGGTCGCGACGATCCTCGACCGACAGACCGGCGATGATTGTGCGGTGGTCGATTTCGCTCATGGGGGCAAGCTTATCGCCGGCGCGCTGTCCGGTAAATCGGGCTTCATTACCAGACGCCGGTTTTTACGCCGGTCCAGTACCATTGTTTCGAAGGCAGGCTGCGACGTGTCGCCCGTAAAGACATAGTCTTAGCGCGTGGGATGCTAGACCGTCGGGTTAATCCTGATGATCGGGTTGGATGTCAGGGCCGCGGGCTCAGCGCTCGAATTCAAGGATGTCGAGCTTCGATTCGTAATAGGGTGCCGGGAACTCGATGCGCCATTCGTTGACGCTGTTGCGAAAGGCATAGCCGACCTGATCGCTTTGCGGTCCGCTGCCATAGGGTTTTGCCGGATCGTCGTTGACAGAAAGGGAGCCGAGATAGATCGAGCGCTTTTCGCCGTCGTCGAAGAAACGCCCCTTGGTGCGCTGCGAGCCGGTGATTTTTTCCAGCATCCAGCCCGAACCATCGTCGCTCACCTTGCACTTGAACCAGCCATAGATGACGAGCGGGCTCAGCCCGCCGACCTTGATGGTGCGGCATTGCCAGTTGCCGGTGAGGTCCTTGTCGGAAAACGAGACCAGCGGCTTTGCCAGCAGGGCGTCGAGCTGCTCGACCTCGGCGGCGTCGCCCGCCCTGGCTTCGTCAAGGGCTGCCTTGCGCGTCTCGTCATATTTGTCGAGTCGCACCTTGTCGGCGGGCGTGATCAGCTTCTGCACCTCGCCATCGGCGAGCGCTGGCAGGGCGAAGCAGACAACGCCTGCGGCGATCAGGAAGCGAACGATCATCGGTGCGTTTCCTAGTCGAAAGCTGGAACAGCCTGTTTTCTCGTTTGGCATACAACTTATCCGTTCGCGGTGACCTGTCATCTGTGCTTAACAGCGATCAGCTTAAAAATCGTGGTTTCGCCGATGCGGATATTGCTTACCGGATCGTCAGGCTGGCTGGGCAGCGCGCTTGCGCCGCGGCCCATGTCGCGGCGCTGGAGAAGGCGTCACAACTGGGCTTCGACATCTTCATCGTCTCGGCGCCAACGCCGTTCCGGCCCGATGATTGCCAGGCATTGATCGCCGACGCCCCCTCGGTCGTTGCGCGCTATTTTCCGGAGTTTCCGGCGCTCTATGTGCGAAAGGGCTGGACGATGTTTTCCTCGATCGACCGTGTCTACGACGCCTCGACGGCGCGGGACAGGCTGGGCTTCGTCTGCAAGACGAGCTTTGCCGATGTGCTTGCCGCGCTCGCAGCGGAAGAAGGGGCCGCCTGATCGAAACGGTCAGCCGTGTGCGGCGGCGCTGGCCAGCTCCGTCGTCAGGTCGCCATAGCCGGTCGAGCGGCGCTCATAGGCGAGGCCGAGCATTTTCGCGGCTTTCTCGGCGACCTGGTCGAGTTCCGGATCGTCGGTCTGGGCGATATAGACCAGCTTCTCGTAATTGCCGAAATAGTCTTTGATCAGCTCCGGATGCCGGTCGAGGCCGAGGGGCTTCATGAAGAAGGCGTCGAACTGCCGGCACAGGAAGTCGGTCATATAGAATGACATCATGTCGTCGTCGGCGACCTTCGCATAGGCATCCATGCCCTGATAGAAGGCAAAGCAATGCGGCCCGGCCATGCGCTCGACGCCATGCTTCTCGCAGACGCGGTCAAGCAGGCCGCCGGTGCCGCAATCGGCGTAGCCGACGAAGATGTTTCTATAGCCGTCAGCCTTGGCTTTTTCGATTGCCTTGTCCATAGCCGGCGCGATGCGGTCCGGGTAGAAATGGAACTCCGCTGGCAAGCAGGTCAGGTCGAGATGGTCGAGCCCCAGCTGCTCCTTGACGGCCAGAACTTCGCGCGCAATCATCCCGCAGGCGATGACAAGCAGCCTGTCGCCTTGATCGGATTGCTGTTTTCGCGCGGCGCTCATGGAACCAGTTTAACCGATCTTCGTTGCTGTCGGGCAAATCTATTTATTGAGGGAGACACCATTCATGAAACTGTTACGCATCGCGCCGATTGCCATTATCGCTTGCGCCTTGGCTCTTTCAGCCTGCGCCAATACCGTTCGCGGCGTCGGCAGGGACGTCAAATCGACCGCAAACGCAGTTGAGGACACGGTCGAGAATCCCTGATCCGCAGTTTCACCAAAGCGCGTCGCGATCAACCCTAATTCAAGCGAGGCGCGCGTTGAGTCCTTGTAACATCTGGGAACAACAAAGCCGCGCTGCAAGGGCGCGGCTTTGTCTTATGTGTTTATTGTGCATGCCGAATTCGCCCAGATGAGGCCGAAGCGGACGTCGTGTCCCCTATTGCAATTTTTTTGTCGGGGCGGGCACGAAAAGTTGACTTTTCGAATGGGGGATATGCCGTTAGTTTTCCTGCACCCTCAACAACGAAGATAGGAGCAATAGGATGAAGACCGCTCTCTTAGTTGTCGCCGCTTTTGGCCTTTCAATGTCCGGCGCCGCAGCGGAATGTGTTGGCCACAACAAAACGACGGCTTCCGTAGATCCGCAAACCAAAGCTGCAAGCGTGGATCAGCAGACCAAAGTCGCGAGCGTCGCGAACACGCCGACAACCGCCGACACGCCGATCCTGAAAAAGGAAGAGGCGAAAGAATCAGAATAGGCGCTTCAACCCGCCCGATCCTACCATAGCACCCTAGCCGCTAGCGCCGAAGGCTGTCATTCGCAGCGGCCAGCAGCGTTGAGCCGTCAACTAACGGTGTCGTTCTCTGGCGTGACACTGAATGCCGAAGGCCAGTCAAGTGGCTGGCAACATCCGCAACGATTGCGGCCATGCAACTGGCCTTAATGCAACAGACTCCTATAGCGTACAGGCGACCTCCACAGCGGGCTTCGAAATCTGGGTGGCGGTGTCGTTCGTACAGAAATTCGTAAACGGGCCGGCGCAACGAACGCCGACCCTTAGGCAGTAAGAGCGCGGGGCTTTAGCGCGTCAGGTTCCGACGCCCGTCTCTCGTTGCAGGTGCCGACCGGCGAGGCTTCCAACGCGGCGCACAGGTCGGTGAAACGTCGGATGACCCAGCCACCAATCGCCAGGATCACAAGTATCGCTGCTACGGCAATGATGCCGACAAGGATCGAATATTCGACCATGGCAGCGCTAAAGCCGATCGGCCGCGCATGGCGGGAGTGCAGGTTTTAACGTCACCGACCGATACCGACTTCATCACAATGAACGGCGACAATCTCAAAGAGTCAGGGCATGACCGGCGCATCGGAATTCTGCTGGATCGAACAGATGTGTTGGCTGGGAAATAGCACAATTAGGCGCTCCGCGAAGGTAATCGCTGAGGCTGAGTGCGCCGAACGCGCCGCAAAGACGGCAAGATTGAAATCGCTTCGCATGGCAACTCAGGGTGACCTGAAGGTTTCGTTCCCGGAGGAGCTCGATTGCTCGCTGCTTGTCGCGGCACTGACTCGAGGCGAATCATCGGGGCAAGCCTTTCAGCCGTCTCAATGATGGCTTTGGCAAGGGCCTTCGCCTTCATGGACAGGCTCGGAACCGAATAGCAACAAAACTGCTTCCTCGCTCGGCAACACGCCGGCTGGGCGGGTCTGTTCAATAGCCCATGCGAACCAGTTTGAGGGCGGCCCAGGCCGCTGCGGATGGTCTCTTGGACTCCATGCTGGCCCACCATGTCACGGCGCGGCTTCTTGCGGGCTCAGTCAAATATGCGGGACAACGCTCTTCGCTCTAGCGGCGCCGGCCCAGCGGCTTGGTTGCGAGGGGGACTGGCAGCTGGAGGCCGCTGGGCCTTGACCAGCAGCGAGCTTAAGAGGAGGCGCTGTGCTGGCTGACCAAAATTTGCGCTCAAGGCAACGGAATAGCATCATTCGAACGAACACTGTTCGTCAGTATGTTCCTCATGCCGAACATGCGGAGGGCGCTCAATCTGCTCAACGGCAGGCCAGCGGACTATGAGGAGCCGCATTTTGCCGCCATGTCGAGAGGCTGACGAACCTATTGTTTCGGTCGGCAGCGGCTCATGGTCGGGGAGATGATGATGCAGCACCTCGCCAAGGTTCCGCTTGTCGAACGTCTGGCCACAACGGGGCAGGTAGGACGGCCCGACAGCCAATCGGGGGTGACCAGCGGGCCGCCGGGCTAACCAGCGGGCAATTGGGTCCGTTCGCCGGGCAGTGGGCCCCCGCTTAGCCCGCTGCAGATCGGACCGCGGCCCGATCGGCCCCGCTCAGAGGAGGAGCGCGGGCTTCTCCTTCTCAGTACGATGCGCCAGATGAGGGGAGGCCGGCACCGCTTGGGGGGCGTTGGGGTAGATTGCCTTGTAGGGCGCCGGCCGGGCGGCGTTGGGGTCCGCCGCACGAATAAGCTAACAGAGGTTGGGATCCTGGGTATGGCGTGATCGCGGAAGTACCGTGCTTGCAACGGCTAGCCGGCCAGCGCCATGCCGACGGCAATGCGTATGCCGATCGAGAAATCCAGTGGCGAGCTTGCCGACGAGGTCAATGGGACAAAGGCGCCGAGGGCACCGCGCCAGTCCCTCGGGAAATTGGCTAAAAGCTCAGGCCGACGCGCGGACGTTGTGCTTGCGCTTCATGAAGTCCTTGGCGGTCTCGACCGCCACGGCCGCGTCGCGGCAGTAGGCGTCGGCGCCGACCGCCTTGCCGAACTCCTCGTTGAGCGGCGCGCCGCCGACCAGCACGACATAGTCGTCGCGGATGCCCTTTTCCTTCATCGTATCGATGACGACCTTCATGTAGGGCATGGTCGTGGTCAAAAGCGCCGACATGCCGATGATGTCAGGCTGGTGCTGTTCGATGGCGTCGAGATATTTTTCCACCGCATTGTTGATGCCGAGGTCGATGACGTCGAAGCCTGCGCCCTCCATCATCATGCCGACAAGGTTTTTGCCGATGTCGTGGATATCGCCCTTGACCGTGCCGATCACCATCTTGCCCTGCTTAGGCGCGCCGGTGGCGACGAGCAGCGGACGCAGGATGAACATGCCCGCCTTCATCGCATTGGCGGACAACAGCACTTCCGGCACGAACAGGATCCCGTCGCGAAAATCCTCGCCGACGATGCGCATGCCTTCGACCAGTGCCTCGGTCAGCACCTTGTAGGGCGCCCAGCCGCGATCGAGAAGGATGTTGGTGCCTTCCTCGATCTCTTCCTTCAGCCCGTCATAAAGGTCGTCGTGCATCTGCTGCACGAGTTCGTCGTCGGAAAGCTCGGAAAGGATGATCTCGTCGTCGGCCATTTTTAATCCAGCTCCTTGCCGCACAGATGCAATTGCGGGGCCTCAAATATCACGTCAATACCTAACCCGCTACAGGCTTGCGTCCATAGCTGATTTGCGACTTCCCGCAAAAGGAAAGCGACTGCAAATCTATTGGAATTCTTGTCGATTTTGCGACAGGCGTTGGCGCTGGCGAGCCGTTTCGAATAGGGTGCATGACTACGATCCGGCCAGAAGCCGCGATATGCGGCCGTGATAATTGCGCCAGAACAAAAGTCAGGGAAGAACGATCATGAGTGAGAACGCGCCGGTCGACCAGGAAGCGTCAAACGCGCGGCGCGGACGCGCCGCCAGCGGTGGTGCCGCTGCCCGGCGGGCAGCGCGCTCGGGTGGCGGCCCCGGCACCCAACTCACCTACATCAAGCGCAAGATCAACGTCTATGAGGTGCTGGACGAGGAAGGGCTGGCGCTGATCGAGAAGAACACCGACACGGTGCTCGAGGAGATCGGCATCATCTTTCGCGACGACGCGGAGGCGCTGCAGCTGTGGAAAGAGGCCGGCGCCGACGTCAAGGGCGAGCGCGTGCATTTCCCGAAGGGGCTCTGCCGCTCACTTTTGAAAACCGCGCCATCCGTCTACACCCAGCATGCCCGCAATGCCGAACGTTCGGTGCAGATCGGTGGCAACGCCACCGTCTTCGCGCCGGTCTACGGCCCGCCCTTCGTGCGCGACCTCGATGGCGTCAGGCGCTATGCGACAATCGAGGATTTCCGGAATTTCGTGAAGCTCGCCTATATGGCGCCGTCGATCCATCATTCGGGCGGCACGGTGTGCGAGCCGGTCGACGTGCCGGTCAACAAGCGCCATCTCGACATGATCTACAGCCACATCAAATATTCGGACAAGCCGTTTATGGGCTCGGTCACTGCGCCGGAGCGCGCCGAGGACACGGTGGCGATGGCCAAGATCGTGTTCGGCGACGATTTCGTCGAGAACAACACGGTGCTGACCAGCTTGATCAACGCCAATTCGCCGATGGTGTTCGACGAGACTATGCTGGGTGCGCTGAAAGTCTATTCGCGTCACAACCAGGCCTGCATCGTCACGCCGTTCATTCTCGCCGGCGCAATGAGCCCGGTGACGGTCGCCGGCACGCTGACGCAGGTTCTGGCCGAAGTGCTGGCCGGCGCGTCGTTCACGCAGCTGATCCGGCCTGGCGCACCGGTGCTGTTCGGCACCTTCGCCTCGTCGATTTCGATGCAATCGGGCGCGCCGACCTTCGGCACGCCGGAGCCGTCGCTGGTTTCTTATGGTGCGGCGCAGCTCGCCCGCCGGCTTGGCCTGCCGTTCCGCACCGGCGGCTCGCTGTGTGCTTCGAAGATACCGGACGCGCAGGCGGCTTATGAGAGCGCTAACACGCTGAACTCAACGATCCTCGCCGGCACCAATTTCGTGCTGCATTCGGCCGGCTGGCTCGAAGGCGGACTCGCCTCCTGCTACGAAAAATTCATGATGGACATCGACCAGCTCGGCATGACGCAGAAATTCTCCGAAGGCGTCGACCTGTCGGAAAACGGTCAGGCGATGGACGCCATCCGCCAGGTCGGCCCGGGCAGCCACTATCTCGGCTGTGACCACACCCAGGCCAATTTCCAGACCGCCTTCTACCGTTCCAACATCGCCGACAACAATTCCTACGAGCAGTGGCTGGCCGAGGGCGAAAAAACCGCACCGCAGCGCGCCAACGAACTCGCTCGCCGCTGGCTGGAAAGCTATGAGGCGCCGCATCTCGATCAGGGCATCGACGATGGGCTAAAGGACTTCATCGGCAGGAAGAAGGCGTCGATGGCCGACGCTTTCACCTGAAAGGAGCCCGAGTCAGGCGGGGCTAAAGTCGCCAACATCATCCACAAGGAAGTCTGGCGGAGCGCCTTCTCCGACCCGGACAGGAAGGGGTGAGTCCTGCGCGCAGCATGATCGAAACCGTCGCGGCAGTGCTTTCCGCCCACGGCCTCATCCTGCGCGGCGGCTTCAATTTTGCAGGTGATGAAATTCCTCCACCTGGCCTCTCCAGCGCTGCCGCCAGGTCCGTGCTGCTGGTGGGGCAGGCGGGCGCTGCGCCGTGGCCGCATTTCCTGCGCTGGAAAGAAAGCCAATCAGGGATCATCGCCGATCCGCTGGACACATGGTCGCGCGAAGTGATCGGCGCAATAGCGGTGACATTCGGGGCGCGCGCCGCTTCGCCCTCCGACACACCGTATCTGCCGTTCCAGCAATGGGCGATGCGGGCGGAGGGCTTGCGGCCGTCGCCGCTCGGCATCCTCATGCATCCGCAATACGGGCTCTGGCATGCTTATCGCGGCGCGCTGCTGTTCGAGGACGAGATCGCGCTTCCAGAACCCCGTGACGTGATTCACCTTTGCGATACATGTCTGGAAAAGCCCTGCCTGAAATCCTGTCCGGTCGACGCCTATTCCGCGGATGGTTTCGCGCACGAAATCTGTCTGGCGCATGTGCGTGGGCAAAACGGCGCGCCTTGCCGAACCGGCGGCTGTCTCGACCGCAACGCCTGTCCCCATGGTGCCGACTACCGCTATCCGCCACAGGTTCAGGCCTTCCATATGGCAGCGTTCGCGGGTCGGTAGCGTCGCCGAATGCCGCATGCAATCGTGAAGAGGTTGCCTCATTGCGACTTGTTCTGTTGGCCTGCGTGGATATGTATCGCGCGACAATCAGAAGGAGTGGGTGATGGCGAAGCGGGGCATTCAGATCAAAACCAGCGACGGCTTGGCAAAAGCCGGGCTGTTCCGCTCGGCGGCGGCCAAGGCCGCAATCATCCTCTATATGAGACGCTTTTGGCCCGCGGCCAGCGCTCGACCAGATGGCGGAACGGCTTGCAGGCGATAATTACGCGGTATTGGTCCCGGACCTTTTCTACGGCAACGCGCCCTACGGCCCTTTCGAGGCCAAGACCGCATTCAGTGACGAGAAGCGCAAGGCCATCATCACAGGTCTCCTCAGCGGCACGACACAGGACATGACCATCCGCGACAGCGGCGCTTTCCTCGATGTGCTCGACGCCGAAGGGGTGACCGGACCTGTCGGCAGCGTCGGCTATTGCATGGGCGGAGCGCGAGCGCTGAATGCTGCCGCGGCCTATCCCGACCGCATCGTTGCCGCCGCCAGTTTCCATGGCGGCAATCTGGCGAGCGATGCTGCCGACAGCCCGCATCGGAAGGCCGCGTCGATCAAGGCGCGGGTTTAGGTCGGCACGGCTGGTGTGGACCGCAGCTTCCCACCCGAACAGTCGGCGCGGCTGGCCGAAGCGCTGCGCGCGGCTGAAGTCGACCACGTCATCGAAAACTATGCCGGCATGGCGCATGGCTGGTGCGTGCCGGACCACAGCGCCTTCGATGCTACCGGCGCCGAGCGCCACTGGAAACGATTGGCGATGCTGTTCAACGAAACACTGGGCTGAGGTTCGCTGGAGCCGGCGACATAGTCTCGAAACATAGCTCCTGAATATCGGCGGCAGTCGTTTGATCAGGAGGCATAATGCGGGTTTCTCTCACAGGCAAGGTTCTAGGCTTTTGCCTGTTGACCAGCGCGACGGTCCTGCCAGCCTTTGCCGATCAAGCAAAATGTTCCTGCCGGAACCTGCGCAGCGTTCAGGAAGAACTGAAGAACGCCGAGTATGAGGCGATGTTCTTCGCCGATATGGCGGCGAAGCTCAAGGCGGTCGAGGATCCGCTGATCGAGGCGCACAAGAACCCGACCCATCCCGATTCAGATGTTAACATCCAAGACCGATCGTCCAGGGCGCGCGCCGACATCATGCGCACGTTCAAGCTTCCTCACAACCCAGCCTACGCCTACTCGGGTCCTTTGACCGTAGACATGAAGTTTGGCAGCTGCGAGCAGAAGCCGGTCGATCTTGAGGCACTGCGCGCCGGCTCGCAGTGCAAGGAAATCGCCGACATCACGCTTGCTCACGAGGCCGCGCACAGGGAGAGATGCGCAAGGGCAACCGCTGCGGTCTATTGGGACAGGTTGCCCAGTCAGATCGCCGCCGAAGAAGCCGAACGCTATCGGGAGCAGGCCAACGCCATGCGGGCGCAGCTCAAGCGCATCGTGGATGAGGGGACAATCACCGTGGAAGCGAAGATGGAACCCCGCATCAAGGGTCAACAGTTCGATGTCACCTACTCCTTTGTGATGCCGTCGATCGAGATGGAGGGCAAGAGCTCGCCCGGGTCGGACAGTTGGACGGTGAACGGAAAGGGCAAACAATCCGGCAAGATCAAGAACGCGAAGATTGGCGGCATGACGTGCAAATCGAGCGGGCAACTCAATGATGACGTCGATATGGCTCTCGATACGGATGGCTTTGTTATGAACCTCAAGAGCAAGTCGACAGGCAGGCCCGGCGACGTAAAGCTTCGCTGCATGGGCGGCTACGGCATGTCGATGCGTCCTCAAGGCGAAGCCGGTAGTGGCGAGGTGTTTGCAGCAGAACGCTTTGCGAGCGAGGCGGACATCTCGCAAGATGTCAGCACGATGCCGTTTGCCAACATCGTGACACAGGGCGGCATGTCGGTCAGCGGCAAGCACACGGTCATCGTGCGCCTGGTCTGTCCCGGAGAGTGAGGAGCACCCATGGTTGGTGTCCTCGAAGGCGGTTTGTCTTTTTCTTTCCACCACCCCAAGGAATCGCCATTGGCATTCGTCCAACAGGCAAATGATGGCGATGATGCTGGATGAAAGCGAAGCCTCCGACGCCGAGCTGATCGGGCGGGCGAAGGGTGGAGACAGGGGGGCTTTCGGCAAATTGCTCGAAAGGCACTATGATTTCGTCTATCGCGCCGCCTATCGCTGGTGCGGGAAGAAGGCCGACGCCGAGGATATCGCCCAGGAAGTCTGCGTCCGGCTCGGCCGGGCGATCCGCGATTATCATGGCAACGGCGCCTTCACCACCTGGCTCTACACCATGACGCTGAATGTGGCACGCGACATGATGCGCAAGACCGTCCGCGAGACGATCAAGACCGAAGCCTACGGAGCTTACGAGCTGATCTCGGGAGAAGCCTCGGCTGAGCCCGAAGATCCAGCCGAGGCGCTTTGGGCGGCGGTGCGGACGCTACCGGACAAGCAGCGCGACGCGGTGCTGCTCGTCTATGGCGAAGGGCTGAGCCACGCACTCGCTTCCGAGGCGATGGGGATCTCGGAGACGACGGTTTCCTGGCACATCCATGAAGCGAAGAAACGGTTGAAGACGCTCATGCTTTCAGCCGGGGAAGTGTGATCATGGTCGACGACAACGAACTCAACAGGCTGCGCGACATTGCAGCACCGGCACCGGGTACCGACGCGAAGGCGCGTGCCTTAGAGGCCGCTATGCGGGCTTACGACCTGGACGAAAAAACTTCACCTGCCGCCCAAGGATCGGCGAAAGGGCTTCGTCTCACAGAGCGAGCACAAAAGCTCTGGAGCGAAATCATGCAAAAGAAACTCTTCGCCACCCCGGCCATTGCTGGGCTCGTCGCCCTGCCGATAGCCGGATACGCCACCATCTATCTGCTGCAGAAACAGCCGTTCCCTTCCGGTGGGGACGAGAAGATCACCGAAACGCTGGCTGACAAACCAGTGGCTAAAGCGCCGGTGAGGCCGCTCACCGTAACCGAGGCCGACAAGCCGCAGAAAGCCGATGCCGATGCCGAAAGCCGCGATGCAGCCGAGGCGCTTGTCGCGCCGGCATCGCCGCCGAAGCCCGAATCGAACGCGATGGGTGGCCTGATGCAGCAGGATATGCTGGCTCGCAATGCGCCCGAGCCCTCGCCTCGCGAGGCGTTGGCTGGCGGTTCAAGTACCGCGGCTCTTGCAGCCGATGGCGCCGCGCGGGTTGGCCGTGTGCCCGGTACTGTGGCCCAATCCAAGTTGATGGCTCAGCCTTCGACCGCACCGGCTGACCAGATGCCGCTGCCGGAGCAAAACCGCGACCGCGTCGAGGATTTCAAGACCAATCCGGTGCGTGCCGCGCTCGAAGACCCGGTCTCGACCTTTTCGATCGATGTCGACACCGCTTCCTATTCCTTCGTGCGGCGTTCGCTGAAGGAAGGTTTCCTGCCGCAGGCCGACACTGTTCGCGTCGAGGAGATGATCAACTACTTCCCCTATGATTGGAAAGGACCAGACTCTGCCTCGACGCCGTTCAACTCGACCGTCAGCGTCATGCCGACGCCGTGGAACGAGCGCACCAGGCTGATGCATGTCGCCATCAAGGGTTTCGACGTCAAGCCGGCCGAGCACCCCAAGGCCAATCTGGTCTTCCTGATCGACGTGTCGGGCTCGATGAACGAGCAGGACAAGTTGCCGCTCCTGCAGTCGGCATTCCGGCTTCTGGTCAACAAATTGAGGCCCGACGACACGGTTTCGATCGTCACCTATGCGGGTGACGCCGGCACTGTCCTCGAGCCGACCAGGGTTTCGGAGAAGGACAAGATCCTCAATGCCATCGACACGTTGGCGCCCGGCGGCAGCACGGCCGGCGAGGCGGGTATCAAGGAAGCCTATAGGCTGGCGCAGAAATCCTTTGTCAACGACGGGATCAATCGCGTGATGCTCGCCACCGACGGCGACTTCAATGTCGGCCAGACCGACGACGACGATCTGAAGCGGTTGATCGAAAAGGAGCGCAAGACCGGCGTGTTCCTGTCGGTGTTCGGTTTCGGTCGCGGCAATCTGAACGATCAGATGATGCAGACCATCGCCCAGAACGGCAACGGCACCGCCGCCTATATCGACACTTTGGCCGAGGCGGAGAAGGTGCTGGTCGAGGATGCGTCTTCGACGCTGTTCACCATCGCCAAGGACGTGAAGATCCAGGTCGAGTTCAACCCGCAAAAAGTCTCGGAATACCGGCTGATCGGCTACGAGACCCGCGCCTTGAATCGCGAGGATTTCAACAACGACGGCGTCGATGCCGGCGAGATCGGCTCCGGCCATTCGGTCACCGCGATCTACGAGATCACGCCGAAAGGCAACGGCGGCGAGCAAATCGATCCGCTGCGCTACGGCCAGGCTTCGGTGAACAATGGCGGCGTCGCCAATGCCGACGAATACGCCTTCGTGAAAATCCGCTACAAGCTGCCGAACGAGGATGCGTCGAAGCTGATCACCACGCCGGTGACATCAGCCAACGAAGTAGTAAGCTTCGACGAAGCCAGCACCGACCAGCGGTTCTCCGTCGCCGTCGCGGCCTTCGGTCAGAAGTTGCGCGACGACGACGCGACCGCGAAGTTCGGCTACGACAAGATCATGGAGATTGCCACTGCCGCCCGGGGAACCGACCCGTTCGGGTACAGGTCCGAGTTCCTCTCGCTTGTGCGTCTTGCCTCGGCACTCGGGGGCAATCGGTAATGACGGCCGGTTTCTTTCAGACGGGATCGTTCTGATACGGGAACCCACGGGCGGGTGAGGCAAGCCGGCAAGGGAAACCTTGCCGGTTTTTCCACATTGTAATTCCGACATTGATCGTGACGCCGCGTCGAAAATGCCGAGTAGCCGATAGAGCGTCAGGCGCGGCTGCGCCGGCGCTCGCGGCGGGCTTCGCTGGTCTCGACTGTGTTGACTGTTGCCTGCTTGTTGCGCATCGGGCCGATGCGCTCGACGATTTTTTCGATGCTCGGGCGATCCGACCTGGTGTGCGCGTCGAGCGCCTTGCGCATGGCGGCTAGATGGGCGAACGAGGTGCCACAGCAGCCACCAACGATTTTGGCGCCGGCATCGACGGCCAGCCTGGCATAGTCGGCCATCAGTTCGGGCGTGCCGGAATAGCGGATTTCGGCGCCGCGAAATTCCGGAATGCCGCAATTGCCCTTGACGATGACCGTCGCCTCCGGCTTCGCCTCGGTCATGTCGAGCAGTGACGCGAGAATGTCGGAGGCGCCGACGCCGCAATTGGCGCCGACACCGAGCGGCGCCTGCGGCAGCCCGTCGGCGACGCCGTGGATATCCTTCGGCAACAGCCCCATCATGGTGCGACCGGCGGTGTCGAAGGAGCCGGTGTAGGTGTAGGGCAGGCCAACGCGGATCGCTGCTTCGGCTGCGGCGCGGATTTCGTCCGGCGCCGACATGGTTTCGATCCAGGCGACTTCGGCGCCGCCGGCCTTCAGGCCCTCGATCTGTTCGGCAAAGGCCTCGACCGCCTCGTCATAGGTCATGGCGCCGAGCGGCACCAGCAACTCGCCGGTCGGGCCGACCGAGCCCGCCACGATGACCTTGCGGCCGGCTTTATCGGCGACAGCGCGGGCGATCTCGGCGGCGCGCTTGTTCAGCGCATGCACGCGGTCTTGCGCATGGTGCAGCTTCAGCCGGTGGCGAGTGCCGCCGAAGGAGTTGGTGAGAATGATGTCGGCGCCGGCATCGACGAAGTTCTGGTGCAGGCTGGTGATGGTGTCCGGTGCGGTCTCGTTCAGCAACTCTGGAGCCTCGCCGGCCTCGAGCCCCATGGCGAACAGATTGGTGCCGGTGGCGCCATCGGCGAGCAGAACGCCCTTTTCGGCAAGCAGCGCGTCAATTGGATTGGTCATTGGAAATACGCCTTCCGGGAATTCCAAGCAGACTTCGCTCCCGCTACGTCTGCTTAGGTTTTGTATTGCCGCAGGTTCTCGTCGCAAAACCGTGAGGCACCTTTGCGGAACCTGCTTAGTCGAGATAAGGAAATAAAGAAATCTTTATATGACGTCAATGTCGGCGCGGTAAACAAGCCATCAAAATCGCATCTCTGCCAGCCTTTGCGTAAAGCTGGCCGCCTCATGGGCGTTGATGTCGGCGGCGCGGATTAGATTGTCGAAATGGCTAGTCAGCGTGCGGACCGGCTGGGTCGCGTTCAGCACCAGATACATGTCGCCGACATAGATGGCGGCACGATAGGGCCCGAATATGGTGTAGGGGATCGAGTAGCGCATCCGTCCGTCATAGAGAAACAGGCGGAAGGTGGGATAAAGGTCGTCGAGCAGCGTCGCCATGTGAAGAAGCTGCTGGTGGCGGTCGGCCTCAGGGAAACGGTCCCAGACGCCCAGCCCACGCGCAAAGATCTCCAGCGTGTGGCGCGGCATGCAGACTTCCATGTCGGTTTCCGGCCGCCGGTTGTAGTCGATGCGGTACTGCGTCTCACCGGCCTGGGCCTCGCGGCTCTTGTTGGCAATACCTGCCTCGTAGTCGATGAGCGCCTCGGTGCGCAGAAGATCGGGAATGCCGGCCGGCACGTAACGGATCTTCGTGCCGGCGGCCTCGGCATGCCACCTTGCCAGCAGCGTGCGGTCGAAACCGTCGGGCGCTTCCTCGATCTCCAGACTCTCGCGGATTTCACCGGTGACGCCTTCGTCCTGGCTGAGGCCGAGCAGCCAGTCGAGCGATACCTTGAATTCGGCGGCGATGTTGAGCAGCGTTTCGGCGCGGGGAAGGCGTGTCGAGGCGCCGGACAGCAGCTGCGAAAGCGCCGAACGGTCGATGCCCACCGCCGTCGCGAAGGCGGATTGGTTCAAGTCGGATCGTGTCAGGAGCATTTTCAGACGCTCCCGAAAGATCGTCGACAGGTCGCGTTTGTCCATATCGTCATTCCGGCCATTGGGAGGAAAAAATTTCGCCGAGTTCGCCAAGGTGGCACCTCAGGCGTAAATGAATCCGCCAGCTCGTTTACAATAAATAACATATGCGGCTGAAAATGCGCAATCGCAACATTTTGTGCGCTTTGTCGCGTTGCAGCATCTCAATGCTCCTGACACAATACTGTCAGGAATCAAAAACGGTTCCGGGCGACTGGAAGGGCAGTGGTCGATCCATGACGAGCATGAATAACAGACGACGCAATGCACCGGCGATCGAATGGCCGACCGTGTTTCTCGCGTTTTTCTGTTACGGCACCTGGCTCGCAGCCGGCCTGTTCCTGTGGCCGTCCTATCCGCTGCTGGTGCTCGTCGTTCTGGCCTTGATGGCTGCGCTGCAGTCCTCGCTTGCGCACGAAGTCCTGCACGGCCATCCGACCCGCAATGCACAGCTCAACGAAGCTTTCGTCTTCCTGCCAATCGGTGTCGTCTGGCCGTTCCGTCGGTTCAAGACCATCCATCTACGCCATCATGCCGACGAACGGCTGACCGATCCGCTTGACGATCCTGAAAGCTACTACAAGGCGTTGTGGCATCATGATGAATTGCCGCCGGCGATGAAGTTCCTGCTGAAAATCAACAACACCATGATCGGCCGCCTCGTGCTCGGCCCGTGGCTGTCGTGCACCGGCTTCTTCATCGACGATGCCAAGCAGATGCTTGCCGGCGACAAGGTGATCCGCAAGGCATGGCTGCTGCACGCCATCGGCCTGGCCGTGGTGCTGCCGGTCGTGCAGTTTGGTTTCGGCATTCCGCTGTGGCTCTACGTCCTGGTGCCGGTGTGGCTCGGCCAATCGCTGATCTCGATCCGCACCTTCGCCGAGCATCAGTGGTCGGAGCATCCGGAAGGCCGCACGGTGATCGTCGAGCGTTCGCCGCTGTCGTTGCTGTTTCTCAACAACAATTTGCATTTCGTCCATCACAAGAGCCCGACGGTGGCTTGGTACCGGTTGCCGAAGCTGTTTCGCGAGCGCCGTGACGAGTGGCTGCGGATGAACAATGGCTACGCCTATCCGAACTATTTCTCGCTGCTCAAGGCTTATGCGTTCAAGGCGAAGGAGCCGATCGTCCACCCGGTGCTGCGGCGCACGCCGGAACCGGGCCGGGCGTTCAAGCCGCGCGTCAGGGCGCCGCGCAGCCTCAATGGGCTTGGCAGTGCGCCGGTGCCCGCCGAGCCGCCGAAAGAATGAATTTTGCGGCATCGCCGGCGGCGATGCCCAGGTGTGCGTCTATGGTCTCGTCAGTTTCTCAGCGTAACGACCGAAATCCCGGCATGAGCAATTTCGTTGCCGCCTTGCCGATGTATGACTGGCCCGAAATGCGGAGCGAGGTCGATGCCCAATGGGCACGGCTGCGTGATGCCTTCCGGCAAAGCGGCATCGACGCGCCGCAGACCATCGCTCGCGTCAATGCCGATCTGTGGCCTGTAGACGGCGGCATCCGTGACGCCGCCGGAAAGGTCATCGCGCCCGATCCGGCGACGCTGCCGCCGGACGAACTGGATTTTCACGGGCTTTGGCTGCATCCGGCGCTGCTGCTCGCACAGACCTGCTGGGGGCCGATGGAACTCGGGCTCGCGACGCATGTTCAACTGATCGGCCAACCGCACTACGACGCATTCGAGGGCGGGCAGAGTGAACTCTATTCGAGCGCGCTCGTGATGCGTGGAGGTGAAGCGCCAACGGTTGGCTCACCGTCCGACGGCAGCCCTCTCATCCCGCTCGATATCCTACGTGGCAAGCACTTTGCCTTCAACAGCCTCGATTCCATGTCGGGCATCATCGCGCTGACGCGGGACCTGGCGGCGATGGGCGAAAGCCTGGACATCTTCTCTGAGCGCAGCGAAAGCGGTGGCCACCGCGCCTCGATCGTCGCCATTGCCGAGGGCAAGGCCGATGTCGCGGCCATCGACTGCCAGAGCTGGGCGCTGGCGCGGCGTTTCGAGCCTGCAGCGGAAGCGGTAACGGCCGTCGGTTGGACAAGGCGGCGCAAAGGCCTGCCGTTCATCACCGCCAGAACGACACCGGAAAAGATCGTGATGGCGTTGCGCGAGGCTGTCGCGGCGCTCGCATAAAACAATCAGCCGCCGAGCAGCCGCTCGTCGAGCGGATAGGTCGAAAGCTGCTCGTTGCCGGTTTCGGTGATCAGGATCTGTTCCTCGATCTTGACACCCTCGTGACCGCCAAGCCGGCCGATATAACTCTCGACGCAAAGCACCATGCCTGACACGAGCACGCCGTCGGGCGTGTCTTCAGTCCAGTCGATCGCATGCGGCAGCGTTGGGTATTCGTCGGCCAGCCCGACGCCGTGATAGAGCACGCCGTAGCGCGTCGGGAAACAATCTCCGGGCGGCACCACCGAGCGTTCGACAAGGTCGCGGAAGGACATGCCCGGCTGCATCAGGCGGGTGTTGTGGGCGATCTGGTCGGCGGCGATGCGAAACAGGTCGCGTTGCTCGTTGGACGGCTCGGTGTCGCCGCAAAGCCAGGTGCGCGACAGGTCGGCACAGAAACCGTAGGGGCCGATCAGGTCGGTATCGAAAGCGACGAGATCGCCGGCTTCGATCGTTCGCGACGAGCATTCCTGGAACCAGGGATTGGTGCGCGGGCCTGACGTCAGGAGCCGGGTTTCGACCCATTCGCCGCCACGCGCGATGTTGCCGCGGTGGAGTTCGGCCCACAGTTCGTTTTCGGAAATGCCTGGCCTCAATGCTGCTTCCATCTCGCCCATCGCCGCCTGGCAAGCGACGATCGATCGGCGCATGGCCAGGATTTCGTCGGGCGATTTGATCAGACGTGCATTTTCCATCAGCGCTTCGCCATTGCCGATCGAGATGCCGAGGCGGGCGAGTTCTTCGACGCCCTCGGGATTGATGTGATCGACGGCGATGCGGCTGACACCGCCGCCATGCTCCCTAATCAGATCGGCGATACCGGCCGCCCAGCGGCGGACTTTTTGCGCGGTCAGTTCGCCGCTGTAGAGATACATCCACGACACTGCCGGCCGCACCTCGTCGACGACGCCGGAGTGGTCGGAAAGGTGCTCGCAGGAAAAATAATCGAACAGCACCACCGGGCCTTCGGTGGCAACGAAACAATGTCTTGTCGGATTGTGCGCGACCCAGAGCTGCATATTGGTCGAGTCGGTCGCATAGCGGATGTTGATCGGATCGTAGAGCAGGGCTCCCGCATAGTCGCGGCGCTTCAGCTCGGCGCGGATGCGGTCGAGCCGGTACTGACGCATAGTGGGCAGGTTAGGGGCAGCAATGGCGGCGGCCTGCCACTCGGCTTCCGCCAGCGCGCCATAGCCAAGCACATGCTGGTTGAGCTCAGCGGCCTTCTGCCGCGACTTCAGGCGCAACACATCGATGGAGCCCGCTTCGTCCGGCTCGAACGGTATGATCTTGCGATGACGAGGAGGCCGATCAGTCGGGTTCCTGTCCACCCTCAGCTCCTTTGCTGACGCCTTCGGGCGCCGTGGCTTTTTCCGCAGCCGTTCTCTTCAATCTGATGTACGCGCCGGGCCGGGCAGACTTGTCGGTGCTAGGCAATAGCGCAACCATGATTTGCTTTGGTTGGCCGTCCGGCTCATAGCCGGCTTTTTTGAGCTGCTCCAAAATGACGGGCCGCGGATCGTCGCGGTCAAGCCAGACGAGTACGGCCGGCTCTTGCATCAGCCTGTCGAAATTCGGTACTTCCTGGTTAAGCGTGACCAATTTTTCGTCGACCAGCCGCAGGTTTCCGACCCATGCACCGTCGGATATTGCGGTTTTCACCGCCCCGTCGGCAGTCAGCTGGCGATAGAGGGCCGGGTAATCCACCCGGATCATCCGCGAGAGACCACTGGTCCCGTTTATCTGGAAGTACCAAGTGGCGGGCGCGAGCAGAACGGCGATGATTGCTCCGGCCGCGATCACCAGGAGCTGGGCGTCCCTGCCGCGTGGTGAGAGCCGTTCCATATAAGCGGCCATCGCCAGCGGCAAGATGACCAGGACCGGCACCAGCCAACGGGCCTTGACCTCGGTCACGCCGGTGGCCAGCACAAGTACCGCCAACATGGCCAAGCCGAGCGCCAAGGTACGCCACAAAAGAATTTCCCTGGTCGGAGCTTTGGGGTGACGCTCGGAGAAACGAAACCCCGTCAGCGCGAAAGCCAGCGCGGAAACAAGCACCGGCAAGACAGCGAAATTGAAGGTCCCCATGATAAACTTGCCGGCGCCGGTGGCCGCGGCCGTCATGCGCGCCTGCTGTAGGTCTATTCCGAACTTCTCGCCTCTCGCCAGCAAATCGGCAGGATGCATGAGGCTCCAATATGTGGTTGGCGCCAGCACCAATATCGCGACGGCAACGCTGATTGCGAATTTCGGATCGAGGATCGCGCCGCGCAACTCGCGCAGCGATAACACCGCCGCAACAAGGGCTAACACCAGGAATACGTCGTTGTATTTGGCAAGAATTGCCGCAGCCGTTGCCAACCCAAACACCGCATAGGCGATCGCGCTTCGCCGCTCGATCAGATAAGCCATCGCGAGCAGGAGCAGCGCGCAAAAGCCGACAACGGCGACCGAATGCGACAAGGCCCGCTGCGATTCCCAGGCGATTTGCGGGATTGTGAAAAGTCCCAGCATGGCCGCCGCTGCCGTCGCTTTCGTGTAGCCGAACCGTCGCATGGCGGCGAACACGCTGCAGGCGGCGAGGAACAGCACGGAGTATTTGACGAGCTTCAGCGTGAAAATATTGGTGCCGAAAATTTGCGCGGCCAGCCAGTTGATCCATGTGTAGAGAGGCGGCTGCGAGCCGCCATATCCAGCCCAAAGATATGGAAGATAAATCAGCTGCTCCGCGTCATCGACGCCGACGCCAGTTCCTGCCCACGTGGCCAGAACGGACAGTATGGCGGTTTGCAAGGCCAAATAAGCGGCGACCATGACGATCGCCGCCGGGAAGGGGCCAATCCTGCTCTCGGCAAGCCATTCGTCCCATTTCATCGAATACTTCAACGAGTTCTCATCGCCCGTGCCAGTTGCCGCCGGCTCCGCTAGCATGAAGACCATGCCCCGCACAATGTGGCAGCCCTGAGCTGCCGGAGCGGCGGGCAGGCAAGTCGAATCGCACCATCGCTCTCTCTTTTGTTCTAGCATCGGATTTCCCCAAATCGGTCCCACCCCTGGGTCAAGCGCGAGGGCTGGCCTTTGGGTCCGGTGCTCTAGGTCCGCATCTTCTCGCCGCTGGGGTCGAAAGGCGGCTCGACATTGATGCGGGCCGGGCGCCGGCTTCCGAGGATTTCGATCTCGAACAGTCCGGCGCTCTCGTTCCCGGCCAAGGCCGCTGGCACATAGCCTTGCGCCATCGATTTCTGGGCGTAATGGGCATAGCCGCCGGAGGTGACCCAGCCGACCACGCGCCAGTCGCCGTCGACGATGCCGCGCACGGCCGAAGCGCCTTCCGCGGCCTTGGAGCCGCGCACTTCCTTGCCGTCCGTATCGAAACGCGGCGCGCCATAGCCATGCGGCTTTTCCACCGTGCCGTAGTCCTTGCCGCCGACCTTGGCCCAGATCGGTTCGTCGCCCATGACGTCGGCATCCGCGGCATCGACGATGAAGGAGACACGGCGCAGTTTTGGTCCTTCCGCCTGCTCCCTGGCCGCCGCTTCACGTCCGATGAAGTCGTTCTTCTCCAGCTTGACGAAGCGGTCCATCGCGCCTTCGAACGGCCCGTAGATCGGGCGCAGTTCGCGGAACCAAGTCGGGAAATTCTTTTCCAGTCGCATCGAGAGCAGGGCGCGCATGCCAAAATCGATAAGACCAAACTCTTCGCCGGCATCCTTGATCGCCTTGTAGACCAGGCGCTGATAGGCCGGCGCCATCCAGATCTCGTAGCCGAGATCGCCGGTATAGGTGATGCGATTGACCATGCAGGGCGCGCCGCCGACCGCCATTTCGCGGAAATCCATGAAGCGGAAAGCCTTGGTCGAGATGTCGACATCGACCAGCTTCTGCAGCAGGTCGCGTGATTTCGGCCCGGCGATCGACAAGCCGACCAGCGTCTGGTCGAAGCGGTGAAGACGGACGCTACCATCCTTCGGCAGGTGCTTCTCGAACCAGCGCATATGATACTTCTGCGCCGCCGACGAGCTCCAGATCATGAAGCGCTCTTCACCCGCCTTGGCGATGGTGAAGTCGCCGATGAGCCTGCCGAATTCGTTGAGCATCGGCGTCAGCACGATGCGGCCGCTCTTCGGCATGCGGTTGGTCATCAGCCGGTTGAGGAAGTCTTCGGCTCCCGGCCCGGACACTTCGTATTTGGCGAAATTGGCGATCTCGGTGACGCCGACCTTCTCGCGGGTGGTGCGCACTTCCTCGCCGATCGGCCCGAAATCGTTGGAGCGATGGAAGGAAACGATGTCCTTCGGCTCGGAGCCTTTCGGCGCGAACCAGAGCGGGGTTTCGAGGCCCCAGCTATCCCCCATGACGGCGTTGTTGGCCAGCATCGTGTCGTAGAGCGGGGTTGTCTGGGCCGGCCGTGCCGCCGGCAATTCCTCGTTGGGAAAGCGGATGGAGAAACGGCGCGAATAGTTTTCGCGCACCTTGGCGTTGGTGTAGCGCAGCGTCGCCCATTCGCCGAAGCGGGCGACGTCCATGCCCCAGACGTCGAAGCCGGGGTCGCCATTGACCATCCAGTTCGACAGCGCCAGCCCGACTCCGCCGCCCTGCGAGAAACCGGCCATGACGGCGCAGGCGCACCAGAAATTGGTCAGGCCCTGCACCGGGCCGACGAGCGGATTGCCGTCCAGCGCGAAGGTGAAGGGACCGTTGATGATCTGCTTGATGCCGGCCTTCTCAATGCCGGGAAAATGCTTGAAGCCGATTTCGAGCGACGGCGCGATGCGGTCGATGTCGGGCTGCAGTAATTCGTGGCCGAAATCCCACGGCGTGTTGACCGGAGACCACGGCTTGCAGGCTTTTTCATAGGTGCCGAGCAGGATGCCGTTGCGTTCCTGGCGGGTGTAGATCTCGCCCTTGAAGTCCATAACCCCGATCATTTCGCGGCCGGTCGACTTGTTGAATTCCTCGACCTCCGGCATCGGCTCGGTCAAAAGGTACATATGCTCCATTGCCAGCAGCGGCAGCTCGACACCGACCATGCGGCCGATTTCGCGCGCCCACAGGCCGCCGCAGTTGACGACATGCTCGGCCTTGACCGTGCCTTGCTCGGTAACGACGTTCCAGGTGCCGTCGACTTCCTGCGTCAGCTCGACGACGCGGTTACGCAGCACGATCTCGGCACCGAGCTTCCTGGCGGCCTTGGCGTAGGCGTGGGTGGTGCCGGAAGGGTCGAGATGGCCTTCGACCGGATCCCACATGGCGCCGACGAAATTCGTCTCGTCCATCAGCGGGAACATCGCCTTGGCCTCTGACGGCGTGATCAATTCGGTGTCCATGCCGAGATAGCGGCCCTTGGCGTGGGCAAGGCGCAGGAAGTCCATGCGCTCGGGGGTGTCGGCCATCATCACCCCGCCGGTCAGGTGCAGCGAACAGGACTGGCCGGAAAGCTCTTCGATCTCCCTGTAGAGCTGCACCGTATAGGCCTGCAGCTTGGCGACATTGGGATCGCCGTTGAGTGTATGGAAGCCGCCCGCCGCATGCCAGGACGAGCCGGAGGTGAGCTCCGAGCGCTCGATCAGCATGATGTCGGTCCAGCCGGCCTTGGCCAGATGGTAGAGCACGGAGCAGCCGACGACACCACCGCCGATGACAACCGCTTTTGCATGAGATTTCATGAATATAGTTCCGTTTTTGAAGAGATTGAATCGAGTGAGCGGGGCGTGAAAACAAAGCGGAGAAGGGCGGCGGCTGGAATAATCTCACGCCCTTCTTCTACCCCGTCGACCGGGGGAGAGGTGTCGAGCGAAGCTCGACGGAGTGGGGGTCGACTGTTCATCAAACCAATACAGATGGTCAAAAATCGGTCGGTGCGCCGCCTTCGGACCGGCGTTTGTCGACGAAGGCGTTGAGCTCCTCGCGGATAGCCGGGTCCATGTAGGGCTCTTCATAGGAGGCCAGCCGCGCCTTCCACACCCGATTGGCTTTTTCGATAGCTGTCGGCGACCCGGCTTCCGCCCAGGTCTCGAAATTGCGCCAGTCGGAGATGATAGGCGAATAGAAGGCAGTCTTGTAGCGGTCCTGGGTATGCTGGGTGCCGAAGAAATGGCCGCCCGGACCGACGGACTGGATGGCGTCGAAGCCGAGAGCCTCCTCGGAGAGGTCGAGCGGGGTCAGGAACTCGGCCACCATCTGCAGCAGATCGATGTCCAGAATGGTCTTCTCGTAGGAGCAGCGCAGGCCGCCTTCCAGCCAGCCGGCCGCATGCATCATCAGATTGCCGCCGCCCTGGATGGCGCCCCACAGCGAGAACACGCTTTCATAGGCCGCCTGCGCGTCGACCGTGTTGGCGGCGCAGGTGTTGGAGGTGCGGTAAGGGATGTTGTAGCGGCGGGCGAGCTGGCCGCCGACCAATTGCGCCTTCATGTATTCCGGCGTGCCGAAGGCCGGCGCGCCCGACTTCATGTCGACGTTGGAGGTGAAGCCGCCATAGCCGACGGGCGCGCCCTTGCGAACCATCTGGGCGAAGGCAATGCCGGACAGCGCTTCGGCATTCTGCTGCACCAGCGCGCCGGCGATGGTCACCGGCGCCATGGCGCCCGACAGGGTGAACGGCGTCACGATGACGACCTGGCCCTTGCTCGACATCTGGATGATGCCTTCCATCATCGGCACGTCGAGCTTGAGCGGCGAATTGGTATTGATGATGGTGAACACCGATGGCTCTTCAAGAAGCTGTTCGTCGCTGATGCCGCGCGCGATCCTGGTGATCTCGATGCCGTCGACATTGCGCTCCTTGCCGAGCGAATAGATGTGGAACACCTTGTCCGTGAGCACGCTCAAATCGCGGATGCATTCGAGGTGGCGGACGGACGGATGGATGTCGATCGGCTCGACCGGATAGCCGCCCGTGCAATTGAGGATGTTGTGCATCTGCGCAAGCTTGAGGAAGTTGCGGTAGTCCTGCTGGTTGCCCGGCCGGCGGCCGCGGTCGATGTCAGAACAATTGGGTGCCGACGCCATCATCGAGATGATCAGATTGTCGCCGCCGAAGCGGACATTGTGCGCCGGATTACGGGCATGGATGGTGAATTCCGACGGGCAGTGGGAAACCAGCTCGAGGATCATGTCGCTGTCGAAGCGCACCCGCTCGCTGCCTTCGCGGACATCCGCGCCATGCGCCTTCATGATGCGCCGGGCCTCCTCGTGCAGCACGTCGACGCCGATTTCCCGCAGCACGCGCAGCGAGGCGAGGTGGATCGATTCCAGTTCGTCGTCGGAGACCAGCTTCGTCGGCGTCAGCGGGATTTTCAGCTGACGGAAAGGCGGCTGTTCGAACGCCGCCGATCCGCTGGCGCGCTTTCCAGCGCGGCCGCCGCGACGGGCGCGGTCGTTTGCCAATGCCGGCTCGGCGGGATGAAGGGCGGCGGTCATGATAGTCCTCGTACGCTGCGACAGTGCCGCGGCATAATGGACCGCCGGCCGGCCCGCCATTGCGGAGGCGGCGACCACTAGGACGAGGGAAGCGACATGGCAGCTCCCGGGCTGAAGGCAGCCGACTGGATCATCGGGCTTTTGATCTCCTCTGGCTGGCGCAAGCGGTTTTCGTCACCGGTGCTTCCCGGCACGCTACCGAAACGGTAATCGTGCAGGTTCCCTATTGGTGCGGATCATGGACCTGGCGGAACAGAACAGCGACGAGACAATGCAGTGGGCGGCGATCACCGGCGTGATCGCCACCGTTTCGGTGTTCGCCATCGCGCAAGGGCTGAGCTATCCGCTGTTGAGCTTCATCCTGCAGCGCCAGGGTGTCTCGCCGGCCATGATCGGCCTCTCGGCAGCAATGACGCCGGTCGGCTTTATCGTCTCGTCGCCGCTCATCCCGGCGCTGGCGCGCCGGTTCGGGGCAGGGCGCACGGCGCTCACCTGCGCAGCCCTTTCCGCGATCATGCTGGCGCTGATCGGCTGGACGCAAAATGTCTATCTATGGTTTCCGCTGCGCTTCCTGATTGGCGTGGTGACCAATCCGCTCTACGTGCTGAGCGAGATCTGGGTGATCGCGCTGGCGCCGCCGTTGCGCCGCGGCCGCGTGATGGGGGTCTATTCCACAGTCATTTCGGCAGGCTTCGCCGCCGGCCCGCTGTGCCTGCTTGCCGTCGGCACCGAAGGATGGCCGCCGTTTCTCGTCGGCATCGCCGCATTCGTCTTTTGCGGCGCCTGTCTGGCGCTGGTGCTGCGACGGCTGCCGAAGGTCGATGAGGCCGGGCACCAGGTTTCAGTGATGGGGTTCATGCCTCTGGCATGGCTGCTGTTGTCGGCGGTCGTCGTGGCCGCCGGTTTCGAACAGGCGGTGCTCGCACTGCTGCCGGTCTACGGAGCGCATTACAGCATCGAGGAAACCCGCATGTCGGCGCTGCTGTCGATGATGATCGCCGGCAATATCGCCATGCAGGTGCCGCTCGGCCTGCTGGCGGAACGGCTGACAGCGCGTCTGGTCCGATTTATCTGTGTATCGCTAACGCTGCTCGGATGCGTGCTGTTGCCGGTTCTCATCGAGACGCCGCTGATCTGGCCATGCGTCTTTATCTGGGGTGCGGTTTCCTACGGCATCTACACGATGTCGATCATCGAGCTCGGCGAGCGGTTCACCGGCTCGGCACTGGTCGCCGGCAACGCCGCCTTCTCGCTGATGTGGGGCGTCGGCGGCATCGCCGTGCCGCCGCTGGCGGGCGGCGCCATGGATATTCTCGGTGCGAACGGCCTGCCGATCACGCTCGGCGCCATTTGCCTGGCGCTGGCGATGGTAACAGTCATTCGAAGGCGGATGGTGTGAGATACGTACCGGAGTGCTGGGGTCCTCAATTGCCTTGCCGCCTGAAGACTGCCCAGAGATCACAGTCGGCGTGGGGTTCTTCCGGATGTGTCTTGTGCAGCAATTCCCGAATCTCAACAGCGCGATTAAAGTCGTCTATCAGCCCAACACAGGATAGCTCTTCATTGGCGAAGACGTCGGGGAAACCACCGCAATTGGTCAGTGCGCTGATGTCGACGTTCTTGTCGAGCAGATCATAGCCCATGAAGGTGAACTGGTCCCAACCGAATGAGCGCGGGTCCGCCGAAGGACTTCGGATTACGCCAAGGATGGTAAGGTTGCTCGTATCGGTCAATTGCGAAAGCAAAAACTCCAGATCCACGAAGAAACTCAGCATAAAGTCTTCATTCACGATATAGGGCCAGTAGCTATCCTTTATCTCCCCAAGCGCCGTCGGGCACAGCATGCCGTCGAGTGAGACGACCTCTGTCAATCGGGTGAGGCCCGACCACTCGATGTATTTGTCCCATCCCGTGCCGTGGGATGGATCAAACTTCTCAGTCGCAATGTACAGACGCTGCATGAGGTTCCTCGCAGTCCATGCAGAGAGCCTTATCATGGCAATCTCCGACCATTCGTATTTACGTGTTCCAGTTGAATGTCGGTAGCGCCATGCCGATGTTTGTGGCACCGAGCGTGACCAATTTTCGGAGACCACATGACCAAATCAGCCACAAGCAGGCAGCCAAGTTCGGCAGCCGAGGATCCCTTTCTCTGGCTGGAGGACAGGACAGGCAAGGAAGCGCTCGACTGGGTTCACCGTCAGAACGAGATCACGGTTGGTGAACTGCAGGGCGATCCGTCCTACCAGGCCTACTTCCGAACCGCACTCGACCTGATGACGGCCGAAGACAACATTGCGGTCGGGTCTGCACTAAACGGCCACGTCTATAATTTCTGGCAGGACAAGACCAATGTGCTCGGCCTCTGGCGGCGCACGAGGGTCGCTTCCTACAAAACCGAGAAGCCGGATTGGGAGACGATCCTCGACTTCGACAGTCTGTCCGCCAAAGAGGGCGTGAAATGGGTGTTCAGCGGCGCCAGCCGGCTTTACCCCGACTTCAGCCGCTGTCTGCTCAGCCTGTCGCCGGATGGCGGCGACGCCAGTGAGATGCGTGAATTCGACATCGACACCAAGTCCTTTGTCGAGGGCGGCTTTCGCGCGCCCGCCTCGAAGTCGGGCTTCAACTGGTTGGACAAGGACACGGTCGTCGTCTCGGCCGCGTTTGAAGAGCACGAAAAAACGCAGTCCGGTTATCCGCGCGTGGTCAAGCTATGGCAGCGCGGCACCAGGCTGGAGGATGCGACGCCGATCTTCGAGGCGCAGAAGCAGGATCTCGCCGCCGGCGGTTCCCTCGAATTCGACGGCGACAAGCGGCATCTGTTCCTGACCCGGACGCCCGACTTCTTTGCCTCGCACAGTTTTCTACGTCTGCCTTCCGGCGAAAACAGGCGCATCCCACTGCCGGACGACGTCACCGACACTATGCTGTTCAGGGATCAGCTCGTCTTCGGGGTGCGCAGCCCATGGACGGCGCCGGACGGCATGCGATGCCGACCCGATGGCCTCTATTCGCTGGACTTCGCGCGCTGGATCGAAACCAATGCGCTTGGACCTTTCGAAACCGTGCTCGAGCCGGCGGATCGTGTCTCGATCGCCGGTATCGCCCGCACGCAGGACCGGTTGTTCATCAATCTGATGGACAATGTGCGCGGCAAGGTCGTCGCCTGCGATCGCAGCAGCAGCGGCTGGTCACTGGAGCCCGTGGCGCTGCCCGAAAACGGCAGTGTCGGCATCAGCCATGCCGAGCGTTTCGGCTCCAGTGTCTCCTTCTCCTTCACCGATTTCCTGACGCCGAGCTCGATCATCTGGTCGGACGACAATGCTGGCACGCTAAAGACGGTGAAATCGCAGCCGGCGCGTTTCGATGCGTCGTCGCTGGTCTCGGAACAGTTCGAGGCACGGTCGAAAGACGGCACAGAGATCCCTTACTTCGTCGTCAGGCGGCGCGATCAGAGCGGGCCGGTGCCGACGCTGCTTTACGGTTATGGCGGCTTCGAAGTGCCGCTGCTGCCAGGCTATGCCGGCGTGCGCGGCAGGCTGTGGCTGGAAAAGGGCAATGCCTATGTGCAGGCCAATATTCGCGGCGGCGGCGAGTTCGGCCCGAACTGGCATCAGGCCGCGCTCAAGGCCAATCGCCAGAATGCCTTCGACGATTTCGCCGCGGTCGCGCAAGAGCTGGTGAAACGCGGCATCGCCACGCCGGCGACGCTCGGCATCCAGGGTGGCTCGAATGGCGGCCTGCTGACCGGCGTTTCGCTGACCCAGCATCCGGAGCTTTTCGGCGCGGTGATCATCGACGTGCCGCTGCTCGACATGCTGCGTTACACCGAGCTGCCGCCCGGCGCATCCTGGATGGCCGAATATGGCGATCCCGCGAAGCCGGAAGAGGCGGCCTGGCTCGCCGCTTACTCACCTTATCAGCATGTCGAGACCGATGCCGCCTATCCGCCGGTGTTGCTGACGACATCGACGGCCGACGACCGCGTCCATCCCGGCCATGCGCGCAAGATGGCCGGGCGGCTGCAGGCAGCCGGCCACACGAAGACGCTGTTCTTCGAAGAGACCGAGGGCGGCCATGGCGGGCGCGGTGATCGCCGGCCGCAAGCAGCACAGGCGGCGATGAAGTATATCTTCCTGCGACGTGCGCTGAACGGAACGGCTTGAACTGATCGCGTCAGACGGCCTAAGGTGCAGTCCATGGGCCGGATGAGGACATGCTGCGCATTTGGAGTGGCGGTGACGCCGTCGCCGCGCACGCTTCGCGCCGAGCTTTTGCGGCTTTGCGCCCGCATCGGCTATTCGCCGCCCGCCTTCCTCTGACGAATCCGCCCCGGCTGCAATTGCCGGATTGGTTCAAGAGGAAAGATCAGACATGACCTATCAGAATTATTCGCTGAAGCAGCTTCAGCAGATCGATGCTGCGCATCACCTTCATCCGTTCACCGACCACAAGGAGATGCGCGAGGCCGGTTCGCGCATCATCACCCACGCCAACGGACCGTTCATCTACGATTCCGAAGGGACGGAAATCCTCGACGGCATGGCCGGGCTGTGGTGCGTCAACATCGGTTACGGCCGCGATGAGCTGGCCGACGCGGCTTACGCCCAGATGAAGGAACTGCCTTACTACAACTCCTTCTTCAAATGCTCGGCCCCGACGCCGGTGCTGCTGGCCAAAAAGCTGGCGGAGCTGGCGCCGAAGCACGTCAACCAGGTGTTCTTCGGCTCGTCCGGTTCGGAGGCCAACGACACGGCGCTGCGCCTTGTCCGCCACTATTGGGCACTGGAAGGCAAGCCGGAGAAGAACCGCATCATCTCACGCAGGACAGCCTATCATGGCTCGACCATCGCCGGCGCGTCGCTGGGCGGCATGGAGCCGATGCACAAGCAGCTTAACGGCGCGGTTCCCAACATCGTCCATGTGATGATGCCTTACGCCTACGAGCTGGCTCTGCCCGGCGAAAGCGACCATGATTTCGGCCTGCGCGCGGCCAAGGCGGTCGAGGATGCCATCCTCGAGGCCGGCGCCGACAAGGTCGCCGCCTTCATCGGCGAGCCGGTGATGGGGGCAGGCGGCGTGAAGATACCGCCGATGAGCTACTGGCCGGAAGTGCAGCGCATCTGCCGCAAATACGATATCCTGCTGATGCTGGACGAGGTCATCACCGGCTATGGCCGCACCGGCGAGTGGTTCGCGGCTCAGACCTTCGGCATCGAGCCCGATACCATCACCACCGCCAAGGCGCTGACCTCCGGTTATCAGCCGCTGTCGGCATTGCTGGTTGGTGACCGCATCGCGGCGACGCTGGTCGAGAAGGGCGGCGAGTTCAATCACGGGTATACTTATGCCGGCCATCCCGTGGCCTGCGCCGTGGCGCTGAAGAACCTCGAGATCATCGAGCGGGAGGGTTTGGTTGATCGGGTCAAGAACGACACCGGACCCTATTTTGCCAAGGCGCTGCAGGAGCACATTGCCGGTCACGATCTGGTCGGTGAAGTGCGCTCGATCGGGCTGATGGGGGCGATCGAGATCGTTAGGGACAAGGCGACCAAGGAGCGCTTCCTGCCGGCTGGGAGCGCTGCCGTGCTTGTCCGCGACCACGCAATTTCCCAGGGCATGATGCTGCGTGCCACCGGCGACACGATGATCCTGTCGCCGCCGCTGATCTGGACGCGTGAGACGATCGACATGGCCTGCGAGCGCATCGCCAACGCGCTTGATCTGGCGCAGGCGGATTTGCGCAAGCGGTAAGCAAAGGATGATCGCCGGGCGTCCTGCAGTCGGACGCCCGGCGTTTGAATGCCGCATTCTGCCGAAGAGCTCGCTAGGCGCGGATCGGCCGTGAGGCGGCAACCAGTTCCTACACCCTGGAGGAGCCGCTCACCAAGAGCTGCTACGGGGCGATCGCTGCGTCAATCGCCGCAATGTACCTTGTCCGTCAGGTCCTGTGTTTACCTGCCCTGGTTGTCGATCGTTGTGTCGGTGCTGCCACGCTGGGCGTTGGCGCCGTCGCTCTGTTGCTCGGCCCAGCCACCAGGACCCGTCGGAAAGCTCGGCTCTCCTTCTGCCTCTAGGCTCTCGTGGAACTCAGTGGAAGGTCTTCCCGGGTATTCGCGGCCACTCGACAGGTGCCCTTGATGAGCGGGATGGAGCGATGCATCATCATTGCGGGCATGGGCCGGCGGTTCGGCACAGGCTGCCGTAGCAAACAACGATCCGGCACCGATGAAGAGTGCAAATGCGAGAACGTGCTTCATTGTGCTGTCCTCCAATATTTGGAATCAAGGTGCAGGTAGGGCCCATCCAGGCTGTGTGAAGGGCAGCTTGGAATGAAATCGATCAAGAAGGCAGCACTTGCACATCCCCGGCATGGCTTGCCCGATTTCGGCAATATCGACGATCCGAGCCTTGAGCCGATGATGCCTTCGGCGGACCGCATCGGCCGTCCGCGCAAGGCGACGGGCTGGCGTTTCGATTAGGCGTCGCTTTCCAACATCAGCCTCTCGCGCGCCGCCCGAGTACAGCGTCACGGGATGTGCGGCGTGCTTTTCATCCGCAGTACGGCTCCAAGAACAGTTGACGTTGGAACTGCCATTCATCTGGGGAATTGTAAAGTTGGCGAGGCTAAGCAGAAATTGCTTGGTAAACGAACTTGTCAGAGCAATCGAAGCGTCAACCGTAAGCTTTGCAAGATCACCGGCGCAATTTTCGGTTGCGCGCTGCATAACTACGACAAAAAACAACATAGGGAGGCTATCATGATCAGGATTCAGTCAGTTCTATTTTCTATTCTACTATTAGGAGTGGCAGGGTCACCGGCGACAGCGGAGGAGGTCTGGTCGCTTGACGGCTTCAAGGCCCCCGAGAGCGTGCTCTTCGATGCAAAGCGGAACGTCTTCTACGTCTCCAACATTGTTGGCGAACCCGCCGGCAAGGATGGGGTTGGGTACCTTTCGAAAGTTTCGCCTGACGGAAAATTGCAGGCAGCCGAATGGGTGACCGGCTTTAATGCGCCCAAGGGATTGGTGATGAAAGGCGATACGCTTTTCGTCACCGACATCGATCGGCTCATGGCTGTCGACGTCGAGACCGGTCAGATCACCGGAACGTGGCCCGCAGAAGGCGCTCAGTTCCTCAATGACCCCGCCGTCGACGAGGCGGGTCGCGTCTTTGCTTCCGACATGCTGGCGAACAGGATTTATGTTCTGGACAATGATGCTCTCACCGTCTGGCTGGAGAGCGAGGATCTCCTGCATCCGAACGGTCTGCGCGTCGAAGATGGTCGCCTCCTCGTCGCCGGCTGGGGTCGCGATATCCAGCCGGATTTTTCGTCCAAGACACCCGGCCATCTGATCGCGATCGACCTGAACACGAAGGCTATCTCTGACATCGGATCCGGCGAGCCTGTTGGAAATCTAGATGGTCTAGAACCGGACGGAGCAGGAAATTGGCTTGTGACGGATTGGGTCGCAGGGGCGCTCTTTCGCATTCATCCGGATGGAAAAGTCGAGCAACTGATGGACCTCAATCAAGGCAGCGCCGATCTGGAATTCCTGGAAGAAAAGAAGCTGGCAATCATCCCGATGATGGACGGCAAACTGGTCGCAACTCGATTGGGTGGAGCAACTTGAGAAGAGGCTCGCATAGTCCTCTCCCCAATTGGCCGTACAGGGTCATGACTTGCACTATCGAAGGGCCGGATCAGCAGCGCTTTTCACATCTGTGCCAGCTCTTGCGGTGCCGTTCCGAAACGCAAAAACCGCGCTCCTCCGGGAACGCGGCTTTGCCAGATACGCATGGCGCTTCGCTAACAGAACACTTGCGAAACTTACGGGCTCCGGTACGCGAGACCTGATCCGGAGCGCCGGGCGGATGCGATATGCCGCCTCGCACTCCGTTCTACAGGGACATTGTTACCGGGTGGTTATCGATAGTTTAAGCAAATCTAAATTTCCGATATTTCTCTTTGCCGGGAACGGAAAAGCCCGTCGAGTTCGAGGCTTAAGCGCGTCGCGTCTGAAGGGACGGTCAAGCCCCGAGCGCAAGCGTTTTGGGCGACATGCATTACGCCGGGGTACCGCGCAGGAAATTTATGATGCCGGAAAAATCGGCACCGGCATGCCCTTGGGCGTTGAACAGCGCATAAAGCTGGGCTGCCTCGGCACCAAGCGGCGTCACCGCACCGGCGCTTTGCGCGGCTTCCTGCGACAATTTCAGGTCCTTCAGCATCAGTGCAGCGGCAAAACCCGGCCTGTAGCCATTGTTGGCCGGCGATGTCGGCACCGGACCGGGCACCGGGCAGTAGCTGGTCAGCGACCAGCACTGGCCCGACGAGGTCGAGGCGACGTCGAACAGCGCCTGATGCGACAGGCCGAGCTTTTCCGCCAGAACGAAGGCTTCGGCGACGCCGATCATCGAAATGCCTAATATCATGTTGTTGCAGATCTTTGCCGCCTGTCCGGCGCCGTCATCGCCGCAATGAACGATACGGCCGGCCATCGGCTTCAGTATGGGTTCGGCATTGGCGAATGCGTCCTTCGAGCCACCGGCCATGAAGGTCAGCGTGCCGGCTGCGGCGCCGCCGGTGCCGCCGGAAACCGGCGCGTCGATCGACCGCAGCTTATGTTTGGCGGCAATGGCGTGGGCTTTTCGTGCCGATTCGACGTCGATGGTCGAGGAATCGATGAACAGCGCGCCTTTTTTCGCCTTGGGCGCGATGTCCTCATAGACCGACAGGACATGTTTGCCGGCCGGCAGCATGGTGATGACCACATCGGCCTCTTTCACTGCGGCAACGGCATTGGCCATGACGACGACGCCATGCTCCTTGGCGACGACGAGATTCTCCGGCATCAGGTCGAAGCCGTGCACGGCATATCCAGCCTTGACGAGATTGGCGGCCATCGGGTTGCCCATGTTGCCGAGGCCGATGAAGGCGATGGTGGTCATCGTTTTTCTCCCGGTTTTCGTCAGCGGCCGATCAGGGCGCGTGCGATGATGACGCGCATGATCTCGTTGGTGCCTTCGAGGATCTGGTGGACGCGCAGATCGCGGACCAGCTTCTCGATGCCGTAATCGTGCAGATAACCGTAGCCGCCATGCAGTTGCAGCGCGTCGTTGGCGACATTGAAGCCGATGTCGGTGACGAAGCGCTTGGCCATCGCCGACCATTTCGAGGCATCGGGAGCTTTGCGGTCGAGCTTCGAGGCGGCGGCGTAGAGGAAGATCCGTGCCGCCTGCAGCTCGGTCTCCATGTCGGCGAGCTTGAACTGCAGCGCCTGGAACTGGTTGATCTTGGAGCCGAAGGCCTTGCGTTCGGCCGTGTAGGACAGCGCCTTGTCGAGCGCCGATTGCGCCCCGCCCAGCGAACAGGCGGCGATGTTGATCCGGCCGCCGTCGAGCCCGGCCATAGCGATGCCGAAGCCGGCGCCTTCGGCCGAGAGCAGGTTTTGCGCCGGCACCTTGCAGTCCTCGAAGACGACCTGGCGGGTCGACTGCATGTGCCAGCCCATCTTGTGCTCGTTGGCGCCGAAGGACAGGCCGCGCGCATCCTTCGGCACGACGAAGGTGGAAATGCCCTTCGGCCCGTCGGCGCCGGTGCGCGCCATGACGATATAGAGGTCGCTGTCGCCGGCGCCTGAGATGAACTGCTTGACGCCGTTCAGCACATAGTCGCCGCCGCTTTTGACCGCGCGCGTCTTCAGCGCCGCCGCATCCGATCCCGAGCCTGGCTCGGTCAGGCAATAGCTGGCCAGCCATTCCATCGAAGTCAGCTTCGGCAGGAAGCGTTGGCGCTGCTCGTCACTGCCGAAGCGGTCGATCATCGACGCCACCATGTTGTGGATCGAGATGAACGAGGAAAAGGCCGGATCGGCGCGCGAAAGCGCCTCGAAGATCAGCACGGCGTCGAGCCGGCCGAGCCCCGAGCCGCCGACATCGTCGCTGATATAGATGCCGCCGAGGCCGAGCGGGCCTGTCTCGCGGATCACGTCGGCCGGAAAATGCTTGTTGCGGTCCCAGTCGAGCGCGTTCGGCGCCACACGATCGGCAGCGAAGGCCTCGGCCATCTCCTGGATGGCGCGCTGGTCCTCGTTGAGTTCGAACTGGCTGGTGCCCCCATCGACAGCGGCGTCCATGGCGTGCTCCCTGATGTTCTTCGGCTTGCTGGCCTGTCGTTTTTGGCTTTGCGCGCCGTTCAATCTAGACCAATGATGCCGCCGCGCAAGCCGACCATCTCGATCCAACCATCTGGGGAGCGGCGGTGCGCGAATGCGTGCGTGGAGCAAGGCGTGACGACAAATTTCGATGACCTGCTCGGACGTTTCCATGCCTATCTCGCGACGTTCGATGATGCGCTGGTGCGCGATGCGGTGGCCCGGATCGGCTGGGCTATGCCGGCGCGTCCGCTCGAGCCGCGTCCGCTCGCCTGCCTGCGCCAGCTCGACCGTATCGTCGAGCTCGCTCCGGCAAACGCTAAGCCACTGGTGCGGCTGCTTGCGGAGCGTCGCGGCGATCTGCGCTGGGGCCAGACCTATAGTGAGGCGGATTTCGGCAAGACGTTCATCGACAATTACGGCTGGCTGGAAGTCTTCGGCACGCGCGGCCATTTCGTCAACGACGAGGTCGCGGCCGGTCTGCTGATCCTTGGACCTGATATCGTCTATCCCGACCATCATCATGTCGCCGAGGAGATCTACATTCCGTTGACCGGCGGCACCGAATGGCGCACGGGCGAAGGCGGTTTTCGCAGGCGCGAGGCGGGTGAGGTGATCCACCACGCCTCTGATGTCAGCCACGCCATGCGCACCGGCAAGGAGCCGCTCTTGGCGCTCTACATCTGGCGCGGCGGGCCGCTGGCGGCGAAATCCACGATCACCGGCACCGTTTCACAGGGCAGGAATTAATGGCCAAGGCGATCATGCTGCAGGGCACCGGCTCCGATGTCGGCAAGACGGTGCTGGTCGCGGGCCTGTGCCGCGCGGCAAGGAACCGTGGGCTGAAGGTACGGCCGTTCAAGCCGCAGAACATGTCGAACAACGCAGCCGTCGCCGACATTCCGGGCGACAACTCCGGCGGCGAGATTGGCCGCGCCCAATGGCTGCAGGCGATCGCCTGTGGCGTTGCGCCCTCCGTCCACATGAACCCGGTGCTGCTCAAGCCGCAGACCGATGTCGGCGCGCAAGTTGTGGTGCAGGGCAAGGTGTTCGGCGAGGCGCGGGCACGCGACTACCAGGCGCTGAAAGGCCGGCTGATGGATGCCGTGCTGGACTCATGGGCAAAGGTCGGCGAGGGCGCCGATCTCGTCATCGTCGAGGGCGCCGGCTCGCCGGCCGAGATCAATCTCAGAAGCCGCGACATTGCCAATATGGGCTTCGCCACGCGCGCCAATGTGCCGGTCATCCTCGTCGGCGACATCGATCGCGGCGGCGTCATCGCCTCGGTCGCCGGCACCCATCTGATCTTACCGGAAGAGGACCGCCGCATGATCGTCGGCTATCTCATCAACAAGTTCCGCGGCGATGTCTCGCTGTTCGATGACGGCATCAAGGCGATCGAGGCATTCACCGGCTGGCGCTGCTTCGGCGTCGTGCCGTGGCTGAAGGCGGCGGCGCGGTTGCCCTCGGAAGATTCGGTGGTGCTCGAACGCCTGGTATCCGGCGAAAAGCGAGCGCTGAAGATCGCCGTGCCGATGCTTTCGCGCATCGCGAATTTCGACGATCTAGACCCGCTCAAGGCCGAGCCTCAGGTCGAGGTTGTCTTTGTGCCGCCCGGCCAGCACCTCCCCGAAGATGCCGGGCTGGTGATCATTCCCGGCTCAAAGTCGACGATCGGCGATCTCCTGGGATTCCGGGAGAATGGCTGGGATCGCGACCTTGTCGCCCACCGCAAGCGCGGCGGCCACGTCGTCGGCATTTGCGGCGGGTTCCAGATGCTCGGCCGCGTCGTGCGCGATCCCGACGGCATCGAGGGCAGTGTTACCGAGACTAAAGGGCTTGGCCTGCTCGACGTTGAGACGGTGATGGAGCCGGAAAAGACGGTGCGCAATGTCAGCGCGCACTCGGTGCAGTTCGACCTGCCGCTCGAAGGTTATGAGATCCATCTCGGCCGCACCACCGGTCCGGACACGCTGCGGCCGTCCGCCGTCATCAACGGCGTCGATGACGGCGCCATCTCCGCCGACGGCAAGGTGTCGGGCACCTATTTGCACGGGCTGTTTTCCGCCGACGCTTTTCGGGCGAAATTCCTGGAAAATCTCGGCGTCAAAGGCGGCGGCATTGATTATCGCGCCGAGGTCGAACGGGCACTCGACGAGGTCGCAGCCGAGCTGGAAACCCACCTCGACTGTGACGCCATCTTTGGTCTCGCGCGTTAGCTGGCGGGCTCGGCGGCCTTCGGCCAGTAGGTGCCGAACGACCAGACATTGCCTTCCGGATCGCGGCAGATGAATTCGCGGCTGCCATAATCGCGGTCGGTGAGCTCTTCCAGTATTTCGGCGCCGGCCTTTTTTGCTCTGGCATAAGCGGCATCGGCATCGTCGACGGCAACGTAGATCGATCTGCCGCCACCCGGGCCCGGTGCACCGATCATCTGGCCAAACTTGTCGTCGCGTGCAGTGCCCAGCATGATCATCGAGGAGCCGAAAGTAAGTTCGGCGTGATGGACAATGTCGCCTTCGCCGTAGCGGGCATGAACGGCAAAGCCAAAGGCTTCACCCAGCCAGGCGATCATCTTGGCGGCATTGCGGTAGCGCAAGGTCGGATAGAGCCTGGGCGGTTCGACTGACATGGTCATGGCGATCTCCTTCAATTGGATTGTCGATAACCCAGTCTGGGCGAAGGCTGTTCGCGCGGCTTGAAGAAATGTTACCACGCGCGCACCCATGGGCGTCGCAAGAGGCGTTTCAGATCCTATGCCTGAGCGGCAAGCGTCGTCGGCGTTTCGCCGGCAAGGTCGCGGAATTCGCGAACAAGATGCGCCTGGTCGGCATAGCCGCAATCGGCGGCGATATCGGCCCAATCGGATTTGTGCTGCCTTGAAAGACCGAGCGCCCGGTTGAAGCGGACGATGCGCGACAGCGTCTTGGGGCCGACCCCGATCGCGCTGGAGAATTTTCCTGCGAGGTGTTTGCGGCTCCAGCCCAGCCTGTCGGCGAGCGACGACACGCGAATGCGGCCGCCCGAGATGACGATCCGTTCATAGGCCCAAGCGATTTCAGCCTGCGTTTCCCGGGCTTCGGCCAGCCGTGTCGCGACGAACGTCTCGACGATGGCAAAGCGTGCGCGCCAGTCGCGCGCATTGCCAAGCCTTTCGCGCAGCATGATGCCTTCAAGTCCGAGCACATCGTCCAGGCCGACCATGCGGTCGGTCAGTTCGCTCATCGGAAGGCCGAAGAAACGTCGGGCGCCGAGCGGGGTGAAATTGACCTGGACGCAGCAGGCGCCGCCGAAGGATTCGATCACCACCGGACCGGCAAAAAGGCCGGCGGCGAAACTGGCGAAGCGGTCGTTGTCGCCCGGATCCTTGCCGAGTCCGATGGCGAAGGGTTCGGCAAAGCTGATGACCAGCGGCACGGTCAGCGATGCATATTCGACGTTGCGGAAACGGCCCGGTGCCGTTTCGCGATAGAAGCAGATGTCGGTGACCGCGCCCCGGAGGCAATGGCCAGGCGCACGCCGCACCATCTCGAACCGGTCGAGGCCGGGATTTTCATGTCGGCTGCCGTCTTCGCTCTCGGCGGGCATGAGCTTTCCTTCCGCCCAAGGAGTCTAACAGACCAGCCCTCAAAATCAAAAGCGCCCGGCGTGTGGCCGGGCGCTCCGAGTTGCCTGAGATTTGAATAGTTAAGCGCCGCGAACCAAGCAGCCGCCAGCAAGCACAATATAAGCGATGAGGACGATCCACACCGCGGCCAAGGGAATGAACGCAAAAACGCCGAGAGCGGCGAGAAGGCCGATGATGGCGATAACAAGGGATATGATGAAAACAAGCTGCGTAGGCGCACTGAGATTCATGTGTGGCTCCTCCGACATGATTCGTACAACCGCATAGTATCAGTCGCGCCGTTCACATACCAATCAGCGTGCGCAGCGGGTTCGCCGGATCGGCCAGCAGCTTGATGGCCAGCGCCAGGCAGACGATCACCAGCAGCGGCTTGATCAGTTTTGCGCCATTGCGGATGGCGAGGCTGGCGCCGACACGGGCGCCGAGAAACTGGGCGACACCCATCATCGGGCCGATCTTCCAGTAGACGACCCCGGCAGCAGCGAAGACGATGAAGCCGCCGATGTTGGAGGCGAAGTTGAGCAGCTCGGTATGCGCCGTCCCCTTGAGCACGCCGTAGCCGGCAAGGGTGACCAAGGCGAGCATGTAGAAGGAACCGGCCCCCGGCCCGAACAGGCCGTCATAGAAGCCGACAATCGGCACCAGGATCAGCCCGAACAGGAAAGGCGACAGGCGCCGGGCGCGGTCGACGTCGCCCATGTTTGGCTTGAGGGCGAAGAAAAGGGCGATGGCGATCAGCAGGACCGGCAGAAGAGCCCGCAACAGGTCGCCCGGCACGAATGTCGCCAGCAAGGCGCCGAGAGCACTGCCGGCGAGCGCCAACAGGGCCGAAGGCAATTGCCGGCGCAAATCGACATGGCCCTTCGCGGCGTAGTGGATGGTCGCCGAGCCGGAGCCGAACATGCCCTGCAGCTTGTTGGTTCCCAGCGCCTCGACCGGCGAGAAGCCCGCCAGCAACAGTGCTGGAATGGTGATCAAGCCGCCGCCGCCGGCGTTCGAATCGACGAGGCCGGCAGCGAAGGCGGCGGCGCCGAGGATCACGACGGTCTGGGGGCGAGATCGACCATCGGATGGTTGCGGGAGGGGGTTCCAGCCAGCGCGAAAATATGGCGCGTTCGAACCACAGCCGACCCGTTTGCGCAAGACCGATTCCGCGCTACCTATGCCAAGCGCGCCGCGACGCGCTTGGCTCTTTTGTTTATGCATGTCGTTATCTCAAAACCGCTGCGCACTTTTGAGCGACATGCATTTGACGAATCGGAAAGGAACGCTGATGGCATTCGCATTGCTTGACCAGATACGCTCGATCTTCGACGGCGACCCCGGCGTGCGCAAGGTTGCGGACGATCCTGTGCTGTCGGCGGAACTGCTCATGCTGTTTCGCATGATCCTCGCCGACGGCACGGTCAGCGAGAGCGAAATGGCCGCCTTCAGGCGCATCTGCCGGGAAGCCTTCGGCATTCCGGAAGCCAGCATCGACAGCGTCATCGAATATCTCAACGACTTCGGCTACGAGACCAACAGCTCGCAAGCCATCGCGCAGTTCCGTGACCTTGACGTCGAGAGGCGCAGCCGGCTTGCCCGCCATATGGCCGAGATCGCCAAGGCCGATTCGCAACTTGCCGGGACCGAGATGCAGCTCTTGCGCCGCACGCTCGACTTGCTCGACATCAGCCCGGCTGATGTGGTGAAGGCCGAAGAGTAAGCCTCTCTGAACGGTCGGCTGTTCACCCCTGTTCCTGTAACCGCCGAGCAATCGCGCGGTGCAGGTCTGGGGCGGCAGCGACCAGCGCCTTCGCGGCTTCGGACTGCGGATGGTCGAGAACCTCGCTCGTCCTGCCGCGCTCGACGATCCTGCCGTCATGCATGATCATCACCTGGTCGGTGATGGCGCGGGCAACGGTCAGATCGTGGGTGATGAACAGATAGGCAACACCAAGCTTCTGATTGAGCTCGGCGAACAGGTCGAGAATCTGGGCGCGGATCGAGACGTCGAGCGCCGAGACCGGCTCGTCGGCGACGACCAGTTTGGGGCGGGTGATGATGGCGCGGGCGATCGACAGGCGCTGGCGCTGGCCGCCCGAAAATTCGTGCGGATATTTATCCATGTCGCGTGGGCTGAGACCGACCTCGTGCAAGGCCTTTGCCACCATCTCGCGCCGCTCCGCATTCGTCGGCTTCTTCTCCAGCACATGCAGCGGCTCGGCGACCAGTTTTTCGACCTTCTGGCGCGGATCAAAGGAGCCGTAAGGGTCCTGGAACACCACCTGCATGTCGCGGCGCGCCGGCTTGAGCTCGGCCTCGCTCTTGCCGGTGATGACCTGGCCGCGAAACCGGATCGTTCCCGATGTCGGCCCGTCCAGCGCCAACACCATGCGGGCAAGCGTGGACTTGCCGCAGCCGGAACGCCCGACCAGCGCCACAGACTGCCCGGCATCAATCGAGAACGAGACATCGTCGACGGCGCGGATCGACGCCGCGTGCCTCAACAGCGATGTGCGACGTCCCGGATAGTCCCGCGTCACGCTCTCTACCCGAAGAAGAGGCTTGGCCACCTGAAGAAGAGGTTTGGCAGCCTGGAGCTGGGGGTTGTCTTGGCCGACCTCGTGCGTCCTGGCAAGCGCCGGCACATGCATCGAGGCCTGCGCCAGTTGTCGGGTGTAGGGATGAAGCTGTTCTGACAAAGTGCGCGCCGTGTCGCCGGTCTCCATCACCTCACCGTGGCGCAGGATGGTGATGCGGTCCGCCATCTCGGTCACCACGGCGAGGTCGTGCGAGATCAAGAGCAGGCCCATGCGATTTTCTGCGACCAGATCGCGCAACAGGTCGAGGGTCTGCGCCTGCAGCACGACGTCGAGCGCCGTCGTCGGTTCGTCGGCGATCAGCAGCTTGGGCTTCAGTGCGCAGGCAATGGCGATGACGACGCGCTGGCGCTGGCCGCCGGAAAGCTCGTGCGGATAGCGCGACAGCGGGAATTTGGCTGAGGGCAGGCCGACCCGGTCGAGCATTTTTCGCGCGCGGTCCTCGGCGTCGGCGCGGCTTGCCCTGGTGTGCCAGCGTATGCCTTCGGCGACCTGCTCGCCAATGGTCTTGACCGGGTTGAGCGCCGTCATCGGCTCCTGGAAAACCATGCCGATATCATCGCCGCGCAGCGCGCACATCTGGTCTTCGCTGGCCGCCAGGATGTCGATGCCGTCGAAGACGACGCGCCCGGTGGCGCGCGCCGCCCAGGGCAGAAGCCGCATCACGGTCAGCGCCGTTATCGACTTGCCCGAGCCGGATTCGCCGACCAGCCCCATCACCTCGCCGGGGGCGACGGAGAGGTCGACATCCCTCAGGATCGGCGTGTCGCCGATGCTCAGCGAAAGGTTCTCGATTTCGAGCAGGCTCATCGCTGCCGCCGCGACCGGGGATCGAGGATGTCGGCAATGCCGTCGCCGAGCAGGTTCAGGCCAAGCACGGTGATTGCGATCGCCATGCCTGGAAAGATCGCCATCCACGGCGCCGCCACCATGCGGGTCTGCGCATCGAACAGCATCCGGCCCCAGCTCGGCATTGGCGGCTGTGTGCCGAGCCCGACATAGGAAAGCCCGGCTTCGGCCAGGATGCCGAGCGCGAACTGGATGGTGCCTTGCACCAGGAGCAAAGTAACGATGTTGGGCAGCACATGCTCCAGCGTGATCAGCGTCTTGCCTTTGCCGGCGGCGCGCGCGGCGAGGATGAATTCGCGCGGCCATATCGCCAGTGCGCCGGCCCGGGCGACGCGGGCGAAGACCGGGATGTTGAAGATGCCGATGGCGATGATGGCGTTGAGCGCGCCCGGCCCGAAGATGGCGGTGATCATGATCGCCGAGAGCAGGGCAGGGAAGGCGAAGACGAGATCGTTCAGCCGCATCACCGCTTCGTCGAAGATGCCGCCACGCGCGGCGGCGAAGGCGCCGAGCGGCACGCCGACACCCATGCCGATGCCGACAGCGACCAGCGCCACGGCGATCGAGTTGCGGGCGCCGATCATGATCATCGACAGTATGTCGCGGCCGAAATGGTCGGTGCCGAACCAGTGCGCCGGCGAGGGTGCTTGGGTCTTGTCGGCGATGATCAGCCTGGTGACGTCAAAAGGCGTCCAGAAGAACGAGACGATGGCGACCGCCGCCACCAATGCGGTGATGACGAAGCCGGTGAGAAACGAGCGGTTGGTGAACGCCTTGACGAGAATGTCGGCAAAATTTTCCTCGGGGATGTCGAAGCGCAGCGTCATTGGCGGCTTCTCAGGCGTGGATCGACGACCGCATAGGAGAGATCGACGAGCAGGTTGACCGCGATGACGGCGGCAACCAGCAGCATGACGACGCTTTCGACGACGATCAGGTCGCGCTGGGTGATCGCCTGGAATACCAGCCGGCCGAGGCCGGGCAGGTAAAAGACGTTCTCGATGATGATGGTGCCGGCGAGCAGGAAGGCGAACTGCAGGCCGAGAATGGTGAGCACCGGGATCATGGCGTTGCGCAGCGCGTGCCGCCACAGAACCGCGCGATAAGGCAGGCCCTTGGCGCGGGCGGTGCGGATATAGTCCTCGTTCAGCACTTCGATCAGCGCCGAGCGGGTGACGCGGGCGAGGATCGCCGCTTGCGGCAGAGCGAGCGCGATCGCCGGCAGGAACAGCGATTTCAGCGCCGGCCAGACGCCGGCGCTCCAACCGGGAAAACCGCCTGATGGCACCAGCCGCAGCCAAACCGCAAACAGGTAGATCAGCATCAGTGCGAACCAGAAGTTCGGTACGGCGACGCCAAGCTGGGCGGCGCCCATCGCGATCGTGTCGCCGGCCCGCCCGTGCCGGCCGGCGGAAAACAGCCCGACCGGAATGGCAATGATGGTGGACAGCGCCAGCGCAATCAGCGCCAGCGGCAGCGAGACGACGACGCGCTCGCCGACCAGGTCGATGACCGGCACCGAATAGGTGTAGGAACGGCCGAAATCGAGGCTCAGCAAGCCGCCGGCCCAGTGCAGATAGCGCAGAGCAAGAGGCGCGTTGAGGCCCATCTGGTTGCGCAGCAGCTCGACCTGGTCGGCGCTTGCGTTCAGGCCAAGCATCAACCGCGCCGGGTCGCCGGGAATGATCTCCAGCACGGCAAAGACGACCATGGAGGCCAGAACCAGGGTGACGAGGGCGATGGCGAGACGCTTGAGGAGATAGACGGTCATGGGGGGAGGACCGCAGGTCCGCTCAGCGCGACAACTGGATGAAGGTCGCGTTCCCGCCAACCCCCCTCTGTCCTGCCCACTTTGCCGCCACTTGGCATCTCCCCCGCAAGGGGGGAGATTGCGCGCTCAGCCGCTTTCGCCAATTTTGAACGTGGTAGGAGAGGCGTGCCGCCGAAACTGCCGATCTCCCCCCTTGCGGGGGAGATGGCCGGCAGGCCAGAGGGGGGTGGGCGGGAATGCAAGCTTCGCCCCTTACTCCGTCCACTTCACCTTGGTCAAATCATTGGCCTGGATCGGCGCATTTTCCCAAAAGCCCTCGAGCTTGGCGTCCCAGACGCCGGCCTTCGGCAGTTCGTAGAGGAAGCCGACCACGGCATCGTCGGCCAGTATCTTCTGCGCCTCGCCGAGCAGCGTCACGCGCTTGGCCTCATCGGAGGTGAGGTTCAGATCGGCGATGATCTTGTCGAAGGTCGGATTGTCGTAGTTGAAGTAATAATCCTTGCGCGAATAGATATCGATGTCGTTGGGCTCGGTGTGGGAGACTATGGTCAGGTCGTAGTCCTTCTTGGTGAAGACCTGGTCCAGCCACTGCGCCCATTCCACGGGCACGATTTCCAGCTGGATGCCGACGTCGCGAAGCTGCGACGCGATGATCTCGCCGCCAAGCCGCGCATAGGAAGGCGGCGGCAGTTTCAGCGTCGCCTTGAAGCCGTTCTCCAGGCCGGCTTCCTGCAAGAGTTCCCTGGCCTTCTCGACATTGTGCGGATAGAGGCCGGTGAGGTCGACATAGGCCTTGTTGGCGGGTGACATGTGCGAGCCGATCGGCACGCCCAAACCGGCCGAGGCGCCGTCGATGATCGCCTTGCGGTCGAGCGCAAACGAGATCGCCCGCCTGACCTGCAGCTTGTCGAAAGGCGGCTTCTTGTTGTTGATCGCAAGGATGGTTTCGCCCTCGGTGGAGCCGATCGCCACCTTGAAGCGCGGATCGCCCTGGACCTGGGCGACACTGTCGGGGTCAAAGAAAGGGAAGGCCTGAACATCGCCGGAAAGCAGCGCCGGCACCGCGGCTGCGGCATCGGGAACGATGCGGAATTCCGCCTTGTCGAGGGAGACCGGGGCACCCCAGTAAGTGTCGGACTTGATTAGCGTAATCGACGAGCCCTTGGCCCAGTTCTGGAACCTGAACGGCCCGGTGCCGACCGGCTTTTCCTTGTTGGTGTCGGCTGTCTCCGGCGCGACGATGACCGCGTCGCCCCAGCTCATATTGTAGAGGAACGAACTTTGCGGGTTCTTCAGCGTGATCCTGACCGTCGCCGGATCGGCCACCTCAACCGTATCGATGGCGGCGAACAGGCCCTTTTGTGCGTTGACGGAGTTGTCGGCACGGGCGCGGTCGAGCGAGAATTTCACGTCGTCGGCATTGAAGTCGGTGCCGTCATGGAATTTGACGCCGGTATGCAGCTTGAAGGTGTAGACCTTGCCGTCGTCGGAAATCGTCCAGCTTTCGGCGAGATCCGGCATCACCTCGCCGTTCGGACCGATGCGGGTCAGCCCCTCGAACACATTGGCGTAAAGCACTTCATCAATTGCTGCCGCAGCACCCGCGGTCGGATCGAGATGCGGAGGTTCGAGCGTGATGCCGATGACCAGATCGGTCCGTGCGGCAAACGCCGAGGCGCCAGTGGCCAGCACCAGGCCCGCAGCGGTGAGAATGGTTTTCCACAATTTCATCGTGCAGCTCCCGCTATGCTCAAAAAAAATCCTCAAAACCGGATGGATAGAAGCGTGATTTCGCCGAGGAGTAAATTGTGTTTCGTGCTATCCGGCAGCGCCGGCAGGAATGTTTTTCCGCCCATCACCGACTACTGAGCGCCCGCGCCCCTAAGCAGCACGTTGAGCCCGATGGCCATCACCTTGGCCGATTCGACCATGTCGGATATCCCAACCCATTCGTCGGGCCTGTGGGCGAGGTCGAGAATGCCTGGGCCATAGGCGATGCAGTCGTAGATGTGGCCGATGCGGGCAATGTGCTTCTGGTCGTAGGTGCCGGGTGAAATCACGTAGTCGGGCTCGCGGTCGAATATCGCCATGATGCCTTGCGCCACCGCCTTGACCACCGGCGCATCGCGCTCGGTCATCAGCGGCAGCACCTCCATGAGATCGCGGATCTCGTAGTCGAATTTCCTGCGCTCGCGCTTCAGCTGGTCGAGGATATCAGTCACCTCGCTTTTGACCGTGCCGAGGTCCTCTTCGAGCAGGAAGCGCCGGTCGATGGTCAGCCGGCAGGAATCCGGCACGTTGGGCGAGGGCAGGCCGGGCCGGAAATCCTCGGTCTGACCGCCATGGATCGAGTTGATGTTCATGGTCGAGCGCTTTGCCCCCTCGGGCACGACCGGCATGCGCGTCACCTTGCGGTCGAGCGCCGGGAACAGCTCGTCCTCGAAAGCGCTTAGCACGGCGCCCATATGGCGCACCGCGTTGTCGCCGAGGAATGGCATCGAGCCGTGCGCGATCTCGCCCTTGGTCTCGATCTCCGCCCACCACACGCCGCGATGGCCAAGGCAGATGCGGTCCTTGTTCAACGGCTCGGGTATGATGACGTGGTCGACCTTCGGCTTGGAGAAGTAGCCGAGCTTGGCCAGATGGGCGACGCCGCCAAAGCCGCCGGACTCCTCGTCGACCGTGCCCGATATTTCGATGGCGCCCGGAAAATCGGGGAAGACCTCCATGAAGGCTTCGACGGCGACGATCGACGAGGCCAAGCCGCCCTTCATGTCGCAGGCGCCGCGGCCATATACCTTGCCATCCCTGACAATGCCGGCGAAGGGATCGAGGCTCCAGCCGTCGCCGGGTTCGACCACGTCGATATGCGAGTTGAAATGCACGCAGGCGCCGGGCGAGCGACCATCGAAGCGGGCGACGACATTGACGCGCGGGTAGCGATCGGTATCGCCGGGCGTGCCTTCGGCGCGGATGAATTCGACTTTGAAACCGCGCTTCTTCAGCCGCGCCCCGACGTATTCGGCGCATGGCCGGTAAGCTTCGCCGGGCGGATTGATGGTCGGGAAGCGGATCAGGTCGGCGGTCAGCGCGACCAGGTCGTCGACCCGATTATCGACCGCTTTCAGGAGCCGTTCACTCATTTCGTTCATTCGGCGAATTGAGCAGCCAACGATGCGTTTTGGCAAGCCTGTTGGCGGGTCGCGCCCTATTTACGTGGTTACGTGTCGTTACGGCAACTATCGCGGGAAGTCGTTCAAATTCGCTGCTTTGGATTGGTGAATTCGTCAGAGGTGTGGAGGTACCTCATTCACTTGCGATTAAAAGGATGAAGAATTGCGTGAAGGCAGGCAAGGGCAGTCAAAGGGGATTGATCGCATGAAAAAAACCGTTCTCATGGCAGCGGCACTGGCAACGATGCTGCTCGGTTCTTCGGTCGAGGGCTGGACAGCCAAGCTGGTTGCAAGGATCGACGTGTCATCGCAGACAATGACTGTAAGATACGGTCAGGCGGTTTACCGATGGCGCGTATCCACGGCGCGCAAAGGTTATGTCACGCCGCGCGGCAGCTACCGGCCGCAACGAACGGCACGGATGTGGTATTCGCGCAAATACGACATGTCGCCGATGCCGCATTCGGTGTTCTACCGCGGCGGCTACGCCATCCATGGCACGGGCGCGGTGAAATCTCTCGGGCGCCCGGCGTCGCATGGCTGCGTGCGGCTGCATCCCGCCAATGCCGCCGCCTTTTATTCGATGGTGCGGCAAGCCGGCTTCCGCAACACGCGGATCGTCGTGACCAACTAACTGTGGCTCGCTGCAAGCTCGCGGCCCTACAAGAAGTCAGAACGGGCCCCATGTGAATTGACGCCGACTTTCCGCTCTGAACCAATTCGTCGGTGAAAGTGGGAGCGCTATTTACGTGGGCAAGCTTTGGGCAGAATATACGGGGTGGGAGGAAGCATTCGGAATCCCTGAATAATGCGCCTGAACGGCTTCCGACCGTTGGTTGCAAGGGAGGAAAATCATGAAACGTATTTTCTCGCTCGCGGCGTGTACCGCGGCGTTATCGCTCGGCGTATCGAACGCCTACGCACAATCGGGCGGCGTCGATAAGGCGGTCGGCGGCTACAGCTTCGAAGAAGCCGCAAAGGAGGCCCCCGGTACCAAGGACTTCCATTCGGCCGATGGTCACCTCACTTTCGCTATCGTGACACACACTGCCGGCAATGGTTTCTTCGATCCGGTCTACGTCGGCGCGACCGTCGCCGGCAACCTGATCGGCGCCAAGGTCCTGCTGCTCGGCTCGGAATCGCCGACCGACGACCCTGCCCGCGAGATCGAAATCCTGAACCAGATCGTGCAGGATCCGACGATCGACGGGCTGATCATGACAACGCCCCAGGTCGGCGCCTATAACGACATCGTCAAGGCCGCCGAGGCGAAGGGCATACCGGTCGCTACGACCAATTCCTTTGACGGCACGCTCCTCAACCGCAGCGGCATCGGCCACACCGGCCAGGACGCCTCCGCAGCCGCAATCGCCGGCGAGGCGCTCGTCAAGTGCCTCGCGGACAAGGGTATCGAGAAGGGTTCGATCGTCCTGCCGTCGTCGACCGCAATGGGCAACATCGAGGTGAACAACCGCGTCACTTCGGCTTTCAACGCCATCGTCAAAGGCTTGAAGGATGCCGGCAAGCTTGATGCCTTCAAGGTCGACGCGGGTCCGGAGAACACCGGTATCGACACCAATCCGAATGACCCGGTGAACGGCATCGTGACGCTTTTCGAATCGCGCGGCGACGTCGTTGGCGCGTTCGCCGGCAATAACGTGTTCACGCCGGCGCTTGCCAAGGCCGTCGCTCAGACCGGACTGACCGGCAAGATCTGCGCCTACGGTTTCGACCTCGGCCCGGCCCAGCAGGATGCGATGAAGAGCGGCGATCTGACCGGCGCGCTCGGGCAACAGCCCTTCTTGCAGGGCTTCTGGCCGGTCATGCAGCTCTATCTGGAGATCGATCGCGGTATTGCGGCGTCCAACCTCGACACACGCGCCCAACTGGTGACGAAGGAGACCGTCGAGAACGTCGGCAAGCGCTTCGAGAACTGAGTCCGCTCAGAACGTCTGAATCATTGCGGGAGGGCGCAGGCTCTCCCGCAATGCGGCAGCAGGGAAATCGACCAGAAGAGACCATGGCGCTTACCGCGACCACACCGCTCGGCCGTGCGCCGTCCCAGATTGTCGGCGGCTGGGAGGTGGGGCTCGTTGCCTTGCTTTTGCTGCTCTATCTCGGCGGCGCTCTCGTCAATCCCGCGTTCTTCGGCTCAACAGGGGCGTTTCACTCGCTGCTCCGTGACACCTCGCGGGTTGCCATCATCGCGGTCGGAGTGACCTTCGTCATCGTCAACAAGGACCTCGATCTTTCGGTCGGTTCCACTTACGGCCTAGTCGCCGTCGTCTTCGCCAGGCTGTTCGCGCCGAGTTTTCTTGACCTCGGCATCGTCCCCTCGGTAGTCCTCTGCCTGCTGCTCGGCACGGTGATCGGGCTGATCAACGGCGTGCTCGTCACCATCCTGAAGGTGCCGGCGTTCATCGCCACGCTCACCATCCTCTTCATCGGCCGCGGCTTCGTGCTGGCGCTCACTCACGGCCAGGCGATCTACTATCCTGCCAAGGCGACCGGCTATCCGCTTTTTTTTCACCTCGGCGAGACCAACCTCCTCGGCTTCAACAACCAGATCGTGATCTTCGTCGTTGTCGCCGTGATCGGCGCCTATGTGCTCGCCAAGACGCGCTGGGGCTACGAGACCTTCGCCACCGGCGGCAACGAGCAGGCGGCGTCCTATGCCGGCATCCCGACCAACTGGGTGCGCATCCGAGCCTACCTGATCTCCTCGCTCTGCGCGGCGCTAGCCGGCCTGATGTCAGCTGCCCAGGACAAGGGCGTGACGCCCCTCTACGGCGTCAGCGGTGAGCTGACCGTCATTGCCGCCGTGATCATCGGCGGTGCCTCGATCCTCGGCGGCCGCGGCCGGGTCGCCGGATCCTGCCTTGGCGCCCTGCTGGTGGTGCTGCTCGACAAGGTGTTGCGCGAGGGCTGGCCGATCACGCGCACCATCAAGATCGGCGACGAGGAGATCACGGTCAACGCCGTTTTCTCGCTGCCGGTCGGCGCGGTGCCGGTGTTCCTTGGGCTGCTGCTCGTCGTCGCGGTGCTCATCGAGCCCTATCTCATCCGCCGTCAGATGGCAGGGCGCCTTTGGGCCTGGCTCCGCGGCCGGCCGCCGCCACCGGCCTACGAGATCGGCGGCGTTGCGATCGAGGGAGTGCAGACCAAGGGGGCAATGGCGACCGACATGGCGCTGTCGGCCACCGGGTTCGGCAAGTTCCTCGCCCGGCGCGACGCGCTCGCCATCATCCTGACCGTGCTCCTGTGGCTGACCGGCCTCGCGCTCCGGCCGGACTACTGGTGGAACCTGTCCAATAGCTTCGCGATCCTGCTCAACTACACCGAGCTTGCGCTGATCACCATCGGGCTCACCTACGTCATCGCCGCCGGCGATATCGACCTCTCCGTCGGGGCGGTGCTCGCCCTCGCCGGCAGCACCGCCGCCTATTTTCTCAAGGTCCTTGGCGCCGACCCCGTGACCGCCGTGGCGATGGGCCTGCTCGCGGGCATGTGCGCCGGCCTCGTCAACGCGATCTTCACCGTCGGCTTCAAGCTGCCGGCCTTCATCGCCACGCTCGGCATGTTCTACATCGCCCGCGGCCTCGCCGCCTGGTTCGTCGCCGGGCAGCAGCTTACCGGCTGGCCCGAGGGCTACAACCTGCTTGGCCGCAAGGTGAACGACATCCTGCTGCACTACCGCATCTCGCTGCCGGACGGGCTGCTGCGCTCGATCGCCGAGGTGGTGAGCGTCCAGACGATCTGGATGCTATTCGTCGCCCTCGTTGCCGGCGTCGTGCTCGCCTACATGCCGTTCGGGCAGAAGGTCTATGCGACTGGCGGCAACATTCGCGCCGCCGCTTATGCCGGAATCAACACCAACCGGGTGCGTTTTCTCGCGCTTATGCTGGCGGCGCTCTGCGCGACAATGGCCGGGATCATCAACGTCGCCTACTTCCGCAGCTTCAACCCGGTGGCCGGCCAGTTCCGCGAGCTCGACGCCATCGCTTCGGTGATCATCGGCGGCGGTTCGATCTTCGGCGGCTACGGCACCGTGATCGGGGCGCTCGCCGGGGCGGCGGTGATCACCCTGATCCGGGCGCTGCTGCAGCTCAACGTCCAGGGCTTCACCATGCCGCAGCACTGGATCAACGTCTTCATCGGCGGCATCCTGATTGTGGCGGTGCTGATCGACATCTGGGTGCGCCAGGCCAACATCTTCGGCCGCCTGCGGGCGCGCCTCGCGCGGCGCACAAGAACGGCGGAGACCACCCATGCGTGACCCGACCACGCCTGCACCGATCGTAGAAATGCGGGGCATCGAAAAAGCCTTCGGTGCGGTGCAGGCGCTCCGCAACGTCGACCTCGTGCTCTATCCCGGCGAGATCCTGGGCCTCGTCGGCGACAACTCGGCCGGCAAATCGACGCTGATGAAGATCCTGACCGGCGCCTACCAGCGCGACGCCGGCGAGGTTTTCGTCGCCGGGCAGCCGGTGCACTTCAAGAGCCCGCACGAAAGCCGCGACGCCGGCATCGAGATGATCTACCAGGATTTCGCTCTTTGCGGGAATATGGACGTCGGTCAAAACATTTTTCTTGGCCGTTGGCCGCGCAGCGGCCTTTTCGTCAATCGGCGAAAAATGTACGCGGAAGCCGACAGCGTGCTGAAGCGGCTCAAGGTCGACGTGAACTCCGTCTATCAAAAGGTCGAGAGCCTGTCGGGCGGCCGCCAGCAATCTGTGGCGATTGCCCGCGCAATCTCCTTCCAGCCCCGCGTGGTGATCCTCGACGAGCCGACCGCCAATCTCTCGGTGATGGCGACCGAGCGGCTGCTCGAGACCATGCTGGAACTGAAAAAGCAGGGCGTTGCCCAGATCATCATCTCCCACCGCCTCGTTGACATCTTCGCTGTGGGCGACCGCGTGATGGTGCTGAAACGCGGCGAGAACGTCGGCGATCGTTACATCAAAAACACCGACGAGCATGAGGTCCTGGAGATCATCGTCTCCGGCACGCGAGAGCACGCACTTACGGCCGATGAGGCGAGACTTTGACCGGTCAGGTTCACTTTTCTCCTGGCGTGGCTGTCAAACACCCTTTCATTTCGGACGTGCCAACTTGCCGCGCCGTAAGACCGAAACTTGAAACAAGGTGTCAGGCCACCATCGAGCGATCCGGCCGAAACAAAAAACCGCCTCAGCGGGCGGGTCGTTGGCGCAGATCAACATTATGCATAAATTCCTAGCATAACTGCCGTCACCTGTCAAGTCGAAACTACCCACGGTTGCAGGGCAATCGCTTCACGCCTGCGCTGCCTCTCATTGTCCTGCCGCTCAGGCGGCTTCGCCGCGCTGTCTCGCCCGTTGACGCTTTCTGCGCGGGCCGCTGATCTCCCACCTTTTGTGAAACCACATCCACTGCCCGGGATCCTCGCGCACCCAGCGCTCGACCACGTCGTTGAGCAGCTGGGTGGTGCCGTGGACGTCGACACTGCCGCCGGCGGTGCGCGGCAAGTTCAGCTTGTCCTCGATCTCGAGCCGGAAGCGGTTGCCCGGCAAGCGCACGCAGCGCGCCGGATAGACATCGCAGTCATAGTGCCGCGCCAGAGTGCCCAAAACCCGGTTGCTCTCGCATGGGCGGCCGAAGAATGTCGTTTCGAGCCCGCTCGAGAATTTCTGGTCGACGAGCACGCCGATATTGCCGCCTTTCTCCAGAATGGCCGCCAGCGCGAATGAAGCACCGGTCGAGGAGGGCAGAAGCGAGCCCATGGTCGAGCGGCGCGTCGAGAGGATGTAGTCGGCAAGGTAAGGGTTGTTGGGCGGACGAAACAGCGCCGTGATGTTCATGCCGAAAGTGGCTGCCGCCACCGGAAGCAGTTCGAAATTGCCGAGATGCCCGGTGAAGATGATATGCGGCTTCCGTTCCTCGGCGATATGCACGAAGTGCTCGACCCCCTTGACCTCGACGCGGCCTGGTTTCGTCGCGGCGGGATCGTAATCGAACAGGGCGTCGAGAAAAATGTATTCCGCGGCGAGGCGGGCCATGTTGCCCCACATGTCGGACGCGATGGCCTGGATCTCGCTGTCGCTCTTCTGGGGATAGGCGTTGCGCAGATTGGCGATGGCGACGTTGTGGCGTCCCACCCACGGACCAATGCGGCGGGCGGCGCGGTCGGCGAAATTGAGCGCGCTGTCGACTGGCAGCAGACGCAGCACCCAGATCATTGTCATCGCAAGGCGCGCAAGCAGCCAGTAGTTGAACTGGCGCAGCCGCCGGCCGTGGCGGAACGCCAAGTCCCGGCGGAGCTTCTTGAAGGCGTTGCCGACCATTCCTAGCCCATGATGTTTTTAGACAGCAACATCACGGTCAGCCGACGCGCAGGATGATCTTGCCGAACACGTCACGGCCTTCCATGCGCTTCAGCGCGGCCTCGATGTCGCCGAAGCCGACTTCGGTGTCGATAACCGGAGAAACCAGCCCTGCCGCCATTTTCTGCATGGCGTCTGCCATGTTTTCCATGCGGCAACCGAAGGAGCCGAGCAGCTTCAGCTGCTGCTGGAACAATTGCATCAGATTGATCTGTGTCGACACGCCCGAAGTCGAGCCGCAGGTCACCAGGCGGCCGCCGCGTTTCAGGCACAGCATAGAGGCGGCAAAGGTGTCGGCGCCGACATGCTCGAAGACGACGTCGACGCCCTTCTTCTTCGTCAGCTTGCGCACGACGCCTTCGAAACGGTCTTCGCGATAGTTGATGACATGGTCGGCGCCAAGCGCCTTCGCCTTGTCGATCTTGTCGTTCGAGCCAACCGTGGTGATCACGGTGCAGCCCATTTTCCTGGCGAGCTGGATCGCGGCGGAGCCGATGCCCGAGCCGCCGGCATGGATGAGGATGATTTCGCCGGGCTGCAGCTTGGCATTGTCGAACAGCATGTGTTCGACCGTGCCGAAGGTGACGGGCGCGACGGCCGCGCCAATGTCCGTCACGCCGGGAGGGGCAGGGACCAGCAAGCGCGCCGGCAGGTTTATCTTCTCTTGCGCAAAGCCATCGAGATGAAAGCCGTGAACGCCCGAGACATGTTCGCAGAGATTGTCGCGGCCTTCGCGGCAGGCACGGCAAAGCCCGCAGGTGCGCGCACCGTAGATCGAGACCAGCTGCCCGGGTACAAGGCTGGAAACGCCGGGGCCGACCGCCTCGACCTCACCGGAGGCTTCGGCGCCGACGACCAGCGGCAGCTTGCGCTTGGCGAAGGCCATGCCGCGCCAGCCCCAGACGTCGATATGATTGAGCGCCACGGCCTTGATGCGCAGCGTCACTTCGCCCAGTGCAGGCTGCGGCGGAGGCGGCAGGTCCACCGTTTCAAGGCGGCGATCCTCGATAAGTTGCAATGCGCGCATTGAGCCTGTCGGTTCTGTTGAGCGGGAAAAGGCTCGCTTAGACTGGTTCCCGCGCCATGACAAGGCAGGTATTCTGGCCGCCGAAGCCGAAGGAGTTCGACAGCACCGTGCCGACCTCGGCGTTGCGCTTCTGGTTAGGCACCACGTCGAGCACGATCGCCGGATCGGGATTGTCGTAATTGATGGTCGGCGGGATGACGCTTTCGCGCATGGTCATCAGCGAAAACGCGGCCTCGACGGCGCCGGCCGCCGACAGCGTATGGCCGATCATCGACTTGTTCGACGAGATCGGCATCGAGCCGATCCGCTCGCCGAACACGGTCGACAGCGACAGGTGCTCCATCTTGTCGTTTTCCGGCGTCGATGTGCCATGGGCGTTGACATAATCGATCTCGTCTTCGCTGAGGCCTGCATCGGCGAGGGCGGCGCGAACGGCGGCGATCGCCGGCGAACCGTCCGGCTTCGAGCGGGTGCGGTGGAAATCGTCGGCCTTCTCGCCGCAGCCGCGCAGGATGCCGAGGACGGTCGCGCCGCGGGCCAATGCGGCCTCCAGCGATTCCAGCACAAGCGCGCCCGAGCCTTCGGCCAGCACGAAGCCGTCGCGGTCCTTGGAGAACGGCTTGGACGCCTTTTCGGGGATGTCGTTGTGCGTGGAGAGTGCGGAAAGCAGCGAGAAACGGATCAGCGCCTCGGCCGTTGCCGAGCCGTCGGCGCCGATCGACAGCGCCCTGTCGCATTCGCCGCGGCGGATCGCCTCGACGCCGAGCTGGATCGAGGTAGCGCCCGAGGCGCAGGCCGTCGACAGCGTGATCGGCAGGCCGCGCGTCCCAAAGCGGTCGGCGAGCCGGTCGGCGATCGAACCGAACTGGGTGGTCTCGAAGACGTCGAGTTCCTTCAAGCCGCGCGCCACCCGAAGCAGCCGTTCGGCGCCGATGTCGTGCTTGTCGGAATTGTAGAGCGAAAAGCGCTCGCTCCAGTCGAGTTCGACCGGCGGCGAGGCGAGGAAAAGCGGCCCGCCGAAATCGCCCGAATTAAGGCCGGCTTCGGCCACGGCTTCCTGCGCGGCGATCTCGGCGAGATCGTAGGTAAGAAGGCTGGCGCCCTTGGAGCTCGACGGCAGGAAATCGACCATGCCGGAGATGCGGGTGTTCAGATGGTCAACCGGAAAGCGGGTGATCGGATGGATGCCGGACTTGCCCGCGGTGAGCGCTGCCCAATTATCGGCCTTGCCGACGCCCAGCGACGTCACCACGCCGATACCGGTGACGGCGACGATCGGCCTGCCCATGTGGTCGTTCAGATTGGCCATATTTTTATCCCTGACACCCTCTAGGCGGCGTTGACCAACGCCAAGCCCTCGAATTGGTGATAGCCGATCGCCGTTGCAAGGACGGTCCTGGGAACGCTGTCGAACGGTTTCTCGGTGGCGGCATCGAAGGCCGGGTAGGCGGCCTTGCGTTCGACAGCCAGTGCCGCCAGCGCCACGGCGAAGGGAAACTGCGCTTCCTTCATGTGGCCGGTCAGGGTCGAAAAGCCGCGCGCGGCAATCGCCGGATTGGCGTCGAGCGCCGATTTCTCGGCAGCGGTAGCGGTATGGGCACCCGAAGCGCCCGAAATCGTCAGCAACTCGCCGTTCGGCAATGCCGCCTGCCTGAGCAGCGCGGCAATCTCGGCATCGAGTTCGCCCTGCCGGCGTTTTGCGCGTCCGGATATGACCGGGCCGAGTTCGGCATAGATCTTTCGCCCGCGGCTGATCGCATGTTCGCGCTGTTCCAGGACGAGAAACGCGCCGCCGGATCCAGTCACCACGCCGCCACCTTCCAAGCCCTGTCTCTGCCAGACCGGTCTCCAGGGGCCGCGATGCAGGTAGCCGGCCAGTTCATAGCCAAGCAGCATGTCGGAATGCTCGGTCTGGAAGGCGCCGCCGACCAGTATGTGCGTCGATTGCCCGGAGCGGATGCGCGCGGCGGCTGTCTCGACGGCGGCGACGCCGGCACCTTCCTCCCCCATGAAGGTGCGCGACGAGCCGGTCACCTTGTGGACGATCGAGATGTTGCCGGCGAGCAGGTTGGAAAGCTGCGCCAGAAACAGCGTCGGCCGCAATTCGGTGGTCAGCTTCTCGTTGAGCAGCACGTCGCGGTCGTTGCGGCTTTCGGACGCGGCGAGAATGTCGGCGTCGACCGCCTCGTCGCGCTCGCCGCCGCCGGCAGCCACCACCATGTCCATGGTCGTGCAGAGATCGTCATTGCCCTTGATGCCGGCATCGTCGAGCGCCATGCCGGCGGCGTAGGTGCCGAGCCGCTGCCAGGTTTCCATCTGCCGCTGGTCGCCACGCTTGGCGATCTGAAGGTTCCAGTCGATCTCCGGCAGCGGGTGGACGGTGTAGGGCGAGAAGCGCGCGGCTTCGAGCACCGGTTCCAGGCCGGGCTGGACGAGTTTGCGCCAATGCGCATCCGGACCTTCGCCCAGCGAAGAGACAAGGCCGATGCCTGATATGACGACGTGGTGGGGGCTCATGGGCGAGGGTTCATGGGGCGGCTGTTATGGGTCAGGCTTGAGGACGAACCATTTCAGGCGTTCTTGGCCGCGACCAGTGCATCGATCTTGGCGCACAGGTTCTTCATGACGAAGTAATCGTCGGTCGAGACCTTGCCGTCATTGACCTCTTGCGTCCACTTTTCCAGCGGCACCTTGATGCCGAATTCCTTGTCGATGGCAAAGACGATGTCGAGGAAGTCGAGGCTGTCGATGCCGAGATCGTCGATGGTGTGGCTTTCAGGGGTGATCGTGTCGATATCGATCTCACTGGTGTCGGCGATGATCTTGGCGACTTTGTCGAACGTGGTGGACAAGGGCTTTTCCTTCGGTTGCGGGCGGAATCTGTCCGCATGTGTTTGCGCGCTGTCTAATCGGTTTTTCCGGGCAGGAAAAGGCCTGATACGCCGGGCGCAGATGGGGTGGCTGTTCTGCCAGGGCAATAGGGGTCGCCGGAACCTCCCGGCGATATGCCGCAACCATCCCATCTCTGCTCATTGCGTGAAGGTGCTCAGGGCCTTGGCCGAACAACGCGACATGAGCCTGGGTGACGTCATCGAGGGCATCGTGTTTTCGAAGGCCAGACGCCGTTTTCCCGGCGACCCTGGAAACGATCGGCCAATTGAAGCTCATCTACGGGCTGGAGCTTGGCGCAGCGGACAGCCACGGTCTGGCGGAAACCGGCGGGGAGGGGGATGACGAACCATCTTGAGCGCAGCCACGGCATCGTGCTTTCGGGGGCCGGATGCTTTCCGGTGTAGCGAACGCGAACGGCCGTTCAGGGCAGCGAGCGGCGCGACCGAATTTGCCACAGCTACACACCTTGCCGATATCGATTCCGGCCGCGAGGCGCAGTAATCATTAACGTGGGAGAAGTAGAGAGACATTGACACGAGGTGCGAAAAAGCAACGCCAATAAAGCTGATTAGTTACGACATAGGTACTCTCGCAGATATGGTATTGGCCGTCCGGGGATTCCTGTACACGGTCCCGTGGGATGATGAAATTATGCGGCAAGTAAGTGTAACCACCGTCTATCCTGGACCGCACCGAAGACCGAGGTATGGCGCGGCAATCAGAACCACCGCAACACTTGAATTTCGTCTGTGGGTCAACCTTGTCTTCGTACCAATCGTGGGCGTTAGCGGCTGTCGCGGTGGTGATACACATTGCCGTGAAGATTAATCTTCGCATGGCATTCCTCAAGTATTTGGCAGCCGCTGCTCGTTCGGACGTCTATGTATATTAGCGTTCTATTAAAAATACCATTGGCCTCCGACTGACTAACGCAGATCCAGCAAGCGACGCTCGCAACTGAAAGACCGCAACGGGGCACGGCTTCCCCTTCAACTTTCTCCGAATAAATGGCAGAGAAGGGTCGGAACCGGTATTCCGCTTAGGATACCAGCGTTGGATTTTCACCACTAGCGAACGCTTCAACCGACTCCGGCGCAGATTAGAAGCTGACGCGGCCGAGAACACGCAGGCCGTCGCCTTGCAGCTCGACGATCACGGCTTCGCCTTCGCGCGGCGAGATGCCGGTGAGCGCCATGATGTTCTCCAGATGGGTGACCATGACCACATTGTCGGAACCGGAATAGCCGCGGATCTCGTTCATGATCGCCTCGAGCTGGGCGGCTTTCTCGCTCGCGTCTGTCTTCAGCAGGTCAAGCGGGGCGAACGGTTCGGGTTCCGCTCTGAAAGCGATGCGGGCCGTGTCGAGGCACGGCAATAGCGGCTGGACAGCATGCGCTCGATGGGCGCGGCGCGGGCGGCGAACAGCGCGCCGATCTTGCGCGCCTGCTGCTTGCCGCGCACCGAGAGATTGACCTGGGTCGCGCATTTCTCGATGTCGAAATTCGCCGGATCGGTGGTGCCGGTGACCATGGCATGGCGAAGCAGCACCACATGTCCGCCGTCGCGCAACAGCGCCCAGCCGGCTTCAGTCGCATGGGCCGACGCGGGAATGACGAGCAGCAATAGCGCCAGCACAAATCGAAGCATCAGACGTCCTTTTCCGGTCACCGGAGGTGGGTTCCGGTGACCGCATATAGGGACGGCAAAGCCGGCTGAAAAACAAGGCACGACCAATCCCGGCTGTTTGCGAGAATAGACCGCTTCGTAAGGCGGGGTGATTGCGCTGCAATCCTGGCTCGCCTATCAGGAGAAAAATGTCTCCACTCATCGGGGCCGCGCACCAGGCCGTAAGGGGCCGTAGGGGGCACTCGGCAAGAGGTAGACGTTGATTAATGCCCTGATTTTAAATTGTGTTTCCCTCTTGTTGTCTTTTGGTCCGTCTTGGCCTATGCCTTACTAAGATTAGGAAAGGAATTAGGAAGAGACAATGGCGCGCTACAAGCTAACAGCCGGAATGGTGAAGGCCGCAAAGGGCAGAATCGGCGATGGTGGCGGGCTGTGGTTGATGCCCCGCGGCGACAAGCAGTATTGGGTGTTCATCTACCAACGTCATGGCCGTCGACGGGAGATGGGTCTCGGCCCGCTGGACGCTGTGAGCCTGGCTGGTGCGCGCGAAAAGGCCGACGAAGTGCGCAAGCTTCTGCATTCCGGAAAGGATCCATTCAGGGAAGCATCCTTTAGGCAAGGCGACAAGCGCGTCCCTTTGTTCGGCGACTACGCGGACGAGTACATAAAGGACCACGCGCCGCAATGGCGAGGCGGTAAGACGGAGATCGGCTGGAAGTCATCGCTCGAGGTGCACGCTAAAGGATTGCGAAAGCTGCCCGTTAACGAGATTCGCAGGGCCGATGTTGTGCGCGTTCTGAAGCCGATATGGCACGCAAAGGCAGAGACAGCGAAAAAGACGCTCGATCGCATCGCCGCAGTGCTTGAGCTTGCTACCGATATGGAGCTTCGCACGGGGCCGAACCCGGCACGGTTGGACGCAAAGGCCCGCGAGAAGGCGCTAGGGGTGCAAGCTGCGGCAGGCAACCATGAATCCATGTCGTACGCTGATTTGCCGAAGTTCTTCGCCAGCATCCCTGATACAGCGGCCGGGCGTGCGCTGCGGTTCCTTATCCTGAATGCCAACCGAACCGCAGAGGTACGTTTCGCCGACTGGTCGGAGATCGACATGGATGCGAAGGTTTGGATTATCCCGGCTTCGCGGATGAAGGAGCCGCGCGAGCACCGCATACCGCTCACCGAGGCAGCCATCGCAACGCTTGGCGAGGCGGGCGACGGACTTGTATTCAAGGGCGCGCGGCGAGGTCGACCGATCGGCGAAGTTGCAATGGCAAAGTTGCTTGCGAAGGTGACTGGCAAATTCACGGTGCACGGATTCAGGACGTCATTCCGCACATGGGCGCAAGACCATGGATATCCAGACGAGTTGGCAGAGCCCGCCCTGGCGCACGAGAAACGCAGCAAGGTGCAGCGGGCGTATGCGCGCTCCGACGTGCTAGAGAGGCGTCGCGAGATGATGGAGGCTTGGGCGGATCATTGCGAGAGCTTGGCGCAAAATAGGCCATAGAGGGCCAAGCAACTTGACACGCAAGGCGAAAACGCCTATAAACCGAGACGCGCTTAAAGCGGCGCTCAGATTCTCCCACCACGCCCCCTTCTCTCACAAGCTGAAAACCCTGTCAAGAACTTTTTTCGGAGGATGCATGAACGACAACAACAGACTGATTGGAATCCGCGAGGTGATGAAGCGCACGTCGCTATCGCTCACATTCATAAAGCGCTTGCGGAAGGCGGGCGACTTCCCGCGGGCCGTTCCGCTTGGCGATAGGCGTATTGGGTTTCTCGAACGGGAACTCGACCAATGGATTGATTCCCGCATTGCGGCGAGGGTGGCCGCATGACCAAGCCCTTTCAGAGATGACCCTTGGCGCAGCGAGCATCGCCGCGGCGCGTCCTCTTAACATTGCCTAAGAAACTCTCTTCCCCACAAGGAATCGAGATGCAAATCGAAGATCTGCCTGAATCCACGATTCAGCGAATGATTGATTACACCGCGGCTTCAACAAACCTCCTACGCATCGGCAGACATGATTTCCGTATCCCCTTCATCGTCGCGGACGAATGGGCTCGTAAAGGTCACTGCATCCTCTCGACCAATCGCCTGGCGCGCGATTTCAAGTCCACCCGCCGGACGATGTGTGCATCTATCCGGCGCCTGCTCGATGCCGGCGTGATCCGTGAAATCGATCGTACCAAAGACGGGCGGCCAATATTCGAGCCGTGCTTGGAACTTGGTGATGAGTGGCGTGCCGCGAAGGAGGCACGCGCTAATGACACCCACTAAGGACGTCGGGTCTCTCGACCAGTTCCAGCTTGCCCTCTACGCATCAAAGGGCGCTGAGCCGCCCTTGAATGGCACGGACATCACCGTTCTGTTGGAATTGATAGACCGCTATAAGAAGAAGGATGGCGTCACGTTCCCGTCGAGCGCTGGCCACCTATCTCGCGAAACTGGCCGTCCTATACGCAGCGTACAGGAGTCACTTCGCCGCCTGCAGGATATTCGGCTCGCACAGATTGTCGACCAAGGCACAGGCACCCGCGGCAACACATATACCTTCAATTTCGAATGGGTACGTGAAGTAGCAGCCGAGATTAGATCTGAGATTGAATCCCGCGCAGCCGCACGTAAAAAGCGCAAAAAGAAAAATCCAGCTAGCAACGCTGATAATCGCGTAGCTAGCAATGAAAACCTACCTATGCGGAAATCCGCGCCACTACGAGACATTGTTACGCGGAAATTCGCGTACCTAACCGGTGTACCTACGCGGGAATCCGCACCCCAAACCTACGTGGAACCTACGGGTTCCTACGATAGGTGTGCTGGCACACCGCCGTTTGGCTACGCCACGTCGGGTGCCGCACCCCTTAGAAAGAAAGATGGTTCGATCGACTTCCGAGTCTTTCCGGATGTTGAGAAGTGGGTGACGATAACCGCGGCCGAGACGGAACCATTCGAGCCCGAAGACGGTGGCAGCGGCACTGTGTTGATCGCGAATTCATCACCGATTGCGGCATAGCGTCGGACGTCCTCATCGTGACGAACAGCGATGATGCTGAAGAGCAGGCGGACGGGCAGAAGGTTCTTGGCGCTCTACTCGAGGCTGTGGCCATAAATCAGGATTCACTCGAAAAGGCAGAGGAACTTGTAGGTCGTCGGGCAAAACTTCTGCTGCACTACCACGATGGCGGTTTCGTACGTGTGGTCAAGAACGCTGTGGAGGACGAAATGGGAGAGGCAGCATGAACACAGCCCGCACCATCACCATTGGCACCGACAACAGAGTGCCCATGGCCGATAACTCAACGGGACGCCCCCGTCCGACTATCGACCAAAGGCTCCGCCCCAGAAAAAGCTAGGCGACTTTGAGATCCTTCATCGCCTTCTCGAAGGCGGTCTTAATCGGCTTGGAGACGTCCTCGGCCGCCTTGGAGGCGACGGTCTGGAAATCCTTTGCCTGCTCGACAGCACTTTCAACCTGCTTGCGGACGAAGGCGGTCTGCAGTTCAATGAATTCGGAGGGGGACTTGGCGCCGATCAGGGCTTCGAAATGCGAAAAGCCGGCTTCGGTGTTGGCGCGCAGAACGGCAATTGTTTTCAGCGAAAGATCGCTGGAGGCGGCTTTGGCGGTTTCCATGCTCGTCTCGAAAGCCTTCTGGGTCGTCTCGGATCCAGCCTTGAATTTGGCGAGAACTTCTTTCGACTGCTCGACGCCCTTTTCTGTGAAAGCACTGACCTGCTCAATAGCCTTGGATGCATCAAAAGCGGGGTACGCGTTGTCGATAAATTCAGCGGTCTTTTCAGTGGTCTTGGACATCGTTTCCATCCTTCGTTTGGGGGGGCAGCTTTTAAAAAGCCTTCGCATTTGTATTAGCATTACCTAACGGAAGTTTGTGTGCAATGCAACACGTTTGTTGCGCTGCACCATGATTTTTGACCCACCGTCCCGCGCTTTTGCGGAAACGGACTGCCGGCCTGGCCGGTTCATCGACCCTTCTGGCGAAGGGTTTTCATGGGGAATCCAGATGTCCTTCAAGCAACTCGAGCGCCTCGCCCGTGAGGCCGGCATTCCTGCCAACGACAATCGTAGAAAGCCGGAAGGCGAGGAGATCGAATGGTCTCCTCGGAAGTTGGCAATCCCCAAGGGAAAGGCTGTTTATCGGCCAGGCGATGGCCCGTCACCAGAGCAGTTTATTGCGTCCGGGTTGGCCTGGTATGTGGGCGGTGATCTACGTGACTCAGCCAATGACAACTGGCCATTAGCAAAGGTGCTGCGCCGTGATGGCTTGGATCACTGCCTTTCGTTGGCGGAACGTTATCGCGACGTTTTTGACCGCGCCAATAGTCCTGTTGATCTGCTCGGGCATGAGCTTGGAGATGATATTTTTCTAATGCACCGTACCGACTTGAATGCAAGCACAGGCGATCTGAAGGACAAAGGCCCTAAGCAAGTAAGCGGAAAGCGCCACCCACAGCCGAACAGCATCCCGCGGCACGGCCTGCGTACGGATCCAGATCAGCCCATGCAAAGGGCGCGGAAGGTGCCGAAGGTCTGGAACGGCGACTGGCCAATTCTCGACCGGATGGATTCAGCCAACGAGCTTTGGGCTTTGCGGGCAGAACTCGGATGGTTAGCCGAGTCCTTTGAGGCGGCTGTCGTCGACGGCGACCGTCTAGAAGACATCGGCAAGCGGGAGGGCGCGGGACAAGGCGCTGGCGCCGCGGGCCGCGTGCTTGTGATGCGAGGAATGAAGGCCGTAGACCATTACTGGACAAGCCGACGGCAAGCCGCGTAGTTGCCTATACTCAAATCTGCGCCCCGAAGGGTAACTATGAGAGACAAGCCGCAGCGATCCCATGCGCAGCGGCTTCGCCGGTCAGCGTCGCCAGCGCGCCGGCAACCCGTCATTGTGGAAGTACCACAGGCGGGACCAATTGCAGCCTAAACCTGCAACAAGCCGCCGCCTTCGGGCGTGCGGCTTCTTATTTTGACCTCTAATAATCGGATTACAAAAAAATGAATACGCCAAAGGTTTTGGCGCGGGACGTCGTTGACGTCTTCGCCGAACATCTCGGCCTGCCAAAGCCATTTGTGCGGCAGGTAATTCAAAGTCTGAAAGTCGCAGAACGTGTTGCGTCGGCGCGGCCAGTCGCGCCGCCTGTCACGCCGCGAGCCATTGCACGCATCGTCCTGGCCCTCACAGCGCCCAGCATTCGCAAAGCCGTCGAGACTGAGAAGATCCTCGGCGCGCTCAACTATCGCGCTGGCGAAGGCCAGTTGACACCGGAAGACGAAATCACGGACCTCATAGAGTCGAGTGTCGGTTGGCGCTACCGGGACGATTTCGATATGCGCGACGGTACCATCCTAGTCGCGCACAACGAACAAGCCGCGTGGATCGGTGAGAGTCGCTATGCAGCGAGGGAAACCAAGACCGACGGCCTCAGCAAATTCACCAAAATCAAATTCTCGGCACTCGCCTCTATTGCGCGCGAACTGCTGCCCGACGAACGCGGAGTCGCATAATGGCTAATATCAATCCCGAAAAGCCGGTTCCGACACCGGAAGACACCTCGGCGAATTTGCGCGACCTCCTGGCCAGGCAGGTGAACCTGGTTGCTGAGCACGCCAAGCTCGATGAAGAGCAACGCCAGATTGCCCGCGAGACTGCAGCGGCGCGACGCGACGATGACCGCAAGACCCAAGTTGACGCGCTGATTTCCGGATCTGCATACGAACCTCCAGCGGATACACGCGACCGCATGGCTGCCGTCGCCAAACGCCGATCGCTGATCAATGATGCCCTCCATGAACTGGCGATTTTGATCCGTGAGGAACGGATCAAGGCGAGCCAGCTCGTCGTAGCCGAATTCCAGCCCGAACAGGCCGCTTTGGCGAAGGAGTTTTACCAACACATGGTCAAAGCAATCGCTGTGCATAGCCGTTTTGGCCATATGAAGCGGAGGCTGGAGTGCGCAGGCGTTGATACAGGCGGGCTGCAGGACTTCGGCCGCGACCTTCTCGGCCATCCCCACCACCGAACCGATCACGCTGCCTACGCGCTCCGCTATGCCTTGCGGTTTGGCCACATCAAAAAGGCCGATTTGCCGGAAGGATACATTGAGTGACCGCGATCGAAAACACCCACGCTCGCACCGACGAGCCTGACCAGTACGATGTGAAGGTGCCAAAAAAACTCGCGGACACCGCGACCGCCGAGAAGATCGTGAGTGCACTTCGCAGATGGAGCAAGCGCAATGACCGAGCGGCGTGACGTAAAATTCGCGCCATCTGACATCAATTCGCAGACCGGCGTTTTCAGCGGTTACGGCGCTGTCTTCGGCATTTTAGACAGCCACAAAGACATCATCATGCATGGAGCATTTAAGGCTTCGCTAGGCGAATGGCGCGCTCGCGGACGGTTGCCAAAGATGATGTTAATGCACGGCAGCAGTGGCAACCCTTTCACGGGCGATGACCTTCCAATTGGCATTTGGACCATGATGCGTGAGGACGCGAAAGGCCTTTACGTTGAAGGTAGGTTGCTCGCGCTTAATACCGACTACGGCAGGCGCATACTGTCCCTTATGGCGGGTGGCGCGTTAGACGGTCTGTCGATTGGCTTCCGCGTTAAGCGCTCGTCACCTGGCAGCGGCAACACCAAGCGCTGGCTCGAGGAGATCAATCTTCTGGAAGTCAGCCTGGTGGACGAGCCAAGCAACAACCTTGCCCGCGTATCGACCGTGAAGGAGTCTGTGGCTGCGGTGGCCTTGGACGGCGCCTACGCGAAGATGCAGGCAGCGCTTCGCTCGCTGTCGGCTGCTGAGGCTGTGCCTGCTGAAGACGTCGGCTTGGGCAGACTAGCTGCGCAGTTGCGGTCGTATGCACGTTTTCCTCGCGCGCTTGCGCGCACGCGAGGGGAAAATCTGTAATAGCGATGGCGCCGAGTTTGGCGACCGGTGTGGACCTGGAACACCCTAGAGACCGAAGGGGCGCACCCCCCCCCATCGAGTCTTGCCAGCTTTCAAAACCACGTACCGCGCGTGCCGCTTTGCGTACAGAATTCCTATTCCAAATATGGGGGTCTACCTCAATGCCACGACCGCGTATTCCGCTCGAAAAAGCTGTTCTGACAGGATACACAACGCGTCATCCGGAACGGTTTCGCAAGACGCATAACCAGCCAAAGCTTGGTGCACTTGGCCCGATCGGGGAACCGTACGATTGGCTGACCGACTATGCGAAAGAGGCATGGGATGAGGTGGCGGATACAATGCCCTGGCTCAATTCCAGCCACCGCGCAATCGTGGGGATCACCGCTTACTTGTGCGGCCGCTTTCGCGAGGATTTCTCGGCGTGTCTGGCATGAACCTCTTGCGGCTTTGCCTGCAGTCCCTTGGCGCCACGCCAGCAGACTTCTCAAAAGTCGGATGGTCGCCACCTGCGGATGACGATGACGATCCCGCTGCGAAGTATTTTCGGTAGTTTTACATGGAGCCATCTGCGATGTTCACACATTCCAGCGCTAAGCTGACTCGAACGGTGCTGCATAATGGACGCCGATAAAAGAACTGAAGTCGACTGGCGCAAAGCCAATCCTGAAAACATCGCGCTAGCAACGATGGAGTATGAAAAGCAGTTAGCCGCGAGCCGGGAACTTTATTCCGTGCTTGACGACAAAGCTCGTTGGATGCTGACTACTACGATTGCACTTGGATCTGCGCTGGCAGCTTATGTCTTTGCGCAGGTCGCGCCGAATGCGTGCTCCGGCATTTCTGCGATTATCCTGGCGGCACTCTTTTTCTTGTCGTCAATTTACGCCGCATTCGCGCTTCAAACCCGCAGATATCGGGTTGGAGCCGGGATCCCCGATGCAATTTCGCAGTGGAAACCACTGTTAGAAGGCGGCGGCGGTGAGGCTTTGCTGTTTGCGAAGATGCGATTCGAAACGATGGCCAAAGCCATCAAAATCAACGACGCATCAAACGATAAGAAAGCCGAACATCTGAAGCGGGCAATATGGTTAGGCTGTCTAGCCGCGCCTGTCGCGGCGCTCGTCTTTATCGCGTGTCACGTCTTTTTGCTCTTCGCGGTCCCGTCCGGTATTTGTCCAGCTATCGTCGGGTTTTTCTGACGACTTGTCAGAGTCCTTATCCTTGTCGCCGCCCATAATTGCTCCCTCCGGAATACCATTGGTCAAATAGAACACCCCTAGAGCGCATCGGCAATACCATCCTCCCTAGTTACCGGCGCTCTTGTCCTCAATCTGCTTCGGCGCATCTCGCTTTTCAATCGCCTGCCTGGCACCTTCAGGCAGGTCATCAAACATCGCATCGATATGCTTCGGCTGGCTAATCAGCGCGTCCGCGATCAAATTGACCAAGCCGAAGAGCTTCTCCGCGGTCGCGCGATCATCCTTCAGGTCAATTTGTCCCGGATGCACCGCATTGTTGCCTATCACTCGAACGACATCGAGTGCCTTCTGGATGCGTTTGTCGAGACCCTTTTGAACGAGCGCGGCAATGTCACCGTCGATGTTCTTTCCTTTTTCGCCGAGGTGCACGCAGAGCCGTTGTACCGCCTGCCTGAGAAGCGCTGCAGCGCTTCGTGGCGAGGTATTTAGGACTAGACCAGCCTCTTCGTAATCGGCGCGCACGTCGTCAGGCAGGTCTGGATTGGGCTCAGCTGCTTCGTTTGAATTGGGCCATGCCAGTTTGTCATGGATCCAAACTGCGATTTTGTCGCATTCGTAGCACATGGAGAAGTGGACATTGTAAGCGAGATTCTTGGAGTAGTCGGATGTATTCTCAAAGAATGGATATCCTACAGAGGCCTTCTTAATCCATTCAAGCAATATTCGCCTCTCTTCGACCTCCATGTAATCGAACGCTTTTTCGTCTGCTTCTGCTCTCCATATATTCGGCGTTTTGGATTCGGTGTCTATCGAACCCCCAAACGCTCGATACCAGTACTGAGTGGTAAGAACTCCGCAATGTGGGCAGTTGAATGCGGTCAATCGGGTTGTTGGTGAAATGTATTTTCCGCGCATTAATGTCTCCCGACTCGGACCTCCAAGCCTATCGCGAACTTCCTCAAAAGGAAAAACAATTGACCAAAACTAACCAACGCGCCTCCGCGCGACCGCACAGCCGCGTCCGCAAGCAGACCAAGCCGACCTCGGGATCCATTCAGGCTTCACTCGCCATCAATGCCCTGGCCCGCGGCTTGCTCGATGAAATAGAGGCGTCTGACATCGCCGCGGCGCTTGCCGTAGCTGCAGTGGTTTTCAGCGGCGGTGCGGTCAGCATCGAGCAGGGTGGCGCCAATGGCAGCGACCACTGAAGACCTCGCGCGGCTTGTCGTTCAGATTGAGTTGAGTCAAGCCAAAGTTGAGAAGCAGGCGGCGGCTATCGCAAAGAGCGCAGAGCGCGCAGCCAACAAGATTGACGGCGACTTTGCGCGCGCTAATGACAACGTAGCAAAGAGTTTTCAGCGCGCCAACAAGCTTTCAACGGCATCAACAAGGCAGACTAGCTCAGCCGTAACAAACCTGTCATTCCAGCTTAACGACATTGCCATGGGTCTGGCTAGCGGCACGTCTCCGTTCACCATCATGGTCCAGCAGGGCAGCCAAGTTACGCAAGCCCTTAGCATGGCAGGAGGCGGCGCTGGTGGCGCTGTGCGCGCCCTCGGTGGCGCCTTTGCGTCTATGGTCAATCCTGTGTCATTGGCGACGTTCGCTATCATCGGATTGGGCGGCGCAGCGGTTCAATACTTTGTGCAGATGCTGTCCGATAGCGAAGCATCAGAGAAGACGCTTAAGGAGCAGGCCGAACTTATCGGCAAGGTCGCAGACAAGTGGGGCGACGCGCTTCCCGCGCTGAAGGCTTACAACGACGAGCGTAAGAAGCTCGCAGACGAGCAGGACATCAAGGGCGCGATCGACGCTGCGGTGGCTGGCGAGTACGAGCCACTACGAGCCAAAATAAAAGACATCAACGTTGAACTGGTTGACCTGCTGGCTAAGCTACAGGCAAGCGGCCAGTTAGACGGGAACGTCCTGAAACTGCAGACGGCGTTTGCTGGCATGTCGGCAGACGTCGATAAAGGCGTTTCAGCGGTCGAACACATGAAGGCTGTGCAGGCTGCCCTCACTGCGCTGTACCAGACGACACATATCCAGACCGCCAAAGATATGGCGGATGCGATCGGCCACATGGCTGACGAATTCGAGCGGGCCGCGAAGGCCGGTCAACAGCTTCGGGCCGACGATGCACTTCGTGAGTTCTACAAGAATGCGCCCCTCGGCACCTTGTCGCCGCTAACTAGCGGTGGCGGAAACTTCCTTAACCCGCAGCAGCAACTGGACTTCGACGCTAGCCAAACCAAGTCGCAATTCGAAATTCAACTCGATAAGGCTGGCGGCGCGATTGAGAGTTTTGTTGATCGGGTAGTCAGCGCCGAGAGTGGTGGAAACAACAGCGCCAAAAACCCGAATTCGTCGGCAACCGGCGCTGGGCAGTTCATCGAGTCCACCTGGCTGGATTTGTTTAAGCGGTATTTCCCCGATCGCGCTGAGGGCATGACCCGCGGTGCTATCCTGGCACTCCGCAAGGATGGCAACGTCAGTCGCTCGCTTATTGAGGCTTACGCGCGCGAGAATGCTAGGGTTCTGCAGACGGCCGGCGTGCATGTCGATGAAGCCGCGCTGCAGTTGGCGCACTTCCTCGGCGCGGGAGACGCTGCCAAGGTGCTTTCGGCATCTAGCGGTACTCCGCTGGCTGGGCTGATCTCTGCGGCATCGATCAAGGCCAATCCGACCATTTTGGGCGGAGGCGCTACGGTCAACGACGCCATCTCATACGCGCAGAATCGCGCTAATGCGCCGACATCCGGGGGCCGCGGCAAGCCAAAGATGACGCCAGAAGGCGTCTTTGCCGGCGATATCAATCAGATTCAGGCGCGCATCGACCTGCTAAACGCAGAGTTCGAAGCTCAGTCTAGGCTGAATCCTGCGGTTAATGACTACGGCTTTGCTGTCGAAAAAGCGGCAATAAAGCAGAAACTGCTGAATGAAGCCAAGAAGGCTGGCGTAGTCGTCACGCCTGAGTTGGCCGCAAAGATCGACTCGCTTGCAGAGAACTATGCGAGGGCAGCGACGGCTGGTGACCAACTCAAAGCAAGCCAGGAGCAACTGTCACTAACCCTGCAAGAGTCCTCGGCGTTCGGCAAGGAAATCTTGGGCGGCTTCATTCAGGATATGAAGGACGGCAAGTCGGCCACAGAAGCACTGTCCAACGCGCTGAACAAGGTTGCCGACAAGCTCCTCGAAATAGGATTAAGCGCACTGTTCGATGGCATGGGCACGCCAGGCGGTGGCGGCGGTCTCCTCGGCGGCATTTTCAGTTTCCTGTTTGCCAAGGATGGTGGCGTCTACGCTGGCGGCAAAAAGCAGCCAATGAAGACGTTCGCTCGAGGTGGCGTATCGAAGTCGGCGGCCATCTTCGGCGAGGCTGGACCAGAGGCTGCGGTCCCGCTTCCTGACGGCCGTCGTATTCCTGTCGACCTTCGCGGACCGACGGTTGGCGGCAACGGCGGTGGCAATGGAAACATGCACATCACTGTCGGCGTTTCGGCTGACAGTGTTGGCAATCTGACCCCGTTTGTAGAGTCGGTTTCGCAAGACAGCATCCGGAAGGCGTCTCCAGGCATTGTTCAAGCTTCTGTCCAGCGCGCTGGTAAAGAAACAAAGAAAAACATGAGCGGCTATATCGCCTCGGCACAATCGCGGCAGATGTAAAAGGAACCCTATGCACGACCCAGACCCAGAACCAGAAGAAACCGACTACGCCGGCACGCCATTCGATGATGGCAGCACATTCGATGATGGCTCCGGATTCGACTGACTAACAGCACTACCGGCATGCCGGATTTTCTTAAAGGGCTCGCGTTTCGCGGGCCTTTTTTCCTTAAGGACCATAACGAATGGCGAATGAAGTAGCCGCAGCGTTCAACACCGCGTGGCGCGACTATGTTACCGACGGCGTTCCGTCTAGCGGCGCCCATAAACCGCTTAAGTCTGATGTGCGCCTAGCCGGCGCCGTGATCCAAGGCCAAGTAGACTTGGCTTCTGGCCGCCTCGACACACTGGAGGATAACGTCGGCGGCCTTCCTGCGGAAGTAGAAGCTTTAGACGAACGCGTTGACGAGGTGGAGGCGCTGGCCCTTAGCGGGGTTAAGCCGCCGAAGCAGTCGGTGCGTCTGCTTGTAACGACCAATGTCGTCATTGCGTCCGCTCTTGAGAATGGTGACACGCTTGACGCGCTGACGCTGGCTACCGGCGATCGAGTCGCGCTTACCGGCCAGACTGCTCCAGCGGAGAATGGTGTCTATATCGTTCCGGCTTCCGGCGCGGCTGCCCGCTCGACTGATATGGACGCGGCAGACGAAATAGTCGGCGCACGCTTTGACGTCGATGCCGGCACACATGCTGCTGAGACGTGGGCGGTGCAAACGGCGCTGCCAATCACCGTTGGCACGACTGCCCTCGTAATCGTCAGAACAACGTCGCCGAGCGCTGTAACCGGATTGGTGCAGGCGCTTGAAGACGAAGTCGAGGCTATCGCAGAAACGGCTACCGGTGGCGACAATGCCGGAGCTGATGCAGTCATTACTTATGCTGGCGTCGTCGTGGGCTTCGTTGACAAGGCCACAGGTCAAATCCGCTTCATGCTGCCTCTGCATGAAGACGACATGCCTAGCGCTTCATCGGGCGGCGCTTCGACCGCCTATGCTGACGGTTCCAATTATCTCGTCAGTCCCAATGAGATGTGGTCGCAGTGGGTTTGGCCGCGCACCATCGAGGATGACGATGGAAACCAAATGTGGGGATCGGTCGGAAAATCGGAAGGGCCACTTGTAGATAACGGTACTGGCCTAGTCGGGCGAGACGGACCGCTGTGGATCGGCTACCGCGAAGCGTATGCGGCAAGTGCCAAGAAGGTGCTCATAGGCTACTCCGAGGAAGGGTCAGGCGTCTGGGCGGCTCGCGGTGCGGTGGACGACCACAACAGGCCGGCCATCCTCTCGCACCCGAATCCTGCCGCGCCCGTGAAGCTGGTTGCCTTTCAAAGTGACCATAGCGGTCTGCAATGGTCGCGTTTCTGGCGGTCCACGACACTAAACCCCGCCGACCTCACCTTGGTTGGGCAGACGCCGACCGTTCCAGGCGACTTCCACAGCTATGGCCAGCTGTGGTGGAACGGAGCCAGTCCGAATGAGCTTCGCGGCTGCTACCGTATCGGCGGCTTCGACACGGGTATCTGGTCGTTCTTCTCGGCCGATCCAGCCGGGACCATGGCTTCGTGGACTCACTATAACGACAAGATCGGCGGCGACGGCGCCTACTTCCTTACGGTTCCGGCATTGGATGGGACCGGCACATGGCTCGCCTGCGTTCGGCACCCCACCGTGACCGGCGCCAAGAAGGTCACCCTGGCCAAACTGCTGTGGGACTGGTCGCTGGTTGCCGGCGATGGCACCGTGATCTCTGCCGACATCCGCGCCGAGGTGACGCCCATCGACATCCTCGATGATGCCGACGTGACCGTGATCGACACCGCCACGGGAGATCGCCGGCTTCGGCTGTTTGATGCCCGCGAGTACGATGACGGCTTGGTGCGCTTCCTTTATGCCGACTTCCCGACCGTCGGCCTGGCTTCTTTCGCTGGGGACTACAAGATCGCCACTTACAATCCGGTAGCCGATAGCACCACTATCGAAACCGTCTGTGGGTGTGGCGGCAAGATATAGGAGGAGGTCTCTCTCAACGGCGAATATGTGGCGGGTTCTGGGTCATCCAGCTACATTGCCGGCGCGTGCCTTACCGATCGTCCAACGGAAATCGTCGCAACTCGCTGGTGGGGAACCTACGGCGACGTCTTGCTCTGCACACGCCAAGGTGTCGATGATTGGGATGAGTTAGAGATCGACCGGTCGGACGGGAAGATCGCCCGCCCAGAGGGTCACGCAAGGCAGTATTGGGAAAGCTCCACAGTCAAGGAGGTTCTAACTCCGAGAGTATCCTACTGGCGCGGCAGCGGCGCCCGTGGCGGCTATGCGATGTTCTACAATTTCAACGCCGACAGGATTGATCTGACTAACTTCAGGGATACTTTCATATGAGCACTCGCCAGACCCATCTGAATAAAGATGCCATTGCGCCGACCGGACTGCCGACTCTTGCGAGGTTCCGGCTCGTGCCGCCTGGGGGCGTCAGGCTGAACGCCGACAGCGTCACGATTGAAGCCGGCGAAGTCAACGAATTCGTCAACATGATCGACGGTGGGCTGTATGGTGCGCCGTCGAACATGAATTACGCCATCGTCGAGGCGGTGAACGGCGTCAATGTTGCAAAGTTTGATCCAACTCTTGCCGCTACCCCGACCGGGTATTCGTTGAACAATCTGGGCTTCGGGGCACTCAACACGGGCCAGTACACCTTCGCTGGGCTGTGGAAGGTGACCGATGCCTTTGTCGGCGCGAAGCCCCGTGAAATTCTCGCGGCTGCCTTCAACGGTGCCAGCGGTCGGGCTGCACTCCGGGAAGATGCTTCCGGCGCTCCGCAGGCAAGAGCACAGCGCACAGCCTCCGATGCCGTGACCATTGTTTCGATCTTCAGCCCAGTTCGTATTGGGGGATGGGTGGCTGCGGCCGGCGTCTACGACTGGACGAACAACCTGGTGACGATCCACGATCTGCTCGGGACGGAATCGGTATCGGCTGCAATCACGGGAACACCAGGCGCGGCGCCAAGCGACATAAACGCCTATCGTCTAGGCTACTTCGCCAGCGCCACAGAACGCTTTGTCGGGCAGTTGGCGGATTATATCCACCTACCCTACATCCCGTCTGATCCCGAACTCATGGCGCTCAAGATCCACATGCAGGCTCGAGCCACTGATTTGGCAGCGTAATCGTGTAAGGGAAGGGGCTTGACCGCTTAAGGACTATATTCCTATCCTGTTCTCGTCAGAGGAGAGCAGGATGCCGCGGTATCGACGTCATGAAACGATTTGCGAATTCCACCTCGCGAGAATCGAACGCCAAGCCTGGTTGCTGACAAAAGAAATACGGGACGCGCAGTTGTCATTGACGCCATTCCGGTCGCACTACGATGCTCTCAACGAACTGCACCGGGATATAAAACGGACGCTCAACCTTTTGAACGGCAGGCCTGCCGATTGGGAGCGCCCGCACCAAGCGCCGATGTCGGGTGGGTAGCGTTCAGCGGTTCAGCCTTTCGACGGTCTCAATGATTGCCTTTGCTAGGGCTTCGCCCTCATGGATAGGCTCGGGGCCATAGAGCAGCAAAACCGCGTCCTCGCTCGGCAACACGCCAGCAGGGCAGGCGAGTTCGATCGTCATGCGCACGAGCTGCAGGCCGGTGCGCTCGCCGTAGATGTAATTTTCATCCATCCACGGATTCTGGCGCGAGTCCTCATGCCGTCAGTATGAACTAGTAAAGCGAAGCGATCATTTGCACGATCGCGATCAGCAGGATAAATCCAGCGGCCGACGCCAAAACACTCGCAAAATAAATGGTGCGGTCTTTTCGACGCATGGGTTCCCTCCGAGAAACATCCCTCCGGCCCTTAAATCACATGACTTTCGCTTTGGCTAATACGATCGGTCAACTTGAGCGCAGTTTGTGGACAAACCTCGGAGTCTTTAAAGGTGGCCGGCGCCGCTTGGGGGCGTTGGGGTAGATTGCCTGATGGGCGCCGGCCTGGCGGATTGGGGTCCGCCGTTGGAAAAGCTAACAAGAGGTTAGGGCTGGCGGAAGGTACGCGATTACGGAAGTCCTAAGCGTGGTTAATCCACCATGTCGCGCAGCGGCTTCTTGCGTTTCGGCGCCCGGTATTTCTCCACCAGCCTGATCTTGTCGACGTCGACCGTCACCAGTGGTCCCATGGCGATGGTCACCCTGCCGCCTTCCTCGTCTATGCGCGTGATCTCGCCGGTGAGCTCGATCTGCTGGCCTTGCGTCACCTTCGTATGATCGCGGATCGAATGCGGGAAGTTGTAGCTCGGAATGGACACGCTGACGCGGTCCTCAGTGACCCGCCTGCGAACGGTGGCCGTGATCGCCACCAGATCTCCAATCCCAATTCCCCGCGCCATTCCATGAGTCTGGAGCGGGCAGCATTTTAGTCAAGATGTCGCTAATATACCGGGACTGAGCGCATAGCAGGTAGGCGCGCACGCAGGAATCATGCACCATTATGACCATGGAATCAGCCATAGAGCATGAGACCGACCCCCGAGACGAAGGCGTGGACGCCTATTGTCTAGGCATGCCGCGCTCAGCGTGCCCATATCCACCATGGAAGCCGCAGCGCTATGCATGGCTGCTTCGATGGGATGAAGCCAAAGAGTTAGACGAGGACGAAGAAGAGTAATCCGACCACGCCCATTGGCTGGCGTTGGTGGGTCAGACCGTCGGTCATCCTTTGGTAGCCCGACCGAGCGCACCGAGTTGCCCGACAATGACTCCGAGCGCGAACGTGACCGTTCCGAAGCCGAAGGCTGCTGTGGCTAGAATTTCGTGGATGGCCGATTTAGACGCGCCGAAAAATGATAGTCCGGCCAATATCTCTAATACGCCCACGATCGTTATCAATTTTCCCATCGTCCCCTCCCGTTTCAGTCAACAGCATGCGCTGGGGACGGGAGGAAGTCGAGTTGCTGCCCACACAAAAACGATCTATTCTGCATCTGGCGCATCGGATCGGATGCGCTGGTAAGCGAGAACCGACGTTGACGCTTCGACGTCAGGGCGCGTTCTGGCGTGGTAACTGGAGCGCGCTTTTCTATGCCCGCAACTTCACGCCCGTGCCGTTGAAGAACTCCACGCCTGCCGCTTCTAGGGCGGCTCGGATGGCGGCTAGGTTGTTTCTGCCTGGCACCCGTCGCTCCTTTTCGAAATCGATGATGACCCCGCGTGAAACATCGGCTGCTGCGGCCAAAGTATTCTGATCCATGTCCAGAAGCGCTCTCGCTGCTCGGCACTGTCCGGGAGAAAACGACTTTATGTCCAACGTTGGATTCCTTGTTGACATTGATGCTTACGTTGGACATTATGTCTGACATTAGACTCAAACGCAACGAGGAGCAGAGCAATGAGCGCGCAGAAGGTTAACCCAGCCCGCGGCAGATATTTAGGATCGATGGTGGCTCGCTTGGATGAGCGGGATCGGCCGGTGGAATGGTGGCGAGCACCCAGCCGATGGGCCGCGGATGCGTTCGCCGATTGCATGGCGGCAGAGACGGCAGAAAAGTTCGCGGTCTACGATGGCTGCGCAGCCTGACCGTCCCGCCTCGCAACGACAAAGCCCCGCCTTGCGCGGGGTTTTTCGTGTCTCTTTGTAGCGATAAAAAGCCCGCTGCCCTTGGGGAGGAATAGGCAGCGGGTTGGGGGATGCGTGGTGAGCTTGGTGCCGGCGCATCCCAGAATGAAGTAGATGGCTCGCCGTCCTGAATGTCGCCGATGTCTCGACATTTAGAGGCTACCGGCAGCAATGCGATTCCGCAATTGCACAAGGGTATCGCCACCCTATACGAAGGGTTACCCCATTCGAGCGGGTTGTTGTTGTGTTTGATGGTCACAATTGTAATAGGTATAGCCATCTAGGTTTTAGGAAAACGCTTTGGAAAGCCTGCCGCATTCCTAACAATTATCGTTAGATTTCAAGCCGATATACAAACTTAATGTCTCCACTCATCGAAACCGTCCTTTTTGTCTTCGGCCTTGTCGCGCTCGGCTATCTGGCCGGGCTCACCGGCTATCTGAAGGCCGAGGCGGGCGAGGCCATCGCCGAATTCGCCGTCGGGGTGGCGATGCCGCTGCTTCTGTTCCGCACCATGGTCAATGCCGATTTCCATGGTGCCGCGCCCTGGTCGTTCTGGGGGGCCTATTTCGCGGCGGCGGCAGTCACGTGGGCCGCGGGTCATCTGGTCATCACGCGGGTGTTCGGGCGCGACGCGCGTGCCGGGGTCGTCGGCGGCGTGTCGTCGGCTTTTTCCAATCTCGTCCTGCTCGGCATCCCGTTCGTCCTCGGCACGTTCGGGCCAAGCGGATTCGAGGTTCTGTCGCTGCTGATTTCCGTGCATCTGCCGACGATGATCATGGCGTCGATCATCCTGTTTGAAATCTTTGGCCGCGGGGACGAGCATGTGCATCCGCTGCGCATCATCCGGCGCTTCCTTTACAAGATGCTTTCCAATCCGCTGATCATCGGCATCCTGGCTGGATGGGTATGGCGTATCACCGGCCTGCCATTACCGGCGCTGGCCGTGCGGCTGGTCGACGCGTTGGCCAACATCGCCGGACCGGTCGCGTTGTTTGCGATGGGGCTTGGCCTGTGCCGTTTCGGCATCTCCGGCAACGTGCGGCCGGCGCTGGCGCTGTCGGCGCTGAAGCTGTTGCTGATGCCGGCCGTTGCACTCGGCCTGGTCTGGCTGTTTGGCCTGCCGCCGCTGTCGGCGAAGGTGGCGGTCGTGGCGGCCGCGCTGCCATCCGGGGTCAATTCCTACCTGATTGCGACGCAGTTCAACACCGGCCAGGCACTGGCATCGAACCAGATGACCATTGCCACCGCCTGCGCGGTCGTCACCACGGCGTTCTGGCTGACGGTGGTGGTCCACGTGTTTGGATAGGGTATGTCGATATTCAGGTGATGCCGGCCTGCGAACGGCGGTTTCCTGCGCTTCCGGTACTCACGTACCAAAAGTACGCTCCGTTCCGGTTCTCGGAATCCACCATTCTCGGCTCGGCCTGACTGAATCTCAACACACCCTCAGCAATGTTGCCCAACAGAGGTGCAAATCGGCCTCGCCTTGAGCTGGCCCAAACCCTATATGCCATCTTGCGATTGATTGCGGGGCTTGCCCTAGGTAAAGAGCAGTGGCTCCAGGCGTGCCGGCATCGATGCCATTGCGCACGCCCACCAAAGAAATCCAGATAGCGGCCCGTCAGCGCGCCGAACGGAGGCTAGACCATGCTTCAGAAAACCAGCCATTTCATGCGCCAGGCCAATCTCATCAATGGCGAGTGGGTGCAGGCCGACAGCGGCCAGACGGTCGACGTCAACAACCCGGCCACCGGCCTCAAGATCGGCACCGTGCCGAAGTCGGGCAAGGTCGAGACGCGCCGCGCCATCGAAGCCGCCGACGCCGCTTTCAAGACATGGCGCAAGACCACTGCGCTCGAGCGTTCGAAGCTGTTGCGCAAGCTGCATGACGCGATGATGGACAATCAGGATGTGCTGGCCGAACTGCTGACCATCGAGCAGGGCAAGTCGCTGTTCGAATCGAAGGGCGAGATCGGTTCGGCCGCCTCCTACATTCTGTGGTTCGCCGAAGAAGGCCGCCGCACCTATGGCGATGTCGTGCCGTCGCCCTGGGCGGACCGCCGCATCCTGGTGACCAAGGAGCCGGTCGGCGTCATCGCCGCCATCACGCCGTGGAATTTCCCGTCCTCGATGCTGGCCCGCAAGCTCGGCCCAGCGCTTGCCGCCGGCTGTACCGCGGTGGTCAAACCGGCCTCGCAGACGCCTTATTCCGGCCTCGCCTGGGGGGCGCTCGCCGAGGAGGTCGGCTTCCCCAAAGGCGTCATCAACATCCTGACCGGCGCTGCCGGTGAGATCGGCGACGAGATCTGCGCCAACCCGCTGGTCAAGAAGATCACCTTCACCGGCTCGACCGAGGTCGGCAAGATCCTGATCCAGAAGTCGTCCGTCACCGTCAAAAAGGTCTCGATGGAGCTCGGCGGCAACGCGCCGTTCCTAGTCTTCGACGACGCCGACCTCGAGCGTGCCGTCACCGGCGCGATCACCGCCAAATACCGCAATTCCGGCCAGACCTGCGTCTGCACCAACCGCTTCCTGGTTCAGGCTGGCATCTACGACAAGTTCGTCGAAAAGCTCGCCGCCGCCAGCAACGAGCTGAAGGTCGGTTCCGGCCTCGATGACGGCGTGCAGCAGGGGCCGTTGATCGACGAGAAGGCGGTGGAAAAGGTCGAGGAGCTGATCGCCGACGCCACCGCCAAGGGCGGCAAGGTCGTCGCCGGCGGCAAGCGCCATGCGCTCGGCGGTTCGTTCTTCCAGCCGACGGTGATCGCCGATGCGACGCCGAAGATGCGCTTTATGAGGGAAGAGATCTTTGGCCCGGTCGCGCCGGTGTTCAAGTTCGAAACCGAAGAGGAAGCCGTGGCACTCGCAAACGACACCGAATTCGGCCTCGCCTGCTATTTCTACACCGGCGATCTCGGCCGCGCCTTCCGGGTCATGGAAGGGCTGAAATACGGCATGGTCGGCGTCAATGAAGGCCTCATCACCACGCCTGAGGCACCGTTCGGCGGCGTCAAGGAATCGGGCCTCGGCAAGGAAGGCGGACATCAGGGCATCGAGGATTATCTCGACACCAAATATGTCTGCATCGGCGGCCTCGGCCTCTGATTGGGCAGGGTCTGTTGACTGTCAATGGACCCAAGCCGGCCCGAGAGGCCAGGCGGGAATCGATTAACCAACTGGCGTTTCGGGCATGGCGATGAAGGATGGCGAGGTCTTCGGCACGACGCAAGCGGGCGACGCCGTCCGCCGCTTCACCATCCGCGGCGGCGGCCTCACCGCCAACATCATCGGGCTGGGCGCCATCATCCAGGATCTGCGCCTGGCCGACCACGAGGCGCCGCTGGTGCTCGGCTATAGCAATTTTGAGCCCTATGAAACGGATACCGCCTTCTTTGGCGCCGTCGTCGGACGCTACGCCAACCGCATCCGCGATGGCCGCTTCACCATCGCCGGCCAGCGTTACCAGACCGAGCGCAACTTCCTCGACAAGCACACGCTGCATGGCGGCTCGCAAGGTTTTTCCCACCGGCCGTGGGAGGTTTCGCTGCATGGCAAGGATTTTGTCACGCTGACGCTGCATGATCCCGACGGCTCGATGGGCTTTCCCGGCGCACTCGACGTGACCTGCACCTATAGGCTGAAAATCCCCGGCACGCTCAGTGTCGAGATGACCGCCACCTGCGAAGAGCCGACGCTGTGCAATCTCACCCAGCATTCCTATTTCAACCTGGATGACGGCGGCGCCGGCGACATCCTCGACCACCGGCTGATGCTGAACGCCGGCGCCTACCTTCCGGTCGATGGCGACCTGATTCCGACCGGCGTCGTGAAGCCGGTCGACGGCACGCCGTTCGATTTCCGCCAGGCGCGGCCGCTGCGCATGGAGAGCGAGGGCAAGCAGCTCCCCTACGACCAGAATTTCTGCCTTGCTGCGATGCGCGGACCGCTCAAGCTGGCGTCATGGGCGCAGGGCGCGAATTCCGGCGTCGAGATGGAGCTCTGGACCACGGAACCGGGCGTCCAGCTCTATACCGGCCAGTATTTGGCGCCGCCTTCGCCGGGGCTCGAGGGACGTCATTACAAGGCTTTTTCGGGCTTCTGCCTGGAGCCGCAGGTCTGGCCGGACGCGCCGAACCGGCCGTATTTCCCGCAAGCCACGCTATGGCCGGGCCAGATCTACCACCATGTGACGGAATACCGGTTCCGATTGCCTGGCGCCTGACGCACGGAGCTGCAACGGCATGCCGACGGCCTTCTTTATCACTCACCCGGAAGTTTCCGTTGATCCCGCCATGCCAGTTCCAGCCTGGCGGCTTTCGGACCGCGGCGTCACCCGAATGAGGGCTTTCGCGGGCTGTGCGGTGCTGTCCGGCCTGACGTCCATCTGGTCGAGCTCCGAGGCCAAGGCTATTGAAGCGGCTGGCCTGCTGGCGGCGGGATTTGGTTTGCCCGTCCAAGTGGATGCGCACCTTGGCGAGAACGACCGCTCCGCGACCGGTTTCCTTCCACCGGTCGATTTCGAACGAGTTGCTGACGCCTTCTTCGCCAATCCACATGAGAGCGTTTGCGGATGGGAGCGCGCGCTCGATGCCCAGGATCGCGTAGCGAGGGCCGTGTTTCGCGTTCTTGCGACCCATCACGACGGCGATATTGCTTTCATCTCGCATGGCGGCGTTGGCACGCTCTTGCTTTGCAAGCTGCTGAATGCGCCGGTTTCGCGCAGTCGGGATCAACCGTTCCAAGGGCATTTCTTCGCTTTCGACTTGCCAGGTTGCAAGATCATCCACGAATGGCAGCCGATCGCCGAGCGTTAACCTCAACCTTTCCCTGCAGAATTGGGACCTTTAATACAAAGAGCCAGGGAACGAATGGAAGCAGAAACAATGACGGAATTAACTGCGTGAATGGTGACGATAACGATCGGATGCTGTTTGCGACCGCGCTGGCGCGGCGCGGCGGCGAGCTCGGCCTGCAATATTTCCGACAACTGGAGACACTCACAATCGAGAGCAAGGGTCATCAGGACCTGGTCTCCGAGGCCGACCGGAATGTCGAGACGTTCATCCGCCGGGAGCTTGCGACACAGTATCCTGAAGACGGTGTTATCGGAGAGGAACACGCCGCACTCGCGGGCGGATCGGGTTACACATGGGTGATAGATCCAATCGACGGCACTGCCAACTTTCTGCGCGGCATCCCGGCCTGGACCGTCGTCATCGCCTGCGTCAAGGAGGGTGTGGCGGTCGTGGGCGTTATCCATGAACCCTCTACCGGCGAGACATTTTATGGACGCCGCGGCGGCGGAGCTTTCCTCAACGACCGGCCCATCAAGACAAGCCCGACGACGAGCCTGACGCAAGGCTCGGTCGGAACCGGCTTCTCCAATCGTCGTGAAGCGCGCACCGTCGCCAAACTGATCGATCTCCTGCTTCAGGAGGGCGGCGTGTTTTTCCGTAATGCATCGGGTGCGCTTATGCTTGCCTACGTCGCCTCGGGCAGGCTGCTCGCCTATGTCGAGGAGCATATGAACGCTTGGGACTGCCTCGCCGGCATGCTTCTGGTCGAAGAGGCCGGCGGATTGGTCGTCCCGCCCGACCCGAAAACGGTTCTCGAGGAAGGAACACTGGTCATCGCGGGCGGCAAGGGCGTGTTCGATAAGGTCCACGCGCTCTGCAAAGAGGCGTTCAGTCTGTGATCAGCACTGGTCCGCGTTTGGGAAAGCCGATGCTCACCGGCTGCCCCGCTCCAAACGCGGTATCGACATCCGGCGAGACCACGAAGACTTCGCCGAATTCCGTGGCAATTACGAACTCGAGGTGGCTGCCGACATAGGTCACTTTCTCAAGCGTGCCGGGCAAGGCGCCAGGCGCATTCGGCTCGCCAATCTCGAGGCGGCTCGGTCGCGCCGCCAGCTTGGCCGGCCCCGGTTTGCGGCCGCGAGCCGGCAGCTTCAGGACGGCAGGTCCCAGATGCACGGTGGCGCTGTCGCCCTCGACCGACACGACCTCGCATTGGAACATGTTGGCTTCGCCGATGAAGTCGGCCACGAAAGCATTCGCGGGCTGCTCATAGAGGTCGCGTGGCGTGCCGTCTTGGGCAATCACCGCATTGTTCATGACAATGATGCGATCGGACACGGCGAGCGCTTCCTCCTGGTCGTGGGTGACATAGACGACCGTCAGGCCGAGTTTCTGCTGAATCTCGCGGATTTCCTCGCGCACGCGCCGGCGGAGCTTGGCATCCAGGTTCGACAAAGGCTCGTCGAAGAGCAGCACCTGCGGCTCCAGAACCAGCGCCCGCGCCACCGCGACACGCTGTTGCTGCCCGCCCGAAAGCTGGCTCGGCAGGCGGTCGCCGAAATTGGAGAGGCCGACCAGTTCAAGCCCGGCTCTGGCCCTCTCGCCCGTCTCCTTCCTGCCAAAGCCGGAAAAGCCCAGGCCGTATTCGACGTTCTGGGTCACGGTCATGTGCGGGAAAAGCGCGTAGGATTGAAACACCATGGAGACATCACGATCAGTAGCCGGCAGCCGGGTGACGTCGGCGCCCCCGATCAGGATCTGGCCGCTCGTTACCATTTCCAGGCCGGCTATCATGCGCAAGGTGGTCGTCTTGCCGCAGCCCGACGGTCCAAGGAGGGTGACCAGCTTCCCGGCTTCGATGAACAGCGAGATGTCGTTGACGGCGGGCGCCTTGCTCTTGCCGTAGATCTTGGTGACATTCCTGAATTCGACTGAGGCGGCATTACCGCGAATTTCGGCCATTCATCCGCCTCCCGAGATCGCCGGCTGTGGACGCGCCACGACCGCCTGGCTGACATTGGTGCGCGACTGCGCCAGATCGCCGTCGAGACCGCGCCGGCCGATCATGCGGCTGCCAACGGCAAACTGCATCAGACCGATCACCGCCAGCATGACGCCGATCAGGACGGCGGAATAAGCGATGGCGACGCCATATTCGTTATTCTCGACGCGGCCGACGATGTAGCTGGTCGACATGTCATACTGGGCGCTGACTAGAAAGATAATGGCGCTGATGGCGGTCATGGCGCGAACGAAGGAATAGACCAGCGCGGCAAGGATGGCCGGCCGCAGCAGCGGCAGCACCACTTTGCGGAAGGTCTGCCAGGAGTTAGCCCCCAGAGTGAGGGACGACTCGTCGAGGCTGCGGTCGATCTGCGACATCGACGCGACGCCGGCGCGGACTCCGACCGGCATGTTTCGGAAGATGAAGGAGAGCACCAGGATGATGCCGGTGCCGGTGAGCTCGATCGGCGGCACATTGAACGCGATCACATAGGACACGCCGATCACCGTGCCGGGAATGGCGAAGGACAGCATCGTTGCAAATTCGAAGGTGTCCTTGCCGGCAAAGTCCTGGCGGACCAGCAAATAGGCGGTCAAGAGTCCGATGGCCGCGGTCAGCGGCGCGGAGATCATCGCTATTTCCATGGTCGTCCAGAAAGAACTCCAGGCCGAGCCGCGCCAGTGGATGCCGAACTCGTTCCAGCCGATGGAGAACGCTGTCACGTAGTGTTCAAAAGTCAGAGAGAAATCGACGCCCCACAGCTTGACGAAGCTGCCGTAGAAGATCGTCACGTAAATCAGCAAGGTAAAAAGCGTCCAGACGGCGGCCACCGCGAAGACGACGTTGCGCAACATTGCCGGCAGATGCGGGTGAACGCCGGCGTCGCCTTTGCCGGAGACGGTCGTGTAGGACTTCTTCCCAAGCCAGAATCGCTGGGCGTAGAACGCCCCGAGCGTGAAGAACAGGAGCACGAGCGCGAGGATCGCCGCCTGCGCCTGCTCGTATTGCGCGCCGACGATGGCGAAGAAGATCTCGGTGGACAGCACATCGAAATTGCCGCCCAGCACCAGCGGATTGCCGAAATCAGCCATGCTCTCGATAAAGCCGAGCAGAAAGGCATTGGCCAGACCCGGCCGCATCAACGGCAGGGAGACGGTGATGAATGTCTGCCAGCGATTGGCGCGCAGGGTCTGCGCGGCCTCCTCCATGGATGGGCTCACACCCTCGACCACACCGATCATCGCCAGAAAAGCGATCGGCGTGAAAGCGAGCACCTGGGCGATCAGCAGGCCAGGCAGGCCGTAGACCCATCGCGTCGGTTGGACGCCGATCAGCTCGGCGAAACCCAGATTGATGGCACCCGAGAGGCCGAACAGAAGGATGATGGCGAGGCCGATGACGAAGGGTGGTGTGATGATCGGCAGCACGGTCAGCGCGCGCAACAGCGCGCCGTAGCGAAAGCCGGTACGGGTCACCACCAGGGCAAAGACAAGGCCGAGCGCGGTGGTCGTCACGCCGACGAGCACGGCGAGAAGGAGCGAATTCCAGGCGACGCCGCAGCGCGGGCCACCGGTGAGGCAGCCGAGGCTCCAGAGCCGGTCGCTGGAGAGTTTCGCGAGGAAGACGGGAAGCGAATAGTCGCCCTCTTGCGTGAGCAGCGCGCTCCCCAGCATTTGACTGATCGGCATGAAGATGAAGATGGCGACAACAGCGACAACGAAGCCGATCGAGGCGGCGACGAATTCGTCGCCGGCGACCGCGCCGCGCGCCGCAAGCCCGAGGGTGAACAGGAACAAGAACGCGCAGCCTACCAGCAGTGCTCCCCAGCCCATGCCGAATTGGCGGTCGTCAAGCTCGCCAAAGAGCGAGGTCAGCCATTGCCACTGGAAGCCACGCAGGCCAATGCCGAAACCTTGAAGCAGGAAATAGGCGACGCCGGTCGCGCCGACGGCGATCAGCAAATAGCCAAAGAAAGGATCGGACTTGCGCCGCCCCCATAGCAGGAGCGGCGCGAGAAGCAGCGGGCCGATGGGCGCGAGCCAGAGTTTGTCGCCTTGCAGCACAAGAAAAAGCGCCGGCGCTACATCATCGTCAAGCGGATAGCCGTCCAGCAGCCAGGACAGAGTGAAGAGATTGCTGTCCAACCCGTACCAAGGTAGCAGCGCATAGCCTACCAAACCGACCGCCGTCCACAGGACGACGGTCGGGTGAAGCGCGCTCGTGGCAGTGCGGACGCGCATGATCACTGCGGCAGGGTCGAGACCTCCATATCCCACTTCTGCAGCAGGCGCTTGCGCTCGGCACTCGATCCATACTTCTTGAAATCGTAGTCGATGAGCTTGATGGTCGACAGGTCAGGCGACAATTCGGACGCTGTGGCGTTCTTGTTCGAAGGCAACTGGAACGACTTCACGTCCTTGGCCTTCGACTGCATCTCTGCGGTCAGCGCCCAGTCGTAGAACTGCTTTGCCGCTTCCGGGTTGCGGGCGCCCTTGATCAGCGACATCGAGCCGATCTCATAGCCGGTGCCTTCGCAGGGCGCGACCGTGACGATCGGGAAGCCGGCTGCCGTCTGCGTCACCGCATCATGCATGAAAACGATGCCGATGGTCGTTTCGCCGAGACCCGCGGCCTTAATCGGAGCGGAACCGGACTTGGTGTACTGGTTGATGTTGGCGTGGAGCGCCTTCAGGTACTCAAAACCCTTGTCCTCGCCCATCAGCTGAACCATCGTCGCGAGCATTGTATAGGCGGTGCCCGATGAGTTCGGGTTGGCCATCTGGATGTGGCCCTTGTATTCCGGCTTGGTCAGATCGGCCCAACATTTCGGCTCCGGCAGGTTGCTCTTGGCCAACAGATCCTTGTTATAGCCGAAGCCGAGCGCACCGGAGTAAACGCCGACCGTCTTGTTATCGGCGGCTTCCGCCTGCTTGATCGCCCAATCGTGCAGTTCGCCGCGCATCGGAGACATATATTCCTCGGTCAGTCCTTCCTCGGCGGCCTGGAGATGAGGATCGCCGGTGCCGCCCCACCAGACGTCGCCCTTGGGGTTTCCGGCCTCGGCGCGCACCTGGGCATATGTCTCGCCTGAGCTCTTGCGGGTCATATCGACAGTGATGCCAGTCTTTTCCTCGAAGCTAGTCTTGATTTGCTGGCACCAGGCCTCGTCGGCGGCGCAATAGAGGGTGAGGCTGTCGGCGTAAGCCGAGCTGGCGGCAGAGACGAGCATTACTGCCGTTGCCGCCAAACGGACACAGGTCTTTTTCATGTGCGAATTTCCTCCCATTGTTTCGCCGTATAACAAGTATCAAGCTTTGCTGCGGCGGCGACCAGATTGGGAGCTTTTGTGCCAATTTGCAAATCGAGTCGGCGGCGGCCGGAACAGCGGATCGTCGCGTGGCGAAGAAGGGAAACCGATCAGGCACGTTGCGGCAGTTCCGTTCCCCTCCAACACGACCAACCGCTTCATCGTGCCGAAAGGCTGTCCGATGAAGGCATGAGCGGAAAGATGGCAGCAGTCACCGAAGCACGGGAAGGGCGGGCGTTGTCGACGAGAGTCGCAATCGGCGCTCCATCGGAATAGCGCCACACTTGTTACTCCCACTTTTCGCTTTCCGGTGCCAAACTACCTCATGCCCAACAACGAGCGATGAGCAGCGAATGGAACCCCGCTTCAGCCATGAGGCGGGAATTCGCCCAGATCAGGAGGTATCAAAGCCATGACTTCATCGGCCGAACGCGGACGGAATAGCGGACAGCCTGCCATGCGCACACCGCCGGTGGTGCCGCCGCAGGAGTGGGAGGCGGCCCGCGAGCAGCTGCTCGTGAAGGAAAAGGCCCAGACCCGCGCCCGTGACGCGCTGGCCGCCGAGCGGCGGCGGATGCCGTGGATGGCGGTGGAGAAGACGTATGCTTTCGAAGGGCCTGACGGAAAGGTCAGCCTGCTCGACCTGTTCGACGGCCGGCGTCAGCTGATCGTCTACCGCGCCTTCTTCGAGCCGGGAGTGTTCGGCTGGCCCGACCACGCCTGCCGCGGCTGCTCCCTGGTGGCCGACCAGGTCGCCCACGTCGCCCACCTGAACGCCCGTGACACCACCCTTGTCTTCGTCTCGCGTGCGCCGCAGGCTGATATCGCGCGGCTGAAGGCGCGGATGGGCTGGGACATGCCGTGGTACACGCTCACCGACAGCTTCGACGCCGACTTCGGCGTGGACGAGTGGCACGGCCACAACGTGTTCATCCGCGACGGCGACCGCGTGTTCCGCACCTATTTCATCAACAACCGCGGCGACGAGCAAATGGGGAGCACCTGGAACTATCTCGACATCACCCCGCTGGGCCGGCAGGAGGTCTGGGAGGACTCGCCCGAGGGCTATCCCCAGACCCCGACCTACAAGTGGTGGAACTGGCACGACAGCTACGCCGCGGATCCAGCGGCCGACAAGAAGTGGGCCGAGGTGTCGGATGCCGGAGAGGCGGCGTTCCGGGAGGCGAGCACGAAGCAATGAGCCAGGCCTGGTCCGGTGGATCCGACGGGCGGCGGCGGTCGGTCTGAGGGTCGAAGCTCCGCTACGAGGAGCGTCGCGAATGTCCGGAACCGGCGCTCTGTGCTCGCCGGCCGACTCAAACGGCAAGGTTGTCGGTCGATTGACGCCGGGTAGCCGGGGCGACGCACGTTGGACCCAAGCCGACCTTTTTTATTTGCCGCAACCGATCGCCGCGCCCGCAGTTCACAGGCGACAATCCGGCAGGAGCGACCGGAGCTGTCGCCGCGGCAGATCAGACTTTGACGAGCATAGCGGTCACATACATGAACGAAACGCCTGCCGCCAACCCCGCCATCGTGGCTGGCGCGGTAAGCGCCGCCGGGCCTCTGCCGTCCGACCTCATCAGGTACGCAGTGACCTCGACGATGACCTGCAGAATGGCTCCCGCTCCGACGGCGAGAGCCAGCGCCGACCACTGCGGCGCATAGGCCAGGCTTCCGATCCAAAGTCCGATGACGGCGGGACCGCCCGCCAGAAGCGCCAAGCCGACGAAGGTCCACAGAGGCGGGCGCTTCTTCAGCATTGGCGCGGAAATGCCGATGCCTTCGGTGATGTTGTGCAGCATGAACCCCAACACCAGGAAAGTGCCCAATCCGGCGGCGCCTGCCGCGAACGCAGCGCCGATGGCCAGCCCCTCGCCAAGATTGTGCAGGCCGATGCCGAGCGCGATGAAGGTGGCGAGCGCAAGTCCGGTCGGCACTCCGTCCCGGCGGCCGACCGCCATCAGCAGGAGGAAACTCGCAGCGGCTGCGAGGACGACCATCGCCTGTCCCTGGAATATTGCGGCGGACTCGGCCGCCAGTTCGAAAGCTTCAGCCGTGGCGTCGACTAACAGAAACGCCAGCAGGCCGACAGTCAGGGCGAGCAGGAAATTCATGCCGTTGCGGCCGACCCCGCGCAGCACCGGATAAAACATCATTCCGATGGCGACCGGAACGAGGCCGACTAAGACACCGAGCAGCGCCTGGGAAGCAAGGTTCCCTGCGTCCCGTGTCGGGGTCGGCACAGCGACTGCGATCTCGTGTTCGAACGTCGCCCCGGTATTGGTGACAATGTTGATGGCATGCGCCTCCCCCAGCACCCAAGGGAAGGGCAGGTGGATCCATGCCGTAGCGCCGCGGCCGAGCGGTCCTGCGGGTTCCTGCGTGAACTGCCAGTATGCGTCGTCAACCTGGACCTGGGCGATTGTCATCCGCTCCGAGCCGCCGGCGCGGACGAGGACGCGGATGCCGTCGGAGGAAAGGATCGTCCGCTCGAAAGTCAGGCTCTCCACAGGCGGAGCGCCGTTCCCGAAGTTTCTGAGCGGGTCAGAGACCAGCAGCCAGGTGATCGCCAGGCCGAGGGCGGCCAGCGGCAGGATCAGCCACAGCAACGCGGCGCGCGATTTTCCGGAGCCGGCGGGAGCGGTCGGGTCGGCGGCGGCGATGTGCGAGACCTCGTTCATGCGATCGCCTCCACCACGTCGAACATGCCCGTCCAGCCGAGTTCGGTGAACTCCGACTGATGCGGGTGGAACATGTAGAGACCGGTCTCGTGATCCTTGTAGGTAAACTCGAGGATTCCGCGCTGCGCCTGCACCTGAGTGATCAAGTCGACCGTCCTCAAGGTCGGCGTGAGCGTCGTCCCCTGTTCGAAATAGTCGAAGAAGTTGGCGTGCAAGTGGAACGAGTTGATGGGATCGAACTCGACGACATTGGCCAGATAGATGCGGACTGGGCGGTTGCGGACGATCCTGATCGGCCGCTTCATGTACGCGTGTGCGACGGTATTCACCGCATAGACTTCGTTCCCGTTGTCGAAGTTGGTGTCGAAGCCGTTCATCACCATGGCGAATTCCTGCCATTCGGCGTTCTCGGGCGTGCCGAGCAAGCGGGAACGGGCGACATCGGCAAGCTCCGGATGGCGGGCCGGATCCGGGTCAATGACGAAAAGGCCGTACATGCCCTTGTGGATATGCCGCTTCAGGGGCAGCGCATGGCAGTGATAGAGATGGCAGCCGAAGGGCCTGGCATCGAACTCGTAGACGAATTCTTCTCCCGGATCGATCAAGCCTGCACCGGGTACGCCGTCCATCCTTGCGGCATGGATGCCGTGGAAGTGCATAGAGTGGGGATGCGAGCCGGAGTTGCGGAATACCATCCGCAGGTGCTCGCCTTCGGTAGCCCTGAGCGCAGGCCCGGGCACCCGCCCGTTGTAGGTCCAGGCCGGGAACATGATCCCCGGCGCGATTTCGATTTCCTTGTCAACCGCCTCGATCTCGAAAGTCCGAAGGATTCGTCCGTCGGGAAGCGTCGACACCGAGCCCGTTTCCCAGTCCGTCACCATCCGGGAAGGATCGAAACCGTTGCGCTCGTTGTCCACGTCTCCGACGGTGATCATCGATCCGTGTGCGGCCAAATGCCCTGGAGGCGGTGCAGCGCCCGCGGCCGACGCCGCCCCATGGCCGGAATGGGCCGATTGGCCGGCCGCCGTTCCCGCTATCGCCGAGCCTCCGGCCGCCGCGAGGCCGCCCCACAGCAGCCCACGCCTGCTGATCTTTTCGCGGAACCAAGCGCTGACTTCGGACATAATCGCCACCACAAATGCAAATGAGAATGATTTGCATTAGCATTAAACGGATTGTTTCGCAATCGACTCGCAACCGCATCTATTCGGGGGGGCCGTCGGCAAATTGATGTGGTGCGAATTTGCTCCTACAAGCAACCAACGGGACCAAACCACTTCGCATCGCGACTCACATTGATGCTCCTGTTGGCGAAGTCGACCGCTGGCCACGTTGAGCAAAGCACTAAGACGGACCTGGAACGACGGCTTCCCCACGAAACTGCCGACATTGAATGAGAGGGTCAGCAACGACCGCTAATGGCGCCTGTGCTCGTTCCCGCCGGCCGATTTCAAACGGCAAGATTCTAGGTCAGCCGCTGGACCATTGCTGAGGAAAGCGCGGCGGCGACGGCTTGCAGGAGCGCAGATCGCTCCGCCGCTATTCATGCGGACTTAACGACCGAAAATGGGCGTTTGTAGGTGATCGGTCTCGCCCGGAAACTGGCGGCGGGAGCGGGACGGCCGACGTGGAAGCCTTGGATTTTATCTATGTCAAATTCGCGTATAAGGGCCATCTGCTCGTCGGTTTCGACGCCTTCCAGCAAGATTTTGTGACCGCGATTTCGGACCAGGGCGATAATGTCCTGCAGCATCGCCTTGCCCCTCGGGGTGCCGCAGTCATGCAGAAACGAGCGGTCGATCTTCACCGTATCGAAATCGATCAGACGAAGCCATGACAGGCCGGCGAAGCCCGTCCCGAAGTCATCGAGCCATATCCTGATCCCTAGCAGTTTCAGGTCGCTGATGCAGCGGAGAACGTCGGAGTGCATCTCCATCTCCAGCCCTTCGGTGATTTCCAGGGCCAGCCTGCTGCCGGCTACGCCAGTCTCGCTCAAAATCGCCGCAACAGAGGTTGCGAAGCCGGGCGTCTTGAGCTGAATCGGAGAGACGTTGACGCTGACGACACGGACGTGATCGTCCGCCAGAAGCTCAGTGCACACTGTCCTTATCGCCCAGCGCCCGAGCGCCAGGACCGCGCCAGTTCGCTCCGCGACGGGAATGAACAGGCTCGGCGGCACCGATGTACCGTCCAGCATTTTGAGGCGCATCAGAGCCTCGACGGCTTCAACTCGGCCCGACGCGACATTCTGGATAGGCTGATAAACGAGTGAAACGAGATCCTGGCCGATCGCAATCTTCAGCAAAGCCGCGATATTCTCGCTCTCGTCGCTGCTCTGGGGATCGTTTGGATCGAACAGCCAGGTACAATTTCGACCGCCTGCTTTTGCCAGATAGAGCGCGCGATCGGCCTCGTGGATGATCTTTTCCAGCTTGGCGCCAGTCTGCGGCCTGGTGAATGCAGCGCCAACGCTCACCGTCACAACCGAGATGCCGTCTCTGCGCTGCTCGTGGGGAAGCGCGAGGTTCTCCACCGTGCTTCGAATGGCTTCGGCAATGTCTGTGACCTGTTCTCTTTTCTCCATGCGAGCCAGGACAATGAATTCCTCACCGCCGTAGCGGCCGATTGAGCCGTTGTACTGCTTAATCATATCGGCAAGGGCATTGGCGACAAGAATCAGGCAGCGGTCGCCTTCTTGATGTCCGTAATAGTCATTGAACCTTTTGAAGAAGTCCACGTCGATGAGGATGGCCACAAAACTGCTGCCAGACCTTTGCCAATCGCTCCAGTAGTCCCGCAGCTTCTCGTCAATCGCCCGCCGATTCTCCAGACCCGTAAGCGGATCGGTTCTCGACAGATTCAATAGCGCCTGTCCGCGCTCGGTGGCTTCCTTGTGCTGGATTTTGGCTTCAAGGGCATTCAGGAAGACGTTGTAGCGCTCCTCGTTCAGTTTCCAGTTAACGTAAGACGTAAATGTGAAGCATGAAATGTAAAAGGTTCCAAATACCAGTTTGTACATTAATGTTGAAGGCACAAAGTAGTTTACGGCATACAGTATTACTAAAATTATTGTAGATGTCACAATAGATAGACTGAACTTAAACGTGAAGAAGAGATTGGCGCTCATCATGAAGATGGTGCCGAAGACCATGTAGTAAGAGACGCTTTCCTTGTCTGCACCCATAACCGCTGGGCACAGCCAGCCAACATAGCCAAAGATGATGGCTCCGGCGCAAGTGACGTCAATCCATTCCGTTCCGACACCCCGGCGAAGTTGTGCCTCCAAGATCAAGAGTGCAGTCACTCCGACCGCGAAGCGTGCCATGATCGTATAGAGTGCCACATCCGGAATCAGCAGCAGATCCGTTGCCGAAAACAGCAGATAGATGGCAACGGCGATCCAAAGCCCTGGCCTGGCGTCCATCCTTCGCTTCGCTTGGCCTTCCTCTCGGTAGAGGTTGCGGAGCTCGTCGGACCGCGGCTCGTAGCGCAGTTCAAGCGGTTCCGTATGGGCTATATCGGCCAACGCGGATGACGCGAATTCGTTCGTCACCACAAACCCCATTTGAACGGGGCTTTGTATTCCGAACTCATTTCTAGCTTCTGCCCCCACGCCGGCCGACTCCTCAGGCGCGACAGCGATTGCGGCGCCTCGCAAACAATATGCAGTCGCGCAAATAGGTTTTCGTTAACTCGTATCCGGAATCCCACCCGCAAGGCGCCCAAAGAACCAGCATGGTTGGCGGGAAATTAACGACACCGCTAAAATGCCGGCGATGTGGCTTGGCAAAGGTAAAATTTTACGCAATATCTAACTAATATCTAGCTAATTGTAACTATGGGGTTATGTGGTGGCAACCATCCTTGATGGCAAAAGTCTGATTACTGCCGAGATGATCGCCGCCAGCCTCCCTCGAGGAAAGCTCGCGCCCCATAGCGAAGCCTTCGAAACTGCTCGCGTAGAGCTTGCGCTCATTCTCCACACGACACACCAGCAAATCGAGCAGCGAAAGGATCCCGCGGAGATCATTCGTCGTCTGATGTCGTATCTCGAGGCAACGCGTACCAAGGTTCATCCAGGCGTTTGGCAAGCATTGATACCGGTAGTGCAGAACCACCCGGTCCTGGAGTACTTTCTTGAGGATCCGCTCACGCGGTGGTCCCATGACAAGCCCAGAGGTTATTCTGGCGACGCACAGTTGCTCGACTATATCTATTGTGATCCGCACGTGGCCGAGAGCGTGGCAAACGCCTCGGAAATCGGCAAGGCCCTCTATAGCCATACCAAGGATGTACCGTCGTGTGTCGCGGCACGGGAACGACGCGATCTTTTAACCCGTTATGTCGATGAGATTGCGACCAGCAATGGACCCGAAGCCGAGGTCCTGGCGATTGCGGCCGGCCATTTAAGGGAGGCCAATCGCTCGACCGCCTTACAGGAGGGCCGTCTCAAGCGCTGGGTTGCGCTCGATCAGGATCCTCAGAGCGTTGGATTGATCACGCGCGACTTCCAGGGCACCGCGGTAGAGGCCATCGACGGTTCGGTACGAACCATGCTCACGCGGGGCCACAAGCTTGGCAAGTTCGACTTCATCTACGCCTCCGGCCTTTACGACTACCTTGCGCACAACGTCGCCGTGAAGCTCACGAAAACCTGCCTGCAGATGTTGAAGCCGAACGGGACATTCCTCTTCGCGAACTACGCAGAGGGCAACCCTGACGCCGGCTACCGGGAGACGTTCATGAACTGGGTGTTGCTGCTGCGGTCGGAGGTCGATATGTGGAACATCATCAATGCCAGTGTCGACCGAAACACCGTCGAGGCGCAAGTGTTCTTTGGCGAGAACCGCAACGTCCTGTACGCCGTCATCGAAAAGCGCGGATAGCGACCGCCTTGGGCTGCAAGCTTGTCGGCCGTTGGCGGCAGCCAGTTTGATCGCGTTTTGATCCTAAAGCGCGTCGTGTATAAATGGATTCATGCAACGCTTTAAGTTCTTGTTTTTATGCATGTCGTTATCGCAAAACCGCTGCGCACTTTTGCGCGACATGCATTAATCTTCGAACGCCGCCCTTAACGTCTCGAATGGCGCCAGCGCGCCGCGCACCTGCACGACGGCCGCGGCGACGCGATGCGCGCGCAGTACCGCCTCAGTCGGGACATGGCCGGCAAGCCGGGCGGCGAGATAGGCGCCATTGAAGGAATCGCCGGCGCCGGTCGTATCGACGGGGGCGGCGACGTGCACGGCCGGAACGGGTAGCCGGGTTCCGTTTGCGGCGATCAGCGCCGGCTCCTCGCCATTCTTGACGGCGACTTCGCCAACCAGCTTTCCCAGCCTTTCCGCGGTTGCTTGCGGCGCTGCGTCGCCGAACAGCATCTGCTCGTCGGGAAAGGTCGGCAGCGCGATATCGGTGACTGCCAGGGCATCGAGGATCGCGGCTTGTGCTTCCTCGCGCCGGTGCCACAGCCGTGGCCGGTAGTTAGGATCGAAGGCGACAAGTGAGCCGGCGGCGCGCGCCTTGGCCACCGCCGCCAGCAATGCCTTGCGCGCGGCGTCGTCCAGAATTGCCAAAGTGATTCCGGAAAAGTAAACAAGCGCCTGATTTTCAAGGCTTTTCGCCAAGGCAGCCGCGTCGGAGGCAAGCTGCCTTGCGGCCGCATCGCCGCGCCAGTAGGTGAAGGAGCGTTCGGCTCCGGTCAGCGTGATCGCATAGAGGCCCGGCCGGGCGCCTGATATGATCGGGCTGGCGCCGATGCCGATGCCGTTTTGCGCGAAGAAACCGATCTGGTCGCGCGAGAACGGGTCGTCGCCGAAGGCCGACACATAGGTCGCCGGCCGATCGCCGCTCAGCGCATGCAGCGCCCACAGTGTGTTGAACGTGTCGCCGGCAAAACCCATGCGCCAGTTCGGCCCCGCCTGGCCTGAAAGTTCGAGCATGCATTCACCGATCGAGGCGACGCCGTTTCCTGTCATGAATCTCTCTCCTGGTCCATGTCGCCCAAAACCTTGCGCAGCGGTTTTGGGATAACGACATGCACAAAACCAAGACCCGGTGCTGTAGCTTTTTGCGAGCGGCAGCGCCATGCTTGGCCATGGCGGATTTTTGCGCCGGCGGCGTTTTCTCACGCGAAAAGCGGGACGCAATCTGCCCAGCGAGACGTTATCTCCGGAAGAGGAAACGGTTTGGCATCGTTATGGCGTTATGTTCTGGCAGGTCTTGGTCTGGCTGCCTTGCTGGCCGGCATTCTCGCTGCCGTCTATCTGACCGCGCCGCAAGCGCCGCAACGTGCCGGCTTCGAGATTGCCCGCTCGAAGAAGACGACGAATGGGCTGTTTGTGGCCAGTTTCAAGCCGGAGCGGGGCGTTATCCGGCAAGGCGAGCTTCAATCCTGGCTGCTGACCATCAAGACAGGTGCGGGAACCCCGGTGGAAGGGGCAGCGATCGCGATTTCGGGCGGCATGCTGCAGCACAGACACGGTCTGCCGACCAGCCCGCAGGCGACTGACTATCTGGGCGACGGCTGCTATCGCATCGACGGGGTGAAATTCACGATGAGCGGATTGTGGCAATTGCATTTCGCCATTTCCGCGGCGGCCGGATCCGATACGGTAGTCTTCAATGTGTTGCTCTGAGCGCTGGAGCAAGATGAACCGCTTTTCGCGTCTTTTCGCGCTGCTGGCGATGGCCGTGCTTGCCGGCTGCGGCAAGCCGGAGTTTTCAGATGCCGAAAAGAAGACCATCGCCTCGCTGGCGCTGTCGGCGCTGCCGCCGCTGAAAGCCGACACCACCAATCGCTTCGCCGACGTGCCGGCCGCCGCCGCCCTCGGCGCGACGCTGTTTTTCGACGTCGGGATGAGCGGCGACGGCAAGGTTTCGTGCTCGACCTGTCACAAGATCGACCGGCAGTTCCAGGACGACCTGCCGCAAGCGGTCGGCGTCGGCCGCACCAACCGGCGCACCATGCCGCTGGCCGGCGTCGCGCATGATCCTTGGTTATTCTGGGACGGCAGGCGCGACAGCCTTTGGGCGCAGGCGCTGGCGCCGCTGGAGAATCCGCTGGAGCAGGCCGGCAATCGCGCCGCCTACGCGCATTATATCAAGGCGCGATTCGGCGAGCGCTATGAGCGCATCTTCGGGTCGCTGCCCGACCTTTCGACTGTGCCGGCCAATGCCAGTCCGCTCGGCAGCGATGCCGAGAAGGCGGCGTGGGGCACGATGACCGAAGCGCAGGCCGAGGGCGTCAACCGCGTCTTCGCCAATATCGGCAAGGCGATCGCCGCCTTCGAGCGGTCGATCGCGCCGCCGCAGACGCGCTTCGACCGGTTCGCCGCCGCCCTGGCTACCGGTATACAGCTGCCGCAAGGCGATGGTGCGTTGTCGCCTGAGGAGATCCTCGGGCTGAAGCTGTTCATCGGCAAGGCCAATTGCGTGGCGTGCCACACCGGGCCGCGTTTCACCGACGGCGGTTTTCACAACACCGGCGTGCCGCCGATGGCAAATCTGCCTCCGGATCGCGGCCGCATAGATGCGGTGGCGCAGGTCGAGGCCGATCCGTTCAACTGTTTCGGCGCGTTTCGCGATGGCGAAGCCAGCGCCTGCGGCGAACTGCGCTTCATGGTCAAGGCCGGACCGGAACTCGTCCGAGCCTACAAGACCCCGTCGCTGCGCGGTGCCGCCACCCGTGCGCCCTACATGCATGCAGGGCAGTTTTCCTCGCTCGACGAGGTGGTGGCGCATTATTCCAAGGCGCCAGCCAGTGTCGAGGGTGTATCCGAGGTCCACCCGCTGCAGCTTTCGGACCGCGAGCGCGCGGCGCTGGTGGCGTTTTTGAAGACGCTGGCGGAGTGAGGCCGGGTTGGTCTGCGACAAGAGCGGACCGCTGTCTTCGGCCGCCAAGCAACGATGTAGCCCCCTTTGTTGACACGATGCAGGGTCGCTGATCATGATAACCAAGGCGCTAAGTGCGATACCTCAGGCTGTGGGAGGATAAAAATGCAGCCACTTGTCGTCGACGCAAAGCCTCAACCTGTTTCAATAAACCCCGCCAAGACTGCAGTTCTCGTCGTGGACATGCAGAATGACTTCGGCTCGAAAGGCGGGATGTTCGACAGAGCCGGCATCGATATCTCCGGGATTCAACGGGCTGTCGGCCCTACTGCAAGCGTCATAGCGGCCGCTCGCAAATTGGGACTGCCCATCATCTATCTGAAGATGGGGTATCATTCCGATCTTTCGGATCTCGGGACATCGGATGCCCCCAATCGTCTCCGACATCTCCAGATCTTTGGGGTCGGTGAGAACGTGACGGCGCCGGATGGCACCGAGAGCCGGATTCTGATCCGCGACACCTGGGGAACAGATATCGTCAACGACCTAAAGCCGGAGGCGGCGGATGTAGTCCTCTACAAAACCCGGTTCAGTGGCTTCTACGAGACTGAACTCGATGCTGTTCTGAAGACCGCAGGCATCAAACAGCTCATCGTGACAGGATGCACGACCAGCGTGTGTGTGGAGTCGACAATTCGGGATGCCTTCTTCAGGGACTATCACTGCATCCTGCTGACGGATTGCACGAGCGAGCCCATCGCGTTGGACTCCCCAAGGAGCAACCATGACGCCTCGATTACGCTCGTGCAGATACTCTTTGGATGGACATCGACGTCCGACCATTTCCTGAGGGCAATCGAGGGGCAAATTCAGGAGCGTCTTGAACGAGCCGGATGAGCTGACGAGCTCAGTGAACGCCTAGCGATCCTTCACCGTCTCCATCGCCACGAAGGTCGAGGTCTGGGCGACGTGGGGCAGGGCGGAGATGCGCTCGCCGAGCACGCGGCGATAGGCGGCGATGTCGGTGGTGCGGACTTTCAGGAGATAATCGAAGCTCGACGCCATCATGTGGCATTGCTCGATTTCCGGCACCGCCTGCACGGCGCGGTTGAAGGCGTCGAGCGCGGCCGAGCGGGTGTCGGACAATTTCACCTGGACGAAGGCGACATGGCCTTCGCCCATGCGCTCACGGTCGATGATCGCCTGATAGCCACGGATGATGCCGTCCTTTTCCAGCCGCTTGACCCGCGCCTGCACCGGCGTCTTGGACAGGCCGACCTTGGCCGCGAGTTCCGACATGGAGAGCCTGCCATTGCTGCCCAGCGCCGACAGGATGTTCCTGTCGATGCGGTCCAATTGGTCTTCTGTCATCGAATTCGTGGTCAAGTTGGAGAGAAGCAGGCCCCACGATAGTTCAATCGACCTCTCCTGTCGATTTCTTTGGACCGATCGAAACCAAGCTTTGTGCTAGCTTGCGCCATTCGGTCCGGTGACCGCCGGCCCGCTCCCTGATGCTCGCTCTACAGGACCGTCATGCCAGCGCTCGATGCCATCCGCCAGCAGATCCGTGCCAATTATTTGCCTGACGAAGACGAGGCCGTGAAGCGGCTGGCCGAGGCGACAGGGCTTTCGACGAAAGAGCGGAAGGCGATCTCGGCCCGCGCCGCCGATCTGGTGCGGGCGGTGCGCGGCTCGTCCGATCCGCGGCTGATGGAGGTCTTTCTGTCCGCCTATGGCCTCTCCACCAAGGAGGGCGTCGCGTTGATGTGCCTGGCCGAAGCGCTGCTGCGGGTGCCCGACACCGAAACGATGGACGATCTCATCGCCGACAAGATCGCCCCGCATGACTGGTCGGCGCATTCGGGCGGCTCAAGCTCGATCTTCATCAATGCGTCGACCTGGGCGCTGATGCTGACCGGCCGGGTGCTCGACGAAGGCGAGGGCGGCATCGAAGGCACGCTGCGCGCCATGGTGCGCCGGCTGGGCGAGCCGGTCATCCGCAAGGCGGTCGCCGCTGCCATGCGCGAAATGGGTGAGCAGTTCGTGCTCGGCCGCACCATCGCCGAGGCCGTCAAGCGCGGCCGGCCAATGACCCAGAAGGGCTATCTCTATTCCTTCGACATGCTGGGCGAAGCGGCTCGCACCGAGGCCGACGCCTTGCGCTATCTCAAGGCCTATGCCGACGCCATCTCGTCGCTCGATGCCGGCGCCAATGGTCCCGACATCCGCCAGAACCACGGCATCTCGGTCAAGCTCTCGGCGCTGCACCCGCGCTATGAAGTGACGCAGAAGGAAAAGATGCTGCCTGTGATGGCCGAGCGGCTTTTGTCGCTGGCGCTGGCGGCGCGCCATTCGCGCATGGGCCTCAACGTCGACGCCGAGGAGGCCGACCGCCTCGACCTGTCGCTCGAAATCATCGAGCGGGTGCTGGCCGAGCCGGAACTCGCCGGCTGGGACGGTTTTGGCGTCGTCGTCCAGGCCTATGGTCCGCGCGCCGCCTTCGTCATCGATTGGCTGTATGCGCTGGCGCAGAAATACGACCGCACCATCATGGTGCGGCTGGTCAAGGGCGCCTATTGGGACACCGAGATCAAGCGGGCGCAGACGCTCGGGCTCGACGGTTATCCGGTCTTCACCCGCAAGGCCAACACCGATGTGTCCTACCTCGCCTGCGCGAAAAAGCTGCTGTCGATGACCGACCGCATCTATCCGCAATTCGCCACCCACAACGCCCACACCGTCGCTGCCATCCTGTCGATGGCTGGGAATCGTGACTCCTTCGAATTCCAGCGCCTGCACGGCATGGGCGAGGCGCTGCACGAGACGGTGCGGCGGGCCGAGGGTACGCGCTGCCGCATCTATGCGCCGGTCGGCGCGCATTCCGACCTGCTTGCCTATCTGGTCCGCCGGCTGCTCGAAAACGGCGCCAACTCCTCCTTCGTCCACCAACTCACCGACGAGGAGGTCGAGCCGGAGGATATTGCTCGCGATCCGCTTGAAACCGTCGAGAAACAGGGTCCGGCCGCCAATCCGGCGATCCCCCGCCCGTCGGCGATCTTCGGTGCTGCCCGCCGCAACTCGAAGGGGTTCGACATCACCGATCCGGTGACGCTGGCCGCGATCGACAAGGTGAGGGCCGAGTTTTCCGGTCCGGACCGCTGGCACGCCAAGCCGATCACCCGTGCCGCCGGCTACGGCAAGCAGCGTCCGGTGGTCAATCCGGCAAAACCCGACGAAATGGTCGGAACGGTCATCGAGGCCACCGCCAAGCAGGTCGCGACCGCCGTGCGCATCGCGGTGGAGGCCCAGCCGGCATGGGCAAAACGTGCCGTTGCCGAGCGCGCCGCCATCCTAAACCGCGCCGCCGACCTCTATGAGGCCAATGCCGTCGAATTCTTCGCCCTCGCCGCCCGCGAGGCCGGCAAATCGCTGGCCGACGGCGTCGCCGAAGTGCGCGAAGCGGTCGATTTCCTGCGTTATTACGCCGCCGAGGCGGTCAATGCCGAACCGGGAACGCAAGCGCGCGGCGCGATCGCCTGCATCTCGCCATGGAATTTTCCGCTCGCCATCTTCACCGGCCAGATCGCGGCAGCACTCGTCACCGGCAATTCGGTCATCGCCAAGCCGGCCGAGCAGACGCCGCTGATCGCCTTCCGCGCCGTAGAATTGCTGCGCGAAGCCGGTGTGCCGGAAGACGTCATCCAGCTTTTGCCGGGCGATGGCCCCTCGGTCGGTGGCCCGCTGACCGCCGATCCACGCATTGCCGGCGTCTGCTTCACCGGCTCGACCGAAGTCGCCAAGCTGATCGAAAAGCAACTGGCCGAGACCGCCGCGCCCGACGCCATGCTGATCGCCGAGACTGGCGGGTTGAACGCGATGATCGTCGATTCCACCGCGCTTCCCGAGCAGGCGGTGCGCGACATTCTTGCCTCGGCCTTCCAGAGCGCCGGCCAGCGCTGCTCGGCGCTGCGCGTGCTCTATGTGCAGAAGGATGTCGAGAAGAAGATGCTGGACATGCTGAAGGGCGCGATGGAAGCGCTCAACCTCGGCGATCCCTGGCAGATATCGACCGATGTCGGCCCGGTCATCGACGAGGAGGCACAAAAATCGATCCGCGACTATTGCACCGACATGGGCCGGCAGGGCCGGCTGATCGCCAAACTCGAAGCGCCGAAGGATGGCCGCTTCGTCGCGCCGCATGTCTTTCGGGTCAAGGGCATCGAGGACATGGAGCGCGAGGTGTTCGGGCCGGTGCTGCATGTCGCAACCTTCGACGCCGACGACATCGACGGGGTCATCGCCGCGATCAACCGCAAGGCTTATGGCCTGACCTTCGGCCTGCACACCCGCATCGAAGGCCGCGCCCAGCATTTCGTCGACGGCATCCATGCCGGCAACATCTATGTCAACCGCAACCAGATCGGCGCCGTGGTCGGCTCGCAGCCGTTCGGCGGCGAAGGACTTTCCGGCACCGGACCGAAGGCCGGCGGGCCGCACTATCTCAGGCGGTTTCGCAAGGGGCCGGAGGCCGGCACGCCTGTTCTTGACGGCCACAAGGTGACGGCGACCGAACTCGCCGACAATCTGCCAGACCCGGCGCTCGGGGGCTGGTCGACGCGGGCGGACCGCATTGCGGTGCTGAGGAAGCATTTGCGTGGCAAGGGTGCTGCGGCCATCGGTGCCGCCGCCGGCATCGATTTCGGCCAGGTCGACCTGCCCGGCCCGACCGGCGAGGCCAACACGCTGTCGCTGTCGCCGCGCGGCCGTGTGCTCTGCCTCGGACCGGATGCCGACACGCTGCTTGCCCAGGCGATCCAGGCGCTCGCGGCCGGCAATGCGGTGCTGGCGGTCGCGCCCGGTGCGCCGGCGGCGCTGTCGCCGCTGACCGGTAAGGGGCTGCCGCTGGCGGCCATCGACGGCCGGCCCGACCCGGTCGAGGCGCGCGCGCTGCGTGTCGACGTCGTCGCCTTTTCCGGCACGCCCGAGGCTGCGCGCATCGTGCGCAAGGTGATCGCCGACCGCGCCGGCCCGATCATGCCGCTGGTCAGCGAAGTGCTCAACCCGGCGGCCTACGCGCATGAGCGCGCCGTCTGCGTCGACACCACTGCTGCGGGCGGCAACGCCAGCCTGCTGGCCGCGGCGTAGGATTCCTCCAGGCTCGCTCATCGCGGGCAGGGGATCGCTTCAGGTTTGCGCTGCCCCTTGTCCGCCTGCGTTCCAGCGTTGGTATTTCGCTGCAACGCCTGACGAAGTAGGCGCCGTCGGTGAAGTCATGTCACGCACCCTCGACGACCGAAAAGCCCTCGAATTGCGGATGGCCGAGATAGTGAACCTTGCTGGAGCCGGCGTTGCGGTGCGCCGCGCGAAAGTTCTCGGATTTGGTCCAGGCGACAAAATCCTCATGGCTCGCCCAAACCGTGTGCGAGGCGAACAGCGTGTAGCCTTCGGCCTCGTTGACCGGACCGCGCAGCAGATGAAATTCTTTAAAGCCTTTCATCTCCGAAAGACTCGAAATCACGGTTCTTCCAGACGTCCTCGAAGGCGGCTTCCGAGCCGTTCTGGACCTTGAAGCGGTTCATGGCGATGTACATTGGCTGTCCTTTCGGGATTGCGGATTATGATGCTTGGTGGATTGCCTGAAACGATGAGGCGCAGGCTGTTAAAATGGACCGATCCGCGCTTTAAACACCCAACTTGACTTGCCAGTTTCGCTTGGAATGGGAGGGAACGGTGCTTGCTTGCGCACCAGTGTTAAAGCGAACTGATCAAGCTCCGCAGAACCTGAGCTTTCGGCAAGCTGTATGTCGCTGATGCTGCCGTCGGCCATGACAACGAAAACGACCCTGGCATTGTTGCGGGCGCTCGCTTGTATCGATTTCGAGACGCGACGGTTGGCGCGGGCAAGCTTCTTCTGAATTTCACCGCTGTAGCGGGATTCTATCGCATTGCCTGCCGCTGCCTGCTTCTTGCCCGTGCTGGACGTCACCGCGTCGCGTTCCTCGCCATCGGCCGCGCCGAGGGCCTCGTTCGTTTCGCCGGCTCCGCCAAGACCTGGTGTCGCGCTCGGCCTGGGCGTCGGGATCGGCGGCTGTCCGATATCGGCAGGAGGCACCTCGGTGCTCTCGGCCGGAGCAGCCGGCTCTGCCGGCGTTTCAATCTTCGGAGCCACGCTCTGCTCGTCGAGGCGCGGGGTGTCGGCCATCAGTGTGTCTGGCGCGGCGGTGGGTTGTTTGACAATCTGCGGCAAGGGCGCGGGGGGCTGCTCGGCCATTTCCCCGGTGGGCCGGTCGGCAGGCGGCTCGGGCTTGACCTCAGGCTTGGTCGGCTGCGGGTCGGGCACCAAGGTAACGTTCATCGCGCCCGGGGCCTGACCTTCCAAGTCGCTGCCGACCACGTTGGCGCCGGTTTGATTGGTGCCTTCCATCTCGATTGCGTCCTTGGAATCGAATGTGCCGGCAGGTGCGATGAGAAAAGCGGCCGCCACCGCGGCATGAAACAGGCAGGAGGCGACGATCGCCACCGTCCATTTGCCGCTCATGGCTGACGGTCGGGCCGGCGCAAGCGGTCCGGTCGGCGCAATCGCCAGTTCGCCATCGGCGTCGGGTAGGGAACTGATTTTCTGCATGGCTCGCGACGAGACCTGCCGCGACCGGCGTGGACTTGTCAAATCAAGATCACTTGCCCCAGCGGCAAGAGGCCGGCCAAAGGCCACGCCACTCTGTTCCGTCCGAGTGCGGGCTCCAGTCCCACTGTCTTCTCAGACCCCGAAGGCGATGCCGGTCTTGGTCTCGGTCTTCAGTCCCCGCATGCAAGCGTCCGGCTGGATGCCGGTGCCCGCGCATTCGGTCGCGCTGTTGATCAGCACGCGGCTGAGCTTGGCGCAGTCGGCGCCGGCAAGATCGAAACGCGTCACCTTGGTCTTGCCCGCCGGCAGGTCTTTGAAGTCGAGCACGGTCAGCCGGTCGACGACGCCGTCCTCGTTGAACAGCGCGATCTCGAACGCCGCTTTCGAGAGGTCGGCGCCGAGCGTGTTGTTGACCACGAAGGTCAGACGGCAGCCCTTGTCCGAGGGTTGTGCGCCATTGAGTTCAAGCGTGAGAGCAGGGGCCGGCGCGGACTGTTGCGCCCACGCCGGACCCAGCACAAGCGGCATCGCCAGCACCGAGGTCAGCAGGCGAAGCGATGCCGTCAAGCGTTTCATTGTCGTCAGCCTCCAAACCGCATTGTCGCCGCCAGCTTGAGCGTGACGCCGGGCTCGTAAATTACACTCGTGGCCGATGCATTCAACGGGTTGGTGTATTTCACGTCGAACAAATTGTCGGCGCGGAAATCGACCTTGAAATTGTCGGTCGCCTGGTAGCTGGCGAAAGCGTTGACCAGCGTGTAGTCCTTGGCCACTGGGTTGCCCTTCGGCTTGCCATTGTACTGCACCTCGCCGCCGACGGTCAGCTTGTCCTCCAGAAAGCGGAAGCCGAGTTGCCCGGTGACCTGGGAAGAGGGGACGGTAACAAGATCTGCCTGCTCGCCGTCATAGGAGATGGTGTGGCCATCGATGATCGAGGCCGAAAGCCCGGCGAAACCCCAGCCGGCGTCATAGATGCCTTCCATTTCGAAGCCGCGGATCTTGGCTTTTGCAAAATTCTGGTACTGAAAGCAGATCGGTATGCCGGGGCCGAACGGGCAGCCGCTGGTCGGATCGAAGGCCGACAGGGTGACGCCATCGATGTAGTCTTCGATATCGTTGTTGAAGTAGGCCGCCTTGAAACGAAACGCGTCGCCAGCTTCGAGGATGTCGTCCTGCTTGTAGTTGACACCGAATTCGACGGTCTTGCCGATTTCAGGCTTCAGATCGGGATTGGGGAGAAACGGAAAGCTGACGCCTGCCGGATGGTTGCCGCTGATGAGGGTTTCCGACAGCGACGGGGAGCGATATCCCTCCGCATAGGTGCCGTAGAATTGCAGTCCCGAAAGACTGGCGGTTTCGAACGGCGAGAGGCCGACGGTGATGCGCGGCGACAGCCGGTCGCCGGAGGTTTCGCCGACATCGCTTTCGAGCTTGTAGCTGTCGTAACGCAGCCCGGCGATAATCTCGAGCCAGTCCCATGTGAGCTTGTTCTGCATGTAAGCGCCGGAAACGTTTCGCTTGCCCGAAGGGGTATAGAAACTGGCGCCGCCTGCGGCGCCACCCGTCTCGACGTCGTCGCCAACCCAGTCGCCACCATAGGTCAGCTCGTGCTCAATGGCGGCGGTCTCGAACCGCGAGGTGTTCCAGATGTCGATGCCCGAAGTGCCGACATCGAAAGCCGACATCGAACCCGCCGGCAGGACGATGGGAAGACCGGTGACTGGATCAAACCGGTTTTGCGGAACGAGGCTTGTCATCTCCAAATTGGTCTTGTTGTAGGAGGCGTTGATGTGGAGATCGAGCCAGCTCTTATCTTCGTCGGTGATGTTGTAGCGGCCCGTGAAGGTATTCGCTTTCAGGTCGACATCATTCACCGGCGTGCCGCCGCTGACCTCGTTCCACCCGTCGCTCGTGCCGTTCCAACCCAGCTTCACCTCGCTGTTTTCAGTGGGGCGGATGGTCGTCTTGAGAAGGCCGCTCAAGACATCGAAACCGGTGCCGTTCACCGTACCGCCGCCGCCATCCTTGTAGTCGTCATAGTCGCGATAGACGATGTTGCCGAGGACATCCCAGTTTTCGTTGAAACGGTAGGCGCCTTCAGCACTGGTCGTCCAGCCTTCGCCATTGCTCTCATAGCGCCCGGTCGCTGACGCCGCCCATGTCTCGCCGTCGCGAAGATAGTCTTCCGCGTCCTTGGTCTCGAACAGGACGACGCCGCCGATGGCGCCCGAGCCGTAGGTGTTGACGACCGGGCCGCGGATGACGTCGACGGATTTGATGAGCTCCGGGTCGATATAGAAGGTGGACTGCGTGCCGTGGTCGGAGCGCTGGAAATTCTGCCGCGCACCGTCGACGATCACTGCGACGCGGCCGAAATCCTGCAAGCCACGGATATTGATGCTGGAACTGACGCGCCTTGCGTCTGCCTGGACCGCTACGCCCGGCACACCCAATAGCATCTCGTTAGGCGTCGTCGCCATACGGCGTTCCAATTGCTCCTGATCGACATGGCTGGCCGAAGCCAGGGAATCGATCGCCGTCTCGCCGGTGCGGCTGATGACCAGGATCTGGTCAAGCAGTGTTGCGCCTGCCGGGGCCGGCGCAGCCTCTTCAGGCGTCTGTGCTTCCCCGGCCGACTGAGCATTGGCCGACGGGGTGAGCAGCGCGATCGCCGCAGCACCCGCCAGCAATGCGGCCATTCCCGTTGCTGTAGACCGGCCCTTTCCCATCGATCGATGCGCCGGACTTGGGCTGCTATTCGCCAGACCCAGCCGTCCCCAATTCGCCAACCCCATGCCCCAACTCCAAAATTCCAGGTTCGATGCTGGCTGGCTTGGCGCTTGCTGGCATTTTTCGTCGTGTCCGGCGTCTTAAATCTTGACTCACTTAGTCCGGTATTGCACTGACTAATAAACATGATATTCAAGTCAAGAAATGAATCGGCATCTACGCAACGCCTAGCCAGACGCCCGGCCCAGGAAAGGGATCGAACCTGATGAACACGCACAATCCCAATGACTTTCGCTATCGCGTCCGCCGTTCCGACGACAATTCGGCTCGTTTCGACCGGGTCCCGTTGACCGTGAGAACCCTGTCCAGCAACACGCTGTTCCAAGGCGAGCACGAGATCGGCATCGAGCATCACGGAGCGCTCTATCGGCTGAAGATCACCCGCCAGGGCAAGCTCATCCTCAATAAATAGGTAATAAGATGGACCAGCGCGTAAAACCCGCTCCGCACGAGATCCGGCGGGCGCGGGCAGACAATCCGAAGACGCGCGAGCGCGACCTCGCCGCCGAGCTTGGCATTTCGGAGGCCGAGCTCGTCGCCGCGCATTGCGGCGACGGCGTCGTCCGCGTCGAGCCGCGCGTCAACGATCTTCTGACCGGCCTCGAAGCCGTCGGCGAGGTCATGGCGTTGACCCGCAACGAAAGCGCTGTGCACGAGAAGATCGGCGTCTACGACAAAATCGTCACCGGCAACCACAATGCCATGGTGCTTGGCGAGAACATCGACCTGCGCATCTTCCCGAAAGTCTGGGCGCACGGCTTTGCCCTCGAAAAGCGCGACGGCGGCGATATCAGGCGCAGCCTGCAGTTCTTCGATGCGGCAGGCGAGGCGGTGCACAAGGTGCACCTGCGGCCCGCGTCCAACCTCTATGCCTATCAGAAGCTGGTGGCCGAGCTTGAATCGCCGAACCAGGAGTCGACGATTGCGGTTTCGGAGGGGGGATTTGCCGACGAGGCCGAGGCTTCCGACGCTTCCGCTGATGTCGACGATCTGCGCGACCGCTGGAGCCGGCTGACCGACGTGCATCAGTTCTTCGGCATGCTGAAGACGCTGAAGCTCGACCGCCGCCAGGCGATGCGCATGGTCGGCCAGGATTACGCCTGGCTGCTCGACAACGATGCCGTCAGCGCCATGTTCCATCATGCCGCCGAGGGCGAGATGCCGATCATGTGCTTTGTCGGCAATCGCGGCTGCATCCAGATCCATTCGGGCCCGATCAAGTCGATCAAGCCGATGGGACCATGGATCAACGTGCTGGACGAGACTTTTCATCTGCATCTGCGGACCGACCACATCCATGAGGTCTGGGCCGTGCGCAAACCGACCAAGGATGGCCATGTCACGTCTCTCGAAGCCTATGACGCCGAAGGCAAGATGATCATCCAGTTCTTCGGCAAGCGCCATGAAGGTGAAAGCGAGCTCGAGGACTGGCGGTTTCTGGCAGAGAACCTGCCGCGCATTCCAAGTCCGACCGCAGCCTGAGGACAACGACAATGGCTCCTTTGCTTAAGCGGGCGCGTGTTTTCAAAATGGCGCTTCGGGCCACGATCGGCCTTGCCCTGGCCTTTGCCGCATTGCTGCCGGTCCGCGCCGCCGAAGGCACGGAGGTCTTTACGGACCCGTCGAAGATAGCGGCCATCGGCGGTTCGATCACCGAGATCGTCTTTGCGCTCGGCGAGCAGCATCGGCTGGTCGCCCGCGATTCGACCAGCCGCTATCCCGAGGCGGCGCTCAAGCTGCCTGACGTTGGTTACATGCGCCAACTTTCGCCGGAAGGCGTCCTGTCGGTCAATCCGTCGGGCATCTTGGCGCTGCACGGCAGCGGGCCGAAGCAAGCCGTCGACGTGCTGAAGAAAACGAGCATCCCGTTCGTCGAGGTGCCCGAGCGCTACGACCATGAAGGCATTCTCGAAAAGATCCACATCGTCGGCAAGGCGATTGGCGCCGACGCCAAGGCCGATGCGCTGGCAGCCGAGATCGATGCAAAGCTGAAGGCCGCGGAAAAACAGACCGCTTCGATCAAGGACCGCAAGCGCGTCCTGTTCGTGCTGTCGATGCAGGGCGGCAAGATCCTCGCTTCCGGCAGCGAGACTGCCGCCGACGGCATCATCAAGCTTTCGGGCGGTGTCAATGCGGTTGACGGTTTCTCCGGCTACAAGCAATTGTCCGACGAGGCTGTTATCACCGCCAGGCCCGATGTGATCCTGATGATGAACAATGCCGGTCCTGCCGCATCGGATGACGAATTGTTTGCGAACCCGCCCATTTTGTCGACACCGGCAGGTGCCGCGCGCAAGGTGATTCGCATGGATGGCGGCTATCTGCTCGGCTTCGGGCCGCGCACGGCCGACGTCATCCACGACCTTGCCGCCTCGCTTTATGGCGCAGGCCGCGGACTGAGCGGGCACCCAATGGTGGATCAATCGATCGCTGGTGCGGGCACTATGGCGACGGCATCCGACGGCGACCGTTCGGGGCGCGCGCGCGTCGTCATCCTGCTTTTGTGCCTGGGGCTCGCCGTTGCCGTCCTGTTGTCGCTGACCTCGGGCGCATCCGATGCCTCGGCCGTCAGCGTCGTCGGCGATTGGCTGTTGGGTGCACCACCCGGCAATGAGGCGCTGAGCGCGCGCGACCGCCTGATCGTCTACGACATCCGCCTGCCGCGCGTCATCCTCGGCGTGCTGATCGGCGCAGCACTTGCCGTCTCCGGCGCGGTCATGCAAGGGCTGTTCCGCAACCCGCTGGCGGATCCCGGTCTCATCGGCGTTTCGGCTGGATCGAGCCTCGGCGCGGTGGCCGTCATCGTGCTTGGCGCCACGGTGCTGGCGCCGGTAACTTCGGTGCTGGGCACGCTTGCTCTGCCGCTGGCGGCGTTCTGCGGCGGGCTGGCGACGACATTGGTGCTCTATCAGGTCGCCACCCGGCAAGGCCAAACCTCGGTCGCCACCATGCTGCTCGCCGGCATCGCGCTGGCGGCCCTTGCCATGGCGCTGACCGGCATCCTGATCTTCATGGCCGACGACCGGCAGTTGCGCGACCTGACCTTCTGGCAGCTCGGCTCGCTCGCCGGCGCCACCTGGCAGAAAATCGGTTCCGTCGGGCCTGTGATCGTGCTGGCGCTGGCGGCGATGCCGTTCCTGGCACGCGGCCTCAACGCGCTGGCGCTGGGCGAAGCCACTGCCGGCCATCTCGGTATCCCGGTGCAGCGGCTGAAATACACTGCAATTGTCGGCGTTTCGGCGGCGGTCGGGGCGTCTGTTGCTGTCAGCGGCGGCATTGGCTTTGTCGGCATCGTCGTGCCACATCTGCTGCGCCTGGCTATCGGCCCGGACAATCGTTATTTGCTGCCGGCCTCGGCCCTGCTTGGCGCTTGCCTGCTGCTGCTGGCCGATGCCGTCGCCCGCACCATCGTGGCGCCGGCCGAGCTGCCGATCGGCATCGTCACCGCGATCGCCGGCGCTCCGTTCTTCCTCTGGATTCTGCTGCGCAAGCGTGGGGTCATCGACCTGTGAGAGGGGTTTGCATGATCGAAGCACGGGATGTCTCGGTGGCGATCTGCGGCAAGCGCATCGTCGCCAATGTCGATTTCGACATGCGGCCCGGCGAGATTGCGGCCATCGTCGGCCCCAACGGTTCGGGCAAGACGACCGTCCTGAGGGCGTTGTCCGGCGATCTTGTCTGTTCCGGAGAGATCACCATCAACGGCCGCGACCTGTCGGTGATGAAGCCGGTCGAGGCAGCCATGCTGCGCGCCGTGCTGCCGCAGGCGACGACGTTGTCTTTTCCCTTCACGGTGCGCGAGATCGTCAGGCTCGGCCTGCTCGGCGGGCGCTCGGGCGCGCTGCCCGGCGAGGACGAGCGCCTGCCCGAACGGGCGCTGGCGCGGGTCGATCTCGACGGCTTTGCCGGCCGTTTTTACCAGGAGCTTTCGGGCGGCGAGCAGCAGCGCGTGCAGTTGGCCCGTGTGCTCTGCCAGGTCTGGGCGCCGGTCCTCGACGGCAAACCGCGCTACCTGTTTCTTGACGAGCCGGTTTCCAGCCTCGATATCAAGCACCAATTGATCATCATGAACATCGCCCGCGATTTCGCCAGAAGGGGCGGCGGCGTGGTTGCCATCCTGCACGACCTCAATTTGACGGCCATGTATGCCGACCGGATTTTTGTCATGCATCGCGGCAGGCTTGCCGCCACCGGCTCGCCGCAGGATGTGCTGAGCGACGAGCTGATCGAAAAGGTATTTGATTGCCGGCTGAAGGTCGGCGTGCTGCCGGCTGGAGACGTGCCGTTCGTCCTGCCGCAGTCCGCGGCTTAGGTCTGTTGATATTCAGGTGATGCCGGCCTGCGAACGGCGGTTTCCTGCGCTTTCGGTACTCACGTACCCAATGTACGCTCCGCTCGGTTCTCGGAACCCACCATTCTCGGCTCGGCCTGACCTGAATCTCTCAAACCGCGGTGCGACCCGAATCAGGCGGCCGGCGCCCTTTGCACCAGCATGTCGATGCCGAGCAGGTGGCGCACATTCGGGCGCGCCGCCACCATGTCGGCGACCGTATAGCGCTCGAGCACGGCGAAGAAGGCGTTGAGTGCTTCACGTAGCGCCGAATTCAGTGCGCAACTGTCGACCAGCGGACATTCGGCGGCATCGTTCTCGAAGCATTCGGCCATGGCGAAGTTCTCTTCGGTCACCCGCACGACGTCGAACAGGGTGATCGATTCGGCCGCGCGGCCGAGCCTGACGCCGCCGTTCCTGCCGCGCACCGTCTCGACCAGACCATGCTCGACCAAAGGCTGCAGGATCTTGAAGAGAAAAAGCTCGGACACCGAGTAGGCGGCCGCGATCTCTGGGATGCGGCTCAGCCGGTCGGTATTCGCGGCGCAATACATCAGGATGCGCATCGCGTAGTTGGTCTGGCGTGTCAGCCGCATTTTGTCCTCACGAAGCATTAGCTCAAGCCTAATATGGCCTATACCTTGGAATAATTCCAGACAAGCACCGCATAATAGATGAATATATCTATCAGGTTTGTGTGGGCGGTCGTGCGAACCATAATCCTAATATGGCGCGCATTCGGGTGGGCGGATTACTAAATTAAGTCCGCGAGATCGACCAGGAGCAGTTCATCCATGTCACAATCAGCACCGGCTTTGGCATCCGCCCGGTTCGATGCCGACGCGGACGCCAAGCTTTCGGCACTTCGGCGCACCAAGTTCGTCGCCACCGCAGCGCTCGCGCTCTGCGTCCTCGTCTTTGCGGTGGCCAAGTCGTTCGAGGGCCACTATCCGTGGCTGGGTTTCGTCGCCGCTTTCGCCGAGGCGGCGACCATCGGCGGGCTGGCCGACTGGTATGCGGTGGTGGCGCTGTTCAGACGGCCGCTCGGCCTGCCGATCCCGCACACCGCCATCATTCCGGATAACCAGAACCGCATCGCCGACAATCTCGGCCGCTTCATAGAGGTCAATTTCCTGGCGCCCGAGCCGGTGCGCGAAAAGCTTGCCGAGGTCGACTTTTCCGCGCTCGTCGCGGACTGGCTGGCCGACCCCAACCGCGCCGCCGACCTGTCGCATTTCGTCGGCCGGCTGGTGCCGCAGACACTGGCGGCCGTCGAGCAATCCGGCCTGCGCGGCTTCGTCACCAGCCGCATGCTGGAGCAGATCGAAAAGGTGCCGCTGGCGCCGCTCGCCGCCGAGTTGCTGTCGGCCCTGACCGATGATCGCCGCCACCAAAGACTGTTCGACGAATTCACCAAGGTCGTCGGCCGCTTCCTGAGCGACGAGCAGGCGCTGGCGACGATGCGCGAGAAGATCCGCGAGGAACTGCCGTCGCTGTTCAACCTGTTTCGCGCCGACGCCTATCTGCTGAAGAAGATCGTCGCCTCCGCCGGTTCGCTGCTCGACGAGGTAAGGGCCGATCCCGATCACCCGATGCGCGCCGAATTCGACCGTTTTGTCCTGACTTTCGTCGAGCGGCTGAGGACATCCAAGCAATATGCCAAGCGCGCCGAGAAACTGAAGCGCGATTTCCTCGCCCGACCGGAGCTGAAGGCGCTGGCCGGCGACATGTGGGAAAGCCTCAGTGTGTTCATCGAGCAGGACGCCAAGGCGCCGAATTCGATGATCCGCGCCCATCTCGCCAACATGTTCGTCGAGGTCGGCCGGCATCTTGCCGGCGACCCGCAGATCAGGGCCGACATGAACCAGGGGTTCGTCGTGGCGCTGTCTTCCTTCGTCGAGAGCCAGAAGAGCGGCGTCTCGAAATTCATCGCCGATCAGGTCAAGCGCTGGGACCTTGCCCAGCTCACCAGGCTGATCGAGATGAACATCGGCAGGGACCTGCAATATATCCGCTTCAACGGCATGGTCATCGGCGGCATTGCCGGCGTCGTGCTCCATACCGCGGAACTGCTGTTCCTCGTCGACTGAGCCGCGATGTGTTGCGCCTCCGAATGGACCGCGAAGCTCCAGTGCCCTATTGTTCTCTTCAGGTGCCGCATTCGCAGCAACAGGGGAAAAACCACCATGGCAAAGCGACCGGATTCCGACTCCTTCATGGACATGTTCGGCAGGTTCGGTCGTGACCTGAAGCTGCCGAACGTCGATGTCGAGGCGATCCTCAATCATCATCGCAAGAACCTCGAAGCCCTGGAAAAGTCGGCTAGGGCGAGTGCCGCCGGGGCGTCGTCGCTCCTCTCCAAACAGCGCGAGATGCTGCAGGACACGCTGCACGAGATCGCCGACATGGCGCAGAGCTACAGGGCGCCGGGCGATCCTCGAGAGCTGATGGCCAAGCAAGCCGCGTTCGCCAGGAAATCCTTCGAAACCGCATTGAAGAATGCCGGCGAGGTGGCCGAACTGACCAGGAAATCCGGCACCGAATCGGTCGAGATCCTGCGCGACCGCATCAAGGAGGCGATGGCGGAAATCCGCAGCGGCTACGATAAGAAGTAGGCTGTCCCCAAGCCAAAGCAGGTGGACTTTTCTCCCCTCATTTCCGGCGCGTGAAAGCCGTATTCTTGGTCCTTGGCCGGCGAGGCGCACAAAGTTCCTCTTGCCCGATAATCCTGTTTCCGGCGCTGGACACAGGCATTGACGCTATCCGGCCGAGGATATCGCAGCGGAACGTGCGGAGCGAATTGACAGAGGCGGCCGGTTCGTGGTCCGGAGGCAGGGCAAGCGATCGGGAAAGCAGGAATGACGCAAACACGGCTGAGGACGCCGCCGACCTACGAGCAGCTCAGGACGATGACAGGGCAGGAGCTTGGCGTGTCGGAGTGGACGACGGTCGACCAGAGCCGCATCGACCAGTTCGCCGAATGCACGGGCGACCGCCAATGGATCCATGTCGATCCAGAGCGGGCGAAGCGGCAAAGCCCGTTCCGCACCACCATCGCGCATGGCTATCTAACGCTGTCGATCATCGGTGCGCTGGCGCTCGACATGGGCATCGTGCCCGAAAACACGCAAGCCGTCTTCAACTATGGCTTCGACAAGGTGCGGTTCCTGGCGCCGGTCAGGGCCGGCACGCGCATCAGGCTGCGCATCACGCTTTTGTCCATGGAGGACAAAGGCCCCGGCCAGTATCTGATGAAGGCCGCCAACATCGTCGAGATCGAAGGTGAGCAGAAGCCGGCGCTGACCGCCGAAACGCTGGTTATGCTCTATGAGCGACGCCGCAGGCGGGCAGGGGCGTGAGGGGCTAAGCGCCAAGGCCTGCATTCCGTGACAGCGAAAATCAACGCGACATCGCCTCTTCGAGCGTCCTGAAAATTCCCTCGTCTGCCGACTGCGCGACGTTGAAGCGCAGGAAACGGCTGGCGGTTTGGGACAGGCTGAACGCATTGCCGGGTGCCAGCACGACATTGGCCGACAAGGCGCGGCGGGCTATTTCAGCTGCATCCACGCCTTCCGGCAGGCTGCACCACAAGAACATGCCGCTCGGCTGGTCGATCCACGGCGTGATGCTGATCGCCTTCAGGCGGGTGCTTGTCTCAGCCATGGCGCGTGAAAGCCGCGTGCGCAGCAAATCGACGTGCTTGCGGTAGCTGCCGTCCTTCAGCAGTGTCAGCACCAGTTCGGAGGCAAGCCTGCCGCTGCCGAAGGAGGTGGCGATCTTGAGGTCGATCAGGCCTTCCATCCAGTCGCGCGGAGCTGCGATGAAGCCACAGCGCACCGATGCCGAAAGCGTCTTGGAGAAGCTGCCGATATGGACGACGCGACCAAGACCGTCGAACGCCGCCAGCCTGGGCGCGGGCGTGTGTTCGAAGTCGGCAAAGATATCGTCTTCGATGATCGTCAGATCCGACTGGTCGGCGAGCTTGAGCAATCGATGGGCGACGACCGGCGACAGAATTGCACCCGTCGGATTGTGGAGCGCGGAATTCGTGATGTAGAGGCGCGGCCGGTGCTCGATCAACGCCTGCGCGAACAGCTCGATATCCGGTCCCGACGGCGTATAGGGAACGCCTACCACCTTGGCCCGGTGAGCGCGCAACAGGGCATGGAAGTTGAAATAGCAGGGATCATCCACCAGCACCGTGTCGCCCGGCTCGAGCAGGAACCGGCAGAGGAGATCGATGGCCTGGGTGCCCGATTCCGTCAGCATGATCTGGTCGGGAGATGCCTCGATGCCGTGCTCTGCCATGCGCCGTGCGAGCAGATGACGCAGCGGCGGCAGCCCGAGCGGGGTGCCGTAATCCGTCAGCGTGACATCGTCGCCGCGTGCCATCGTCCGCAGCGCCCGGCGCAATCCAGCCTCCGGCATCCACGCGGCAGGCAGCCAGCCGCAGCCGGGTTTGAGCACGCCGTCGCCGGCTTCCAGCGATTGGCGCGAAACCCAGAGCGGATCGACAGCTCGATCAAGCCTGGGGCCGATCTCGGCTAGGGACAAGGGAGCCAGCGGTCCGGCGGCATAAAAACCCGAACCTGGACGCGAGCGGATGATGCCTTCTGCGGCAAGACGTTCATAGGCCTCGACCACGGTGGATTTGGAGACCTGCATGGTCTTCGCGAAAGCCCGGATCGAAGGCAATCGTGTTCCCGGTGTCAGGCTGCGCGCGGCGATCCTGTGCCTCATCGTCGCCATGACGCTTTCGACGAGCGTCCCGCTGCCCTCACTTGCCGTCGCCTGCTCGTCCATCCGTACTGCTCAATCTACCATGACAGTTTTATCGAACTGTACCTCATTGTCTCTGGCGGCGCCATAGGTCCGGCCCGATACAGGGCGAGAACATCAGGAGCGTGCGATGGACAAGACGGCGGGCGGCTGGATCAACGGATTCGTAGGCGTGCTGATTTTCAGCGGATCGCTTCCGGCAACGCGCGTGGCGGTGTTGGATTTCGATCCCGCATTCCTAACCGTCGCCCGCGCCGCCACGGCAGGCATACTCGGCCTCGCGCTTCTGCTCGTTTTTCGCCAGAAGCGTCCGGAGCGGCAGGATCTGATATCGCTGGCCATCGTGGCGCTTGGCGTCGTGGTCGGCTTTCCGCTGCTGACCGCGTTGGCGCTCAAGCACATCACCTCGGCCCATTCCATCATTTTCGTCGGCCTGTTGCCGCTGGCGACCGCGATCTTCGGCGTCCTTCGCGGCGGCGATCGTCCCAAACCGGCCTTCTGGCTGTTTTCGTGCCTTGGCAGCGCCCTTGTTGCCGGTTTTGCGGTGACGCAAGGTGTGACGGCCTCGCCGGTTGGCGACATGCTGATGCTGGCCGCAATCGTCCTGTGCGGACTGGGCTATGCGGAAGGAGCTACGCTGTCCCGCAAACTCGGCGGCTGGCAGGTGATCTCATGGGCGCTGGTGTTGTCGCTGCCGGTCATGCTGGCCCTGACGCTCATCACCATCCCACCGTCGCTCGAAAACGTCGGCAAGGCCGCCTGGATCGGCCTGGCCTATGTCTCGCTGTTCAGCATGCTGATCGGTTTTGTGTTCTGGTATCGCGGACTGGCGCAAGGCGGCATCGCTGCGGTCGGGCAACTGCAGCTTCTCCAGCCTTTCTTCGGCCTTGGCCTAGCGGCAATGCTGCTGCACGAGCAGGTCAGTCCTGCCATGATCGCCGTCACAGCTGCCGTGGTGCTTTGCGTGGTCGGGGCGAAGAGATATGCGACATAGGCGCCGACGGTTGGCTAGAACTTAGTCACCACGCCAATGCCGATGCCTTCGAAGCCGCCCATCGCCATCAAGGCCGCGGGCGCCTCTTCGAGGCTGATCCGCTTACCGACCAGCAGTTCGGGCTTCAGCTTGCCGGTGCGGATCATCTCCATCATCGCCTGGTAGCGGTGGGCTTGCATGCCGTGGCTGCCGCGGATTTCAAGCTCGAAGGCGATCACCTTGTCCATCGGGATCTGCGGCCTGGCGTGATCGCCGAGCATCAGGCCGACCTGCACATGGCGGCCGCGCCGGCGCAGATTTGCGATCGAGTTGAACGAGGTACTGGAATGGCCGAGCGCGTCCATCGACATATGCGCACCGCCATTGGTGATCTGCTTGACCGCCTTGACCACGTTCGGCGTCTTTGCGGCGTTGATCGTCGCCACCGCGCCGATCTTGCTGGCGAAGTCCAGCTTCTCGTCGGTCAGGTCGATGGCAATCACGTTGGCGCCCATGGCGCTGGCGATCATGATCGCCGAGAGGCCGACGCCGCCGCAACCATGCACGGCCACCCATTCGCCGGGCGTCACCCGGCCCTGGTCGACAATGGCGCGGAATGAGGTGACGAAGCGGCAGCCGAGGCTGGCGGCGGTGGCGAATTCCATCTCGTCCGGCAAGCGGACCAGATTGGTGTCGGCATGGTCGATGGCGACAAATTCGGCAAACGAGCCCCAGGCAGTGAAGCCGGGCTGGGACTGGTGTTCGCAGACCTGATGGTTGCCGGAGCTGCATTCGAAGCAACGGCCGCAGCCGACGGCGAACGGCACGGTGACGCGCTCGCCGGCCTTCCAGCGGGTCACCTGCGTGCCAGCCGCCACCACGACGCCGGCAAGCTCGTGGCCAGGCACATGCGGCAGGCGGATGCCGTCGTCATGGCCCATCCAGCCGTGCCAGTCGCTGCGGCAGAGCCCGGTCGCCTCGACCTTGATGACGACGCCTTCCAGCGCCGGCTGCGGATCGGGAACGGTCTGAATGGTCGGCACCTCGCCGAACTTTTCGAAGACGACGGCTTTCATCGGCAATTCCTCATGCTCCAATCCAACTCGCTCTATTCGGCATCGATCTGGTTCTCCGGCGCCGCCTTTTGGAAGGCCGGCAGCGCCATGCAGGCGGCGTGGATGCGTGTGATCGTTGGGTAGGGCGTCAGGTCGACGCCGAAACGCGCATTGCTGGTGACCTGTGTGACCAGGCAGATGTCGGCCAGTCCCGGCGTTTCGCCATGGCAGAATGTCTTTGTTTCGGGGGAGGAAGTCATAATCCTTTCAAGCGGCTGGAAACTTTCGTTCACCCAGTGCCGGAACCAGTTGGCGACGTCCTCGTCGCCGGCGCCGAACAGGGTGCGCAGCGAGGTCAGCACGCGCAGATTGTTCACCGGATGGATGTCGCAGGCGATCATCTGCGCCAGCATCCTGACTCGGGCCCGGCCACGCGCGTCCTTCGGCAAAAGCGGCGGTTCGGGCCTTGTCTCGTCGAGATATTCGATGATCGCCAGCGATTGGGTCAGCAGCGTGCCGTCGCCGAGGATCAGTGCCGGCACCAGCCCTTGCGGATTGACCGAGAGATAGGCGGGCTCGAGATGCTCGCCGTGGCGCAGATGATGAGGCACGTATTGGTAGGTCAGGCCCTTCATCTCCAGCGCGATCCGCACCCGGTAGGAGGTGGAGGAGCGGTAGTAGTTATGAAGGACGATGTCGCTCATTCCTGCACATTCGGCCGATTTGGCCGACCGGGCAAGGCATGGCGGTCCGGAAATTGCCATCTCCACCCTTTGGCAAGGCATGGATGTACTATTTGCCAATAATCTGGCCATGGTTGCTGGGCTATTCTATCCTGCCGTGAAGTGAAACGAACGCCAATGACCGCAGTCAACGATAGCGCTAGGTTTCTGATCATCGACGACCACCCGCTGTTTCGCGAGGCGCTGCACAGCGCTGTGCAAATGGCCTATCCGGACGTCGACACCGTCGAGGCGCGTTCGATCACCGAGGCATTTGAACTTCTGGCAGATGCCAAGCCATTCGATCTCGCGCTGCTCGATCTCAGCATGCCTGATGTGCATGGCTTCGACGGGCTGCTGCAGCTTCGGACCCGCTATCCGCGCCTGCCGGTGGTCATCGTTTCGGGGCATGAGGAGCCAAAGATCATTTCCGAGGCGCTGTCCTATGGTGCTGCCGGCTTCATCCCGAAATCGGCGCGCAAGAGCGACCTGGCCGCCGCCATCCGCTCGGTGATGGAGGGCGCGATCTACGTGCCCGAAACCTATGAAGGCCAGCCGCCCGACGCCGACAGCACCGATCGCGCCGAGATGGTGCAGCGCCTAGCCAAATTGACGCCGCAGCAATTGCGGGTGCTGCAGATGCTGCGCCAGGGCTTGCTCAACAAGCAGATCGCCTACGAGCTGCAGGTCGGCGAAACCACCGTCAAGGCGCATGTCTCCGAGATCCTGCGCAAGCTCAACGTCTACAGCCGGACGCAAGCCGTCATCGAGGTTTCGAAGCTCGACAGTGCCGAGCTGTTTCGCGGCCAGGCGGGGTTTTAGGCGCCGGCTGCGGGCAGGCGTTCCGCTACACACGACGAAAGCCACGCGATCGATCATAGAGTTCTTGCGGTCGATGACGTCGAGCGCGCCTGCCGTGCCGGCGGCCGCAAACGTTGGGAATTTGGCCCAGCTTCATCATCCCTGGGCGAAGCTCCGTCGCGGAGACCCTGGGATCCATGCCGTAACCTCGGCTGAAGGGTGCCGCGGAGCAGAATTCTGCACTGCAGCGGTGCTCTCAAGTCGCGGCATGGATACTGGGGTCTGCGCCGCGTCGCTTCGCTCCTTGCTACGCCCCAGGATGACGAAGCGATAGGCGTTTTCAGCCAATCTCACGATTTTGGGATCTGCCTATGTAAGAATTACGGTGACGGCGCACCATTTTCTGGTCGCTCGCGGTCTTCTGCCCATGTCTTCTGGGGGCAAGGTCTCAAGCCAAGAGATGCGCGAGCAGCGCGCGTAGCTGCGCCGGTTTCAGCGGCTTGCGCATCAGCTCGATGCCGGCCGCGCGGGCGACTTTGGCAACGGTCTCCGAACCGTCGGCGGTGACGATCAGCGCCGGCACGGCGCGGCTGAGATAATCGCGGACCTCGGCGATGGTCGTGGTGCCGAGGTCGCCGCCGTCGAGATGCTGGTCGGCTATGACGATGTCCGGCACCCAGTCCGTATCGCCAAGCATGTCGAGTGCAGCATCGGTCGAGGTGGCGGGGCGCACCAGGCATTGCCAGCGCTCGAGCAGGGACGTCATCGCCTGCAGCACCTCGACGTCGTTCTCGACCAGCAGCACCTTTGTGCCGAACAGACCGTAGCCGCGCGGCCGCTCCATGTCGGCGGTGCTGGCAATGGCATCGACGCTGGCGCCGATTCCGACCGGAACGTCGATATGGAAAATCGTGCCGTGTCCGACCTTCGAGGAAAACGTCACGGGATGGCCGAGTGCGGCGGCGATGCGGCGCACGATGGCCAGGCCCAATCCCAGCCCGCCGCCGGCAAGCCCGGCATCGGTCGGGATCGTGCCGCGGTGGAATTCCTCGAACACGGCCTCGCGCTGGTCGTCGGGTATACCGCAGCCGGTATCGGCGACATCGATGCGGATCGTGTCGCCGCGAAGCCTGGTGCCGACCAGCACGCCGCCGGAGCGGGTGTAGCGCAGCGCGTTGGAAAGAATGTTCTGCAGGATCCGGCGCAGCAAGGTGCGGTCCGAACGCACGACGGCGTTGACCGGCCGGAATTTTAGCGTCAGGCCCTTCATTTCGGCGACCGGCAGGAAATCCGAACGCAGCGACGAAAACAGCATCTCGAGGCTGACGTCGCCGATATCGGGCTGCACGACGCCGGCGTCGAGCTTGGAAATGTCGAGCAGGGTGCGGAGCAGGTCCTCCATCGTCTCCAGCGAGCGCTCGACCTGCCGGACCAGTTTTTTGCCCTCGTCGCTGGTCTGCACTTCGGCCAGCGCCGAGACGGAGAGATGTGCGGCGTTCAAGGGTTGCAGCACGTCGTGGCTGGCGGCTGCCAGGAACCTGGTCTTGGACAGGTTCGCCAGCTCGGCGTTTTCCTTGGCGGCACTGAGATCGATGTTGGATTGTTCCAATCTACGCAGTGTCGAGTGCAGTTCCTCGGTGCGCGTACGCACTCGATTCTCGAGCGAAATCGCGGTCTGGAACAGCGAGAACGCATTGCCCTGCTGGTCCATCGAGCGCTCGACGCGGCTGACAAGGGCTGCGTTGATCTTCTTCAGCTTTTCCAGGTCGTTGATGTTCCTGAGCGGCATAAGAACCTCCTACTCCGCCGCCTGCCGCTCTCCGAAGGCGATGCCAGTGAACGTCTGGTTCAGATGCATCGACCGGTACTGCTCTCCATAGGTGCCGAAGCCGACGACGTTGTTGACCTTGTAGAGTTCCGAAATCTCCCGAAAGACCTGCCGGTTGCGCGCGTCGAGCCTGCGCAGCACGCAGTCGAAGCCGAGAATCATGTCGATGCCGCCAAGCCTTTCCTCGACATCCCTAAAGGCGGCACGTGTCGATTCCACCATGTTCTTGGGCTGGGCGATGGAAAGGACGACGCCATCGTCGATGGCGCAGAAGAACGACAGCGAGCCGTCCGCGTGCATCTTCTGGATCGAACGGCAGTAAAATTCGCCGCCCACTTTCACCACCACCGGATGCGAAGCAAAACTCAGCGGCGTCAGCATCTGCGGGATGACGCCAACCGAGGCGGCATATTCCTCGGCGGCATTGGTGGCGTTGAATTCGCGCACGGTGCGGTGATCGGGATCGGAGGCGGTCACCACCAGCTTCTCGTCGGTGGGGACGAAATTGTCGGTCTTGAACACGTGGAAAGGAATTTCCGTGGTGATCAGCACGATGATGGCGCTGTCGCAGGTAACTTTGCCGTTCGAGATCAGCCGCGTCGTCTCGAATTTCAAATCATCGCCGGCCGACCCGCCGATCAGCGGAATATCGTCGAGCCCCCAATGGATGGCGGAAGTCACCGCTTCCTCGGCATAGGACAGCCCGTCGATAAAGCAGAGCGCAAAGGTGGTGTCGGCTCGCTCGTGCCCGACGCGCCCGCGTAACGAACGCCTCAGCGCCTCGACTTCGCCGGTGATCCCGTCCATGCCCGATGAGGACAGATTTTCGACCATGGTGCTGGCTGCTGAAAACGATGCGGAGGGAAGCAGCATGGCCAGGACCTGGCCTTCCTCCAGGCCTTTGGGCGTAATCTCGCCGGCCGTCGAGCAGCCGGCATAGTGGAGCGCCGGCGCGTGCGCCTTCAGCGCTTCCGAAAGGGCGACTGCCTCAAGGAGACTCTGCGAGAAAAACAGCAGGGCGAACCCCGCGTCGGTGGCCGCGGCTTCCACGGCCACCGCCCGGGCGAACGCATCCGCGTCGGGTTCGTCGGTGGTGAGAACCGATAGGCCGCATGCATAGCGCGTCCGTGAACTGGCCAGCGGCTTCCTCCTCCATTCCTCCGACGCTCTTTTTGTGCGCGTCTAGCGCGCCGGCGTCGAAGTCATTGTTGTCTTCAAGTGCTGCTTTGGCAATGAGCCAACATGATGGATTTGAATTTTCTGCTATTTTTGACGGCATCAGCGCTAACAAAACTTCGAACCAAAACCACACTGGGAGGGAGCGTGATCCATGGAAGCGCAGGTCAGGAAGCTATTCGAAAGGTACGAGCAGCTTTTCCGGAAATCCCTCGCCGGCGATGCCGACATGGACGAAGTCACATCGGTCTATGCCTCCGCCTTCATTGCGGCGTCGCCTGCCGGCGTCACGGTCGGGAAGAATGACGAACAGCTCAAGCAGGTTATGGAACAAGGCTATGATCACTATCGAGCGATCGGCACGAAAGAGATGCGAATACGGGATGTTCGCATCTCGCCGATTGACGAGCATCATTGCGTTGCCCACGTCGCCTGGACGTCGTCCTACGCTCGCAAAGACCGACCGGACGTCACGATAGATTTCGACGTCCACTACCTCGTGCAGAAGCTGGGCGGAGAGCCCAAAATATTTGGGTGGGTGTCAGGCGACGAGCAGGAGGTTCTCAGAAAACACGGCATCGGCTGAAATCGGCTTGCCGCCGCAGCCGCTCATGGCCGGAAGGCGGCATCGCACGGCGACCGTGGTTCGCTTCGCTCCGCCGTTTCCCTGTCTTTGCGTGACCGAAAGTACAATATGCGGTTTCTGGGACGAACTGCATTCTCGCAATCTCGGCATTCCGCGGCACATTTTCCTGTGATTATGCGGTATAAGAACAGCGGACAGACGGAGGGCTCGGGCACCACCGACGCCAAAACGACCAAGGTAGCACCCAGGGAGGTTTCATGTCGGACATATCGTTGACGGTGAACGGAAAGCGGGTCAGCGGCACTGCCGAAGACCGTACGCTTCTGGTTCATTTCTTGAGGGAGAATCTCGGCCTGACCGGGACGCATGTCGGCTGCGACACCTCGCAATGCGGCGCCTGTGTGATCCATGTCGACGGCAAGGCGGTAAAATCCTGCACGATGCTTGCGGTGCAAGCCTCCGGGTCGAACGTCGTGACGATTGAAGGCTTGGCGGACGGTGCCGACCTGCATCCGGTGCAGGCGGCGTTCAAGGAGCACCACGGGCTACAGTGCGGTTTCTGCACGCCGGGCATGATCATGACGGCGACCGACATGATCAACCGTCACCCCGAAGGCCTCGACGAGGCCACGGTGCGGGCCGAGCTCGAAGGCAATATCTGCCGCTGCACCGGCTACCACAACATCGTGAAGGCGATCCTCGCCGCGTCGGACACGATGTCGAAGGGCAGGGCCAGGCAAGCGGCGTAGGGAAGAGGCGAATAGGGAGTGGCGAATAGCGAATAGGGCAGAAACCCGGCTCGCATTTGCAGAGGCACCGGCGAGTTTGCAATCTCCTCTTTTCCTATTCGGTAGTCACTATTCGCTATTCGCTTCAAAAATTCGGGAGGAATTTCTGCGATGGGCATTGAAGGTGTTGGCGCTCGTGTAGCGCGCAAAGAAGACAAGCGGTTCATTACCGGCGCCGGGCGCTATGTCGACGACATGGTGGTTCCCGGCATGAAGCATGCGGCCTTTGTGCGCAGCCCGCACGCGCATGCAGAGATCAAGAACATCGATGTCAAAAAAGCCCAGGCGATGCCGGGCGTCATCGGCGTGCTGACCGGCAAGGAGCTCAAGGCCGACGGCATCGGCAATCTCATCTGCGGATGGATGATTCATTCCAAGGATGGTTCGCCGATGAAGATGGGGGCGTGGTCGCCGCTGGCCTTCGACAGGGTCCGCTATGTCGGCGACGCGGTGGTCATCGTGGTTGCCGAAACCAAGAGCCAGGCGCGCGACGCGGCCGAAGCGGTCGAAATCACCTACAAGGAACTGAAGGCGGTCGTCGATGCTCCGAAGGCGCTCGAAAGGAGCGCACCACAGATCCATCCGGAAGCCGAAGGCAATCTGATTTTCGACTGGGAGCTCGGCGACAGCATGGCGACCAATGCGGCGATCAAGGCCGCTGCCCACGTCACCCGCATGAAGATCGTCAACAACCGGCTGGTGCCCAACGCCATGGAGCCGCGTGCGGCACTAGGCTACTACGATAAGTCCGAGGACCATTACACGTGCTGGACGACCTCGCAGAACCCGCATCTCGCGCGCCTGGTGATGAGCGCGTTCTACAATGTCGCGCCCGAAAACAAGCTGCGCGTCATCGCGCCGGACGTCGGCGGCGGCTTCGGCTCGAAGATCTACATCTATCCGGAAGAAATCATCTGCCTGTGGGCCTCGAAGAAAACCGGCGTGCCAGTCAAATGGGTCGCCGACCGCACTGAGAGCTTTCTCACCGACGCCCATGGCCGTGACCATGTCTCGACGGTCGAAATGGCCTTCGACAAGGACAACAGGATCATTGGGCTAAAGGTCGACACTATCGCCAATCTCGGCGCCTACATGTCGCTGTTCTCGTCCTGTGTGCCGACCTATCTCTACGCGACGCTGTTGTCGGGCCAATATGATATTCCGGCGATCCACGCCAATGTGCGCGCCGTCTACACCAACACCGCGCCGGTCGACGCCTATCGTGGGGCAGGGCGGCCGGAGGCCACCTATCTGCTCGAACGCACTATGGAGACCGCCGCACGCGAGTTGGGCGTGTCGCCGGCGGAGCTTCGCCGAAAGAACTTCATCACCTCGTTCCCGCACCAGACGCCGGTCATCATGAACTATGATGCCGGCGATTATGCCGCTTCGCTCGACGCGGCCATGACCGCTGCCGATTATGCCGGTTTTGCCCAGCGCAAGGCGACCGCCAAAGCCAAAGGCAAGCTGCGCGGCATCGGCATGAGCAGCTATATCGAGGCCTGCGGGCTGGCGCCGTCGGCGGCGGTCGGTTCGCTCGGCGCCGGCATCGGCCTGTGGGAATCGGCCGAGGTGCGCGTCAACGCCGCCGGAACCATCGAGGTGCTGACCGGCTCGCACAGCCACGGCCAGGGCCATGAGACGACTTTCGCGCAACTGGTCAACCAGCGCTTCGGCGTGCCGATCGACAGCGTCTCCATCGTCCACGGCGATACAGACAAGGTGCAGATGGGCATGGGCACCTACGGCTCGCGCTCGGGCGCCGTCGGCATGTCGGCCGTCGCCAAGGCGCTCGACAAGGTCGAGGCCAAGGCCAAGAAGATCGCCGCCCATCTGCTCGAGGCCGACGAGGGCGACATCGTCATCGAAAACGGTGCCTTGAAGGTCACCGGCACCGACAGACAAGTGCCGTGGTTCCAGATGGCGCTCGCCGCCTATACCGCCCACAACCTGCCTGATAGCATGGAGCCGGGGCTGAAGGAGACGTCGTTCTACGATCCGTCGAACTTCACCTTCCCGGCCGGCTGCTATGTCTGCGAGGTCGAGATCGATCCGGAGACCGGCGTGACCGAGATCGTCCAGTTCGTTGCCGCCGACGATTTCGGCAACATCATCAACCCGATGATCGTCGAAGGTCAGGTCCATGGCGGCGTCGCCCAAGGCATCGGCCAGGCCTTGCTGGAGGGCACTCGCTACGACGCCAGCGGGCAGCTTTTGACCGCGAGCTATATGGATTACACCATGCCGCGCGCCGACGACCTGCCGTCGTTCAAGGTCTCGACCTCGAACACGCCATGCCCGGGCAATCCGCTCGGCATCAAGGGCTGCGGCGAGGCCGGCGCCATCGGCTCACCGCCGGCGGTGATCAACGCCATCACCGACGCCATCGGCATCACCGATATCGCCATGCCGGCATCGCCGTCCACGGTCTGGGCAGCGATCCGGGCGACGAAACACTGATAAGCAAATAGCGAATAGGGAGTAGCGAATAGGGAACAAAGAGCGTGCGAAGGGATAGGCCCTATTCGCTACTCACTACTCCCTATTCGCTCCTTTCCCCCGAAGGGAGAAAGACAAATGTACTCAGTCAACTATCACCGCGCCGCCTCGGTCGCCGATGCCGTCAAGCTGCTCGAGACGGGCGATGCGAAGCTGCTGTCGGGCGGCATGACGCTGATCCCCGCAATGAAGACGCGGCTTGCCGCACCGTCCGATCTCGTCGACCTTGCGCATATCGAGGAATTGAAAGGCATTGAGGTGGCGGGCACCACCGTCACCATCCGCGCCGGCACCACGCATTACGACGTCGCTCGCGACGAGAGACTGAAGACGGCCTGTCCGGCTTTGGCCCACATGGCTTCTCTGATCGGCGATCCGGCGGTGCGCTACAAGGGCACGATCGGCGGCTCGATCGCCAACAACGATCCGGCGGCAGACTATCCGGCAGCACTTCTTGCGCTTGACGCCACTATCGTCACCAACAGGCGCGAGATTGCCGCCGACGCATTCTTCACTGGCCTGTTCGAGACGGCGCTGGAGGACGGCGAGATCGTCACCGCGGTGACCTTCACCGCGCCGGCCAAGGCGGCCTATGAAAAATTCCGTAATCCGGCATCGCGCTATGCGATCGTCGGTGTGTTCGTGGCCAAGGGCGCGGATGGAGTCCGCGTCGCCGTCACCGGGGCCGGCGACAATGGCGTTTTTCGTTCGAAGGAAATCGAGGCGGCACTTGCCACGAATTTCGACGCCGCTGCCCTCAACGGAGTGAAAGTACCGGCGGATGATTTGATGACTGACATCCATGCCTCGGCCGATTATCGCGCCAATCTGATCGTGGTGATGGCCAAGCGCGCGGTGGCTACCGCCAACGCCTGAAGCCGGGTTTGTCAGCTTTGGGGAAGGGGCCTTCGCGGCCCCTTTTTCGTCGCTCTCGGACATTATGGCCGTACAGGCCAGAGTGCGGCCATCTCGCACTTGCACAGCGCTCTATTGCACTGCAATATGCCTGGAGGAATGCGAGCCGGGGCTCGAGCGCACGGTCACGGCCTGCAGCCCTTTCGCATCGTTCAAATGCGAAAGGACCGGCATGACGGATATCTCCGCGACGCAGCTTGTCGTGTCCTGGACCGCCGCCGACACATCGTCAAGAACAAGGCTGGCCCATCTCGACGGATGGCGCGGCCTGTCGATCGTACTGGTGCTGATCGGCCACTTCTTTCCCGTTCCCGGAATAAACCTCGGTGTCATGGGCGTCGAGTTCTTCTTCGTGCTCAGCGGCCGGCTCATGGCCGAGATTCTCTTTGTCTAACGCTATCCGCTCAAGGCGTTCTTCAAGCGCCGGTTCTCCCGCATCTATCCGGCGCTGCTGGTTTTCGTCGTCGCTTCGATGGTTGCTTTGTCCGGCACGTTTATAGCCTTCAAATGGAAGGCGCCGCTGACGGCGCTGACATTCACCTATAACTATGCCGGGATTGTCGTTAGCCGCGCCGGCGCGCTCGACCATATCTGGTCGCTATGCGTCGAAGAACATGCCTATGTCATCCTGGCGCTGATCAGCTTTTTCGTTTCAGGGCGTGTCCGCGTCGTCATGCTGCTCAGCGCGCTGTCGGCGCTCGCCACGGCGAACGGCGCCATCTCGTACTGGGTCTTCGGCATGGACTACGAAACCACCTATTGGCGAACCGACGTGCACATCGCCTCGATCCTGCTGTCGGCGGTGATATGCCTGCTCAAGGCCGACGACAGGCTGCCTGCCTTGTTCAAGGGGGCGCATGTCGCGGTGGCGGCGTCCGTCCGGGCGGTTCTTCTGTTCATCGATGCGGTGCCGACCCGATCCATTGTCTGGTCGCGGTGCCCCTGTTGGCGCTCGCCGTCAATTCGCTCGACTTCAGCGCTCGCTACCTGACCGGATTCCTGTCCTGCTGGCCGATGGCGACGCTGGGGCTGTGGTCGTATTCGCTCTATCTGTGGCAGCAGCCGTTCTACAAATTCGTCTATTCGCAGGGCGGTGCGCCGCTGCTGATGCTGGCCGGCGCGTTCGCCTGCGCTTTGTGCAGCTATTACATCGTCGAAAAGCCGGCCCGCGCCTGGCTGAACCGCAACTGGTAGAGCTGTCGCCTCAGCCGGTGATCTGCCTGGTATAGTAGCGGACCGCCTTCTTGCCGCCGTGGATCACCGCGTCGCCGACCTCGACGAAGCCGAGCGTTGCGTGAAAGGCATCCGAAGCCGGATTGGGCGGCTCGGCATTCCCCTCGCAGGTGACGATGGTCTGGCCGGCACGCCGTGCATGGTCGAAGAAATTCTCATAGAGCCGTCGAGCATGGCCGCGGCCACGTGCTTCTCCCGCGACAACGACACGGTCGACATAGACGAAGCGCGGATAGCGCTCGCGGAACCACAGGAAGTTCGGGCTGTCGTAGCGGGCGTCCTGGTCGAAGGTCATGATGAAGGCTTCGAGCGCGCCGATGCGGCGCGCATAGAACGCTTCGCCGAGCAGGAAGGACAGGCGTTCTGGCTCAAGCCACGACAACTCGGCCGCGTGCTCGTTGTTGAGGGCGAGGACGGCGGGCTCGTCCTGCGGCGAGACCCGGTCGATCGGCGTAGGCGTGTCCATTATCATGCTCTCGCCGCCGCAATCGTCGCCGCCACCAGCGATGCGTCGGTCACCGTATTGCGGTACTCGCGGTCGAGGTCGGTGCCGCCCATGCCAACCTGGGGATTGCGGTAGCGCATGACACTCGGCACGTCCTTGAGTGCGGCGAAATGCATTTCCGTTAGTCCGGTTCTTTCCCGCACCTCGGCGATGTTCCTGGGGTCGAGCCCGCCGCAGCCGAGTATGATGATGCGCTTACCGGCCTGCCGGACGAGGTCCGCCAGCAGGGCCACGCCCTCCAATGCGGTGTCGCGCTGACCGCTGGTCAGCACGCGGCCGACCTTGCTGCGGATCAGCGCTTCCAGCGCTTCGGCCGGATCGCGCGTCATGTCGAAGGCGCGGTGGCAGGTGACGTTCAAGGGCCCCGCCGCCTGCACCAATTCGCTCATGCGCTTTTCGTCGATGCTACCGTCGGCATTCAGGCAGCCGACGACGACACCGGCCACGCCAAGCTCGCTCAGCGCGCGCACATCGGCGAGCATCGAACTGTACTCGGCTTCGCTGTAAAGAAAATCGCCGCCGCGCGGCCGCACGATGACGTGGAACGGGATCGTCGCCAGTTCGAGGGCTGCGCGCACTGTCCCAAAACTCGGTGTGATGCCGCCCTCGACGAGGCTGGCGCACAGCTCGACCCGGTCGGCGCCAGCGGCCTGGGCGGCGAGCAGGCCATCTATGCCTTCGACGCAGATTTCGATCAGCGGCGGGCGAGGGCGTTCGGTGTTGGTCACAGGGCGATCCGTTGCTGATTCAAGACGTGCAGCCCTAGCATCGGGCTCCTTGCCGCGAAAGCCGGAACTATTGGCTCAACGCGACGGGTCTTTTGCCTTTTGCATTGCCGCCAAGTTCCCGCTTGACACACTCATAACCTTCGAGTTATGAGTTCGTTTATCCATAACTAACGAGTTATTGGTTTTGGCAGAACAAAACCGGACGACTGGCATCCGGAATCGGCAAAACAAGGAACCACCATGCAAGCAAGAATGAAAAACCCTGTGCTTCTCATTCCCGGCGCCCTGCAGGCGATGCTCGCGCTGGACAAGTCGACGGAAACGGCTGACCTGCCCTATGTGACGCGCAAGCTCGTCCATTTGCGCGCGAGCCAGATCAACGGATGCAGCGTCTGTATCGACATGCATGCGCGAATTGAAGAAGGCCGGCGAAAAGGACGAGCGTGTCTTCACCTTGTCGGCCTGGCGGGAGACGCCTTACTTCACCGACGCCGAACGCGCGGCTCTTGCGCTTGCCGAGGCAACAACGCGGCTTTGCGACCGGCCGGACCCGGTGCCGGACGCGATGTGGGACGAGGCCGCCCGGCACTATGACGAAAAGGCGCTCGCCGCCCTGGTCATACAGATTGCCCTGATCAACGCTTTCAACCGTCTCAACGCCGCCACCAGGCAGATGGTCGGCGTCTGGGGGTGAGCCGGACCGGCTCGCCGACAGGCGCCGTGGCCGGTTTCGCGGCGGCGCATCAGATCCGCAAATTGTGCGCGTTCGCGCGCACGAAGTCGATGAAGGCCCGCAGCTTCGGCGGTACGAGGCGGCGGCTGGGGTAATAGAGGTGGAGCGGTTCGTAGGTGGGACAGAAAGGCTCCAGCACCTTGACCAGCGCGCCTGAGGCAAGAAGCGGCGCAGCGAGGCCTTCGACGGCAAAGGCGAGGCCAAGCCCTTGCTCGGCGGCGGTAATGCAGAGCGGAAGTGTGTTCACGATCAGACGTGCGTCGGGCGTGAACTCGACCTGGCGTCCATCCACAATGAACTCCCAGGGCGAGATAGTGCGTGTGCGGGTGAAGGCGAAGGCGATGCAGCGGTGGGCGGCGAGGTCGGCGGGCCGCTTCGGCGTGCCGTTACGCGCCAGATAGTCCGGGCTCCCCAACACGACCGTCTGCAGCGGCCCGCCTAGACGCGCGCCGATCATATCCTTCTCGAGAAGCTCGCCGATCCGCAGACCGGCATCGAAGCCCTGAGCGGCAATATCGACGAAATTGTCGTCGAAGATCAGGCTAAGCCGCACTTCCGGGTAAGCGTCCATGAACGGCCTCATCAGCGGCTCGATCAGTAGTGGGGCGGCGATCCATGGCAGGCTCAGGCGCAGCGTGCCGGCGGGGCGATCGCGGGTCTCGCGCAGCGCCGCGCCGGCCGCCCAGATCTCTTCAGCCGCCGGGCGCACGTGGTCGAGGTAGTGAGCGCCGGCTTCGGTCAAGCCAACGCTGCGGGTCGTGCGGTTGAGAAGTCGCACCCCCAGACGCTCCTCGAGGCCCTTCACCGCCTCGCTCAGTGAGGCCGGGGCGACGCCGAGTTCGCCCGCGGCGCGGGTGAAGCTCTTTGCCTCCGCAACTTTCACGAAGGCGACGATGCCGCTGAACTGGTCGAGGCGCATTGTGAGGATATTCCAAATAGCCTTGTCGAACTATACGGGTTTTTCCGGTGAACAAAAAGCGTCATCTTGGTCCGACGAACGGGCCTCGCCGTGGCGACGGCTCGAAAAGGCAAGGAGACAGGACCGATGACCAGGCTCGCTTTGCTCGCCGCCGGCGCTCTCCTGGCGGTGTCCGCCGCCCCCGCGAACGGGGGTCCGCAGGAAGACCGCAACATCCAGCTGATCAAGGACTATTACGCAGCTTATGCGACCGGGAACCCGGAGGCGGTCCGGCCCTTCCTCGCGCCTGACATCGTCTGGCGCATTCCCGGCCATCATCCGCTCGCCGGCGACAAGCGCGGGCCGGAGGAAGTGGTCGCCTTCTTCCGCGGCCTGGCCGACGGCAAATTCAAGGCTGAGCCGATCTTCTTCCAGGCGCAGGGCGATCTCGTCGTCGACATCCATCGCGGCTGGTCGAACGTCGGCTCAGGTCCCGAGATCGACCAGCTCTACGCCCTGATGTTTCGCATCAAGGACGGCAAGATCACCGAGGCGCAGAATTTTTTGACCGACATGTACCAGTCGGACACCTTCTACTGGGCGCACTACCCGCTGAAGCCACTGCCCGGCAGACTGGCGGATGAGCGCTGAGACGGCGGCCTTCCTAAATCCGTCGCGCCGCGTTTCCCGCTCCAAGCCAAAGGAGACTTGCGATGTTGAAAATCCTGACACTAGCCGCGGCAACCGCCGTCGCGTTCGGCTCCAGCGCCTTCGCCGCATCGCGCGTCGAGCGCGTCACTTTCGCCTCGCACGGTGAGCAGATCGTCGGCGACCTCTATCTGCCCGAGGATCTGGACCCGGCGAGGCCTCGGCCCGCGTTGGTCGTGACCGGCGCCTGGATGACGGTGAAGGAACAGATGCCGGCCCGCTACGCCCGCGAGATGGCCGACCGCGGGTTCGTCGCCTTGACCTTCGATTTTCGCGGTTGGGGCGAGAGCAGCGGCGCCCGGCGTCAATATGAGGACCCCAGCGCCAAGATCGCCGATATCGAGGCGGCGGTTGCGTATCTCGCGACCCGGCCCGAGATCAGCAGGGATCGCATCGGCGGGCTCGGCATTTGCGCCAGCTCCGGCTACATGGTCATTGCCGCCGCTAAAGATGCCGCGATCAAGTCGGTCGCCTTGGTCGCGCCTTGGCTGCACGATGCCGAGGTGGTCGAGCAGACCTATGGCGGTAAGGGCGGCGTCGTCAGGCTTGAAGCCGCGGGCGACGCGGCCGAGGCCGCGTATCGCCGCACCGGCAAGCAGGCATTCCTGCCCGCCGCCAGCCAGTCCGACGAGCGCGCGATCATGTTCAAGGTGCCTTACTACACCGAGGCCGATCGCGGGATGATTCCCGCCTGGCGCAACGAGGCCGATCCGGCGTTCTGGCGCGGCTGGCTGACATTCGATGCAATCCAGGCTGCTCGGCGCCTGCATCAGCCCTTTCTGATGGTGCATAGCGAGGCGGCTGCCATCCCACAGGGTGCACGCAAATTTTACGCGCGGCTGACCAGGCAGAAGCAGCAGCTGTGGCTCGACAGAGTCGCCCAGTTCGACTTCTACGACCGTGCTGTGCCGGTCAGCGCCGCGAGCGACGCCGTCGCCGCGCATTTCCGCGCCACGCTGGGCGGTGCGGGGGAGGCGGTGCAATGAGCCTCGTCACGCGCCGGCATGTCTTGGCCTCGGCGGTTTCCGCTGCGATGATTTCCGCTCTCTCAGCGCCCGCCTTGAGCGCTTCGGGAGGTGCGCTGACGGTCGAAGACAGGGTCGCCATCGCCGAGGCAGTGGCGGGGATCGGCCTCTATGCCGATTTGCGCGAATGGGACCGGGTCAAATCCTATTTCGCGGCCGCGTCACGACCGACTATACGAGCCTTTTCGGTGGCGAGGTCGCGACCAGCGACCGCGACGCGCTGATTGCCCAGTGGCAAGGCCTGCTGCCGGGGTTCGACGCTACACAGCACCTCATCACCAACATCGTTGTCGAAGGCGCGGGCAACGATGCGATTGCGCGCAGCCATGTCCGCGCGACCCACAGGATCGATAGCCGGTTCTGGACGGTCGGCGCCAGCTATCTCCACCGGCTGGTGCGGACACCCGAAGGCTGGCGCGTCAATGCCATCTCCATCCGCCGCCTGTACGAGGAGGGCGACCGCGCCGTGCTGGCCGCCGCCGCGGACCGGGTGAGCGCGGCGGCGAAGTGAGCAGCCGGCTGGTAACCGCCGATGTTGCCAGCCTACTGGCGCAACACCGTGTTCTGGGTGCCTTCTTCGACCTGGTCGATGACCAGCAGCTTGACCGGATCGACGCCGACATTGGTCGCCTGATGCCACTGCCCGATCATTTCTACGATGAAATCCCCTGACTTGTATGTGGTGCTCTTGCCGGTCTCGACATTGGTGACCTGAAGCGTTCCACCCTGGACATAGGCATAGCGTGGAAACGGGTGCTTGTGGACCGGCAAGGTCGCGCCCGGCGCAATCTCAAAGGACGAAACCAGGACCTGCACGTTTTTCTGCGGCAGCGTGATCGGCTGGCCGGACGCCGTCTCGGTGCGTGAGGCAAGCGGGGTCACGACAACCGGGGTGCCGCTGGCGTCCAGCGCGTGCGCGGCGGTTGCGGACAGGGCTGCCGTTAGCAGCAGCGCAGATGCCAAGATTTTTCGCATGATTCCTCCCGAGTTGCGTCAGCATTGCGCGGGGAGCATTCGCACGCAAGCTTGTCTGTTTAGGAGCGCCTAGCCTGCTCTCCTGAACATCCCAGGCGTCATGCCGCGCGTCGCCCGGAACGTGCGGGAAAGATGGCTCTGGTCGGCGAAACCTGCTGCGATGGCGGCATCGGCGAGGCCGAGCCCCTGTTCAATCAAGGTGCAGGCGCGACGCAATCTCCGGTCCCGGACATAGGCTGCGGGCGTCAGGCCAATCGCCTTCTTGAAATCCCGGATGACCTGGAACCGGGTGACGCGCGCGGCGTCGGCAAGCCGCTGCAGGTCGAGCTGCGAGCCAAGTTCGCTTTCGATAACGTCCTCGTAGAGCGAGAACCTCTGTCGCGATCCCGAGCTATCGATTTCTTCGGTTCGCCCGCTCCAATCGCCATGCCGAACGATGAGACGCCTCAGGGCGGCCAGCAGCGACGTCTCGGCCTGCGTCGTGTCCTGGGACGTCGAGCCTTCATGCGCCGCCGCCAACGCTGCGGCGAGATCGCTGTCCTCGATGATCGCGTGCGAGAAGATCGGCGCGCCATCTCCGCCCAACTCGCGGGCGAGCCCCGCCATCAGCGGCACCGATGGATAAAACGTCCGATAGGCCCAGCCTTCATCCGCACCTTGTTCGCCGTCATGCCACTCCTCGGGATTGACGACGGCAATGGTGCCTGCCGGAGCGAGAACGCTGTGGCGTCCGATGCGGATGCGTTCGCAGCCAGACGTAATCACCGCGATCACATAGGTTGGATGGGTGTGCAGTTCGTAACGGTGCTGCGTGAAGCGCGCCTTGAACAGGCCAAGGTCAGGGAAGCAGGGATGGCGCCAGTATTTGCTGGTCTCTGGCGCTTGCACGTTCTCGTCCCTGCTGCGGTCAATCTGGTTCAAGACGCCTCTTGCGCGACCTTCTATCGTGATCCCGGATCAAACCGCCCTTTGCCGGCGTGGAAGGAGCATCATGCTGCATACTGACCCTATCGCCCCCTTGACGCCAGAGGTGATAGCCTGGCGCCACCATATCCATTCCAATCCCGAACTCGGATTCGATGAGAACGAAACGGCACGTTTCGTTTCCGAGAAACTGCGCGCATTCGGCTTCGACGAGGTGCATGAGGGGATCGGCGGCACCGGGATTGTCGGCGTCCTGCGCGGCGGCACGGGCACGCGCGCCATCGGTCTCCGCGCCGAGCTGGACGGGCTTCCGGTCGTCGAGAGGACCGGCTTGCCCTATGCCTCCAGGAATGAGGGCGTGATGCACGCCTGCGGCCATGACGGCCACACAGCCATGCTGCTCGGCGCCGCCAGGCTGCTCAGCCAATCCCGCGCCTTCGACGGCATCGTCTACTTCATCTTCCAGCCAGCCGAAGAAAATGAAGGCGGCAGCTTGCGCATGATCGAAGATGGCCTGTTTAGGCGTTTCCCAGTCGAGGCGATGTATGCCGTCCACAACTGGCCGGGCGTCAGGCTGGGGACGATCGCCGCTCGCGTTGGAGCGCAGATGGCGGCTGTCGACAATTTCGAGCTGACCTTCGAGGGTCTTGGCGCGCATGCCGCCATGCCGCAGCGCGGCGACGACCCGATCCTGGCCGCGGGCGCCTTTGTCCAGGCCGTCCAGCGCATTGTCAGCCGCTCGGTCGATCCGCAAAGCGCGCTGGTCGTCAGCCTCACCCAGATCCATGGCGGCAATGTCGGCAACATCGTGCCTAGCAAGGTCTGGCTGCAAGGCACTTGCCGGTTTTTCGAGCCCGGTCATTCCGATCATTGCGAGAAGCTGATCGGCGAGATCGCCCGGGGCATTGGCGCGGCCCATTCGCTCAAGGCCACGCTCGACTACAAGAAGGGCTATCCGCCGCTGATCAACACCGGGATTGCTACGGGCCGCGCCGTCGAAGCGGCCGCCGCCACCGTCGGGAGGGAGAACGTCGCGACCGAGTTCAGCCCCAGCCTCGGCTGCGAGGATTTCGCCTTCATGGTCCGCGAGGCAGGCGGCTGCTACGCGTGGGTCGGCGTCGGCGATGTCGGCCCGGGTGAGGGGCTGCATGGCGATCGCTACGTCTTCAATGACGAAATCGTGCCGATCGTGCTGCGCTATTACGTCAATCTGGTCGAGCAGACGATTCCCGCCTCGTGAACGGCCGGAGGGAACACTGACGGCTCAGCGAAAAGTGCCGATCTGAATGCGCCTCGTGGCCTGCGCGACACCAACCCGACGTATCTCACCCGACCGTGGCCACGAGTTGCAGTACGTGAGCGGGATTTTCGAGCACTCCCTGCGCGGTATCGGCCTGGTTTTCATCGACATGCGCCACCACAAAAATGACGCCTTGTACAACGTCCGGCTCACTCGGCTTTTTGGCAAGATCGGCGGATGTCTGGAGAAGCCCACCAGCAAAGCCGCCGCAGGCCGCACCAACGAGGACCATGCCAGCCGCCGCTCCAACAGGATCAATGCCGGTAGCTCCAAAAGCACCCAGGCCGATTAACAGACCAGCTGCCGCGCCAAGCGCGGCACCGCCCGGACCGCGCAAGGCAGCGCTGATTTCGTCATCGTAAGGTCCGATGACGCTGATCTGTTCGTGAGAAACTCCTGCTGCCTGAAGCGCGGCTACCGCACGCGCTGCCTGGTCGCGGGAATCGAAAAGTCTGCTGATTGTTCGCATTTGGCACTGCCCATAGCATAGTCGCGCCCCCCGGCGTGGAAAGCGCGGGGGGCGGCGCGCCCCCCGGGGAAGGCATTTAATAAAATTTTAAAAATTGAGGTTGGCGTGATTAACGACAAACGTCGCAATGTGACCCGAACCCCCACGG